>NZ_JAYMHD010000033.1:0-60484 GCF_035656535.1 Streptomyces sp. H51
CGTGGAGGCGTCGATGGCGTCGCCGTCCTCGCTGCTGCACTGGACCCGCCGCATGATCGAGATCCGCAAGCAGAACCTCGCCTTCGGCCTCGGCTCCTACCGGGAGCTGCCGTCGTCGAACCCGGCCGTGATCGCGTTCCTGCGCGAGTACGAGGACGACCTCGTGCTGTGCGTGAACAACTTCTCCCGGTTCGCCCAGCCGACGGAGCTGGACCTGAGCGCGTTCAACGGACGCCACCCGGTCGAGCTGTTCGGCGGGGTGCGCTTCCCGGCCGTCGGTGAGCTGCCGTACCTGCTGACCCTCGCCGGGCACGGCTTCTACTGGTTCCGGCTGCGCAAGGACGCCGCGTAGGGCGTCGGCCCGACCCCGGGCGGGGCGGTTTCTCCCGCCCCACCCGGGGCACGCATCAGTAACACCCCGACCACCCCCGGGGAAAGGACGCGACGTATGTCGGAAGCCGTCACCCGTACCGTCACCAGCAGTCCCGGCCTCCTGGCGTCCCTGGATCCACTGCTGCGCGAGTGGCTGCCGAGGCAGCGCTGGTTCGCGGGAAAGGGACGTCCGGTCACCGGGTTCTCGCTGGTCGCCGTCACCGAGCTGCTGCCCACGGGCGGCAAGCTGGGCCTGTACCACCTGCTGGTGCGCGCGCACCAGCCGTCCACGCCGGGCGGGGAATCCCATCCCGGCGACTGCTACCAGTTGCTCATAGGCGCGCGCGAGGCGCTGCCGCCCCGGCTGGCGCCCGCGCTGATCGGACACGTGGAGGAGGGCCCGCTCGCCGGTCACACGGTGTACGAGGCCCTGTACGACCCCCGGCCCGCCGAACTGCTCCTGGAGGCGATGCGCACCCAGGCCCGGATCGGCGGGCTTCGCTTCGAGCGGGACCCGGCCCAGGAGATCCGCGGCGGGCTGGTGCCCCGGGTGATGACCGCCGAGCAGTCGAACTCGTCGGTCGTCTATGGAGATACGTTTATTCTGAAGCTGCTGCGCCGCATCGTGCCCGGCGTCAACCCCGATCTGGAGCTGCCGCTGGCGCTGGCCCGCGAGGGCTGCCCGCGGGTGCCGGCGCCGGTGGCGTGGCTGCGGGCCGAACTGGGCGGTGAGCCGTACGTCCTCGGTGTGCTGCAGCCCTTCCTGCAGGGCGCGGCGGACGGCTGGGAGCTGGCGCTGCGCGAGCTGGCCAAGGGCGAGGACTTCGGCGCCGAGGCGCGCGCCCTCGGGCGCGCCACCGCCGAGGTGCACACGGCGCTGGCCCGCGCCCTGCCGACCGTCACCCTGGCCCACCACCAGGTGCAGTCGATGGCCGACGGGATGACCGAGCGCCTGGACGCGGCCGCACAGGCGGTGCCCGCGCTGCGGCCGCACGTGCCCGGGCTGCGTTCGGCGTTCACG
Organism: Streptomyces sp. H51; assembly: GCF_035656535.1. NCBI lineage: Bacteria > Bacillati > Actinomycetota > Actinomycetes > Kitasatosporales > Streptomycetaceae > Streptomyces > Streptomyces sp. H51. The sequence continues at coordinate 1,394 of NZ_JAYMHD010000033.1, forward strand.
GCACTGGCCGACCTGGCCGCCGAGGGCCACACCTGGACCGCGCAGCGCGTCCACGGCGACCTGCACCTCGGGCAGTGCCTGCGCTCGCCGGCCGGCCAGTGGTGGCTGATCGACTTCGAGGGGGAACCGTCGAAGCCGCTGTCCGAGCGGCGGCTGCCGCATCCGCCGCTGCGGGACATCGCGGGGATGCTGCGCTCCTTCGACTACGCGGCGCTCTCGGCGGACCCGCCCGCGCCGGAGTGGGCCGAGACCTGCCGGGCCGCGTACTGCTCCGGATACGGCGAGGTCAGCGGCCGGGATCCGCGCACCGACCCGGTGCTGCTGCGGGCCTACGAGACGGACAAGGCCGTGTACGAGGTCGTCTACGAGGCCCGGCACCGTCCGGACTGGCTCGCCGTACCGATGGCGGCGATCGAGCGCTACGCCGCGTCCGACCTGATCTGACCGACCGACCTGACGTCGCCCAGGAGGCTCCGCCCGTGACCCCCCGCCCCCCGTCCAGCGGACCGGATCCGAAGCAGACGGCCGAGCAGACGGCCGCCGCGGAGACGAGCACCGCGAAGAGGACAGCCGAGAAGACCCCGGCCGGGAAGAGCCCGGCCGAGAAGAGCACCGTACGCAGGACCGCCGAGAAGGCGGCGAGGAGCGTGAAGAAGGCCGCGGAGAAGGCGGTCGCTCCCGCCGGATCGGCGGGAGCGAAGACGGCGGCGAAGAAGACGGCGGCCAAGAAGGCCGTCGCCAAGAAGGCCGTCGCGAAGAAGGCGGTGACCAAGAAGGCCGCCGCGCAGACCGCCACCGCGGCGACCGCTCCCGCCAAGAAGACCACTGCCGAGAAGACCACTGCCGAGAAGACCGCGGTGAAGAGGACGGCGGCCGGGAAGACCGCTGCGGAGAAGACCGCCGTCAAGAAGGCCGTGGCGAAGAAGGCCGTCGCGAAGAAGGCCGTGGCCGGGCCGTCGGCCGGGGAGACCGGGGCCGTCGCGGCGGGCGCGGCGGGCGCGGCCGAGAAGGCCGCCGCCCGGAAGACCGCCGCCACCGCGAAGAAGACCGCGCCGAGGAAGAGCGCGCCCCGGAAGGCCGCCGAACCGGCGGCCCGGCCGGCCTCCGTGACGGCGCCGGCCCCGGCCGCCGCGCGGGAGACCCCCGCCGAGCCCTCGGTCGAGACCCCCGTCGAGGTCGCCGTCTCCCCCGCCGTCGGGGCCCCGGACCGCGAGCGGCTGCTCGACGGCTCGCACCACTCCCCGCACTCCGTGCTCGGCGCCCACCCGGTGCCGGGCGGGGTGGCCTTCCGCGCCTTCCGCCCGTACGCCCTGTCGGTCACCGTGGTCGCCGGGGACCTGCGGGCGGAGTTGCACGACGACGGCGACGGCTTCTTCTCCGGGCTGATGCCGTTGTCCGAGGTCCCGGTCTACCGGCTCCTGGTGGCGTACGAGGGCACGGTGCAGGACACCCCGGACGCCTACGGCTTCCTGCCCACGCTCGGCGATCTCGACCTGCACCTGATCGGCGAGGGACGCCACGAGGAGCTGTGGCAGGCCCTCGGCGCGCATCCCATGACCCACCAGGGCGTGACCGGCACCCGCTTCGCGGTCTGGGCGCCGAACGCGCGCGGTGTGCGGGTGGCCGGCACCTTCAACTTCTGGGACGGCACGGGCCACGCGATGCGCGCGCTGGGCTCGTCCGGCGTCTGGGAGCTGTTCGTGCCCGGCGTCGGCGAGGGCGAGCTGTACAAGTTCGAGATCACCCGGCCCGACGGTGCGAAGACACTGCGCGCCGACCCGCTGGCCCGCCGCACGGAGGTCCCGCCCGCCACCTCCTCGATCGTCACCGCCTCGCACCACGTGTGGCAGGACGCCGAGTGGCTGGAGCGCCGCGCCGCACTCCCCGCGCACAAGGCCCCGTTCGCCGTGTACGAGGTCCACCTGCCGTCCTGGCGGCCCGGCCTGACGTACCGTCAACTCGCCGAGCAACTGCCCCGGTACGTCAAGGACCTCGGCTTCACCCACGTCGAGCTGATGCCGGTCGCCGAGCACCCCTTCGGCGGATCCTGGGGCTACCAGGTCACCGGCTTCTACGCGCCCACCGCCCGCCTGGGCACCCCCGACGACTTCAAGTACCTGGTGGACGCGCTGCACCAGGCCGGGGTCGGCGTCCTGATGGACTGGGTCCCGGCGCACTTCCCGCGTGACGCCTGGGCGCTGGCGGAGTTCGACGGCCGCCCGCTGTACGAGCACCAGGACCCGCTGCGCGCCGCGCACCCCGACTGGGGCACCCTGGAGTTCGACTACGGGCGCAACGAGGTGCGCAACTTCCTGGTCGCCAACGCCGTGTACTGGTGCGAGGAGTTCCACATCGACGGCCTGCGCGTGGACGCCGTCGCCTCCATGCTCTACCTCGACTACTCGCGCGAGCCGGGCCAGTGGACGCCGAACGTGTACGGCGGGCGGGAGAACCTGGACGCGGTGGCGTTCCTCCAGGAGATGAACGCCACCGTGTACCGGCGGGTGCCGGGCGTGGTGACCGTCGCGGAGGAGTCGACGGCGTGGGACGGGGTCACGCGGGCCACCCACCACAAGGGGCCGGGCGGCTTCGGCGGGCTCGGTTTCGGGCTGAAGTGGAACATGGGCTGGATGCACGACTCGCTGGACTACATGAGCCACGACCCGGTCCACCGCAAGTACCACCACGACGAGATGACCTTCTCGATGGTGTACGCCTACAGCGAGAACTACGTCCTGCCCATCTCCCACGACGAGGTGGTCCACGGCAAGGGCTCGCTGGTGTCGAAGATGCCCGGCGACTGGTGGCAGCAGCGCGCCAACCTGCGCGCCTACCTGGGATTCATGTGGTCCCATCCGGGCAAGCAACTGCTCTTCATGGGACAGGAGTTCGCGCAGGGCGCCGAGTGGTCCGAGACGCACGGCCCCGACTGGTGGCTGCTCGACCCGGGCTACGGCGCCGAGGCCGACCACCGGGGCGTGCGCGACCTGGTCCGCGACCTGAACGCCGTCTACCGGCACACGCCCGCCCTGTGGCAGTGCGACACCGAGCCCGAGGGCTTCCAGTGGATCGTCGGGGACGCGGCCGAGGACAACGTCTTCGCGTTCCTGAGGCTGGACGCCGACGGCAGTCCGCTGCTCGCGGTCTCCAACTTCGCCCCCGTCGTACGGACCGGGTACCGCCTCGGCGTACCCGACGACGTCCCCGCCTGGCACGAGGTCCTCAACACCGACGCGGCGAAGTACGGCGGCAGCGACGTCACCAACCCGGACGTGGTCAAGCCGGAGCCCCGCGGAGCGCACGGCCGCCCGGCCAGTGTCCGGCTGACGCTGCCGCCGCTGGCGACGGTCTGGCTGCGCCCGGCGTAGCCCGGCCGGCCCGGGCCGGACGTCCGGCGACCGTTGTCGTCCGGCGTCGCGTCCGGCCCTCCTGTCGGATCGCCGTCCGGCAGGAGGGCCGGACGGCGACGGCCCGGGCCGCGGCCGACGGCGGCGCGGCCCGCGGCACCGTCGGCGGACCCGGCGGACCCGGCGGACCCGGCGGACCCGGTGGGCCCGCCGACGGTGCCGGCCGGTGTTCAGCCGGTGGCCAGCGCCTTCGGCGGCTTTCCGGTGTGCAGCACGCCCAGCCGCTGGGTGGCCCGGGTCAGCGCCACGTACAGGTCGCTCGTGCCGTACCGTCCGGGCTCGACCACCAGCACCGTGTCGAACTCCAGCCCCTTGGCCTGCCGCGGGTCCAGCAGGACGACGGCCCGTGTCAGGTCGGGCTGCGCTCCCGCGGTCACCCCGTCCAGCCGTGCGGCCAGCTTGCGGTGCAGCTCGCGCGGGGCGATCACCGCCAGCCGCCCCTCCGCCGGGGTGAGTTCCCGGACCGCCTCCGCCACCGCGCCGGGCAGGTCGGTGGTGGCGCGGATCCAGGGCCGTACGCCCGTGGACCGCACGGAACTCGGTGGCGCGAAGTCCGGGTCCTCGGCCCGTACGACGGCCGCCGCCAGCTCCATGATCTCGGCGGGGGTGCGGTAGTTGACGCCCAGACGGGTGTGGACCCAGCGGTCCTCGACATAGGGTTCGAGGATCTTCGCCCAGGAGCCGACACCGGCCGCCTCCGCGGTCTGCGCCGGGTCGCCCACCAGGGTCATCGAGCGGGTGGGGCAGCGCCGCATCAGCATCCGCCACGCCATGGGCGACAGCTCCTGCGCCTCGTCGACGATGATGTGCCCGAACGCCCAGGTGCGGTCGGCCGCCGCGCGCTCGGCGGCGCTGCGGTGGTCGTCCTGCTCGTGCCGTTCGGCGAACCGTTCGGCGTCGATGATGTCGTGCGCGGACAGCACCTCGCTGTCCTCGTCCTCCTTGTCGTCGAACTCGTAGGTGCGGGAGGCGTAGGAGACGTCGAGGACGCCCTGCGCGTAGGCGATCTGGGTCCGGCGTTCGCGGTCCGCGCGCGCCCGGGCCGTGCGGTCGTCCTCGCCGAGGAGCTCGGCCGCCTCGTCCAGCAGCGGAACGTCCGCCACGGTCCACGCCCGGGTCACCGGGCGCCGGACGGCGGCCGCGTCCTCGTCGGGGAGGTGGCCGACGGGGTCGGCGAGGAAGTCCGCGACCAGCCGCTCGGGCGTCAGCCGCGGCCAGAGCTGGTCGATGGCGGCCCACACCTCCGGGTTCTCGGCGAGTTCGTCCCGGATCTGGGTGATGTCGCTCGGGTCGAGGAGGTTCGTGCCGTCGTAGGGGTCGGTGCCGATGCGCTCGGCGACCATGTCGGTGAGCGTGTTGAGGATGTGCCCCTCGAAGGTCTCGCGGGCGGCGTTGTGCGGCAGCCCGGCGGCGCGGGTGCGCTCCCGCGCCACGCGCACCAGGTCGTCGTCGAGCATCAGGATCTCGCGGTCGTGCTCGATCGCGATCACCGGTTCGGGCAGCGCCTGCCGGTCGCGGACGACCTCGGCGAGCACGTCCGCCATGGCGGCGCGGCCCTTGACCGCGGCCGCCTCGCGGGTGTCGGCCGCCGTCGCCTTGACGCCGGGGAACAGTTCGCCCACCGTCGACAGCAGCACGCCGGTCTCGCCGAGGGAGGGCAGCACCTCGCCGATGTAACCGAGGAAGGCCGGGTTCGGGCCGACGATGAGCACGGCGCGCTTGGCCAGCAGTTCCCGGTGCTCGTACAGGAGGTAGGCCGCGCGGTGCAGCGCGACCGCCGTCTTGCCGGTGCCGGGGCCGCCCTCGACGACCAGCACCCCGCGGTGCGGGGCGCGGATGATCCGGTCCTGCTCGGCCTGGATGGTCTGCACGATGTCGCCCATCCGGCCGGTGCGCGCGGAGTTGAGCGCGGCCAGCAGCACGGCGTCGCCGGACGGGTCCTCGTGGCCGGTGCGCGTCTCGTCGCCGAGGTCGAGGATCTCGTCGTGCAGGGCGGTCACCGTGCGGCCGCTGGTGGTGATGTGCCGGCGCCTGCGCAGGCCCATCGGGGTGTGGCCGGTGGCCAGGTAGAAGGGGCGGGCGACAGCGGCCCGCCAGTCGATGAGGATCGGGGTGCGGTCGGTGTCGTCCGCGCGCAGGCCGACGCGGCCGATGTGGTGGCTGGTGCCCGAGGCGAGGTCGATGCGGCCGAAGCAGAGCGAGCCGTCGACCGCGTTCAGCGCGGCGAGCAGCCCGGAGCGCTCGGCGACCAGGATGTCCCGCTCCAGCCGGGCCTGCATGGGCGTGCTGCCCTGGGCGAGCGCGTCGGTGACGGCGGTCTCGGTGTCGCCGCGCAGGGCGTCGACGCGCGCGTACATGCCGTCGATGAATTCCTGTTCACGCCTCAATTCACCGTCATGAAAGTCGGTGTTTGACAATTCCGCTCCCGCCCGGATATACTGTGCCCACTGAACTTATCCGCGATTCGCATGATGAAGTCGCGAATCAATGAATATACGCAAGAAAATCCCCCGAGCGCAATTGCTCGGGGGATTTTTCGTGGCGTCGTCCGGGCCGGCCGGACGGTCACAGCACATCGGTCACAGCACGTCGGACAGTTCCTCCAGCAGCCGCCGCTTGGGCCGGGCGCCCACCATCGCCTTCACCGGCTCGCCGTCCCGGAAGACCATGAAGGTCGGCATCGACAGCACCTTGTACGCGTTCGTCGTCTCCGGATTGGTGTCCACGTCCAGCTGGACCACCTTCAGCCGCTCGCCCTCCTCGGCCGCGAGGGCGGTGAGCACCGGCCCCATCTGCCGGCACGGCGGGCACCAGTCGGCGGTGAACTCCACCAGCACCGGCAGCTCCGCCCCGATCACCTCCGCCCCGAAGTCCGCGTCGGTCACCTCGGTCACTCCGGCCGCCCTGATCACAGTTCCGTCCCTCCCAGTTCGCACAACGGTGGTGGTTCGCCTTCGGCCATGGCCAGCCGCACGCCGATCTTCGCCCGCACGGCCTGCAGCTCCCCGATCAAGGCGTCGAGTTCGTCCAGCTTGCGCCGGTAGACCTCGATCGAGGCGGGACAGGTGTCACCCTCCGGGTGGCCCGCCCGCAGGCACTCCACGAAGGGCCGCGTCTCCTCCAGCTCGAACCCGAAGTCCTGGAGGGTCCTGATCTGCCTGAGCAGCCTCAGATCGCTCTCGTCGTACGTCCGGTACCCGTTGTCGCCGCGCCGCGCGGGCAGCAGCCCGCGCGACTCGTAGTACCGCAGCGTCCGCGTAGTGGTCCCGGCCCGTGCGGCCAGCTCGCCGATTCGCATGCGTACGACGGTACGGCTTGACGCCGACGTCAAGGCAACACCGGCCGCCCGGCCGACCTCGCCGTCCGCCCGCCTCGCCGTCCGCCCGCGTCACCGCTTGTGCGCGGCGGCCGGGTGGACCGTCCCGTGCGCGGCGGCTGGGCGGCCCGTCGTTTGCGCGGCGGCCGGGTGGACCGTCGCTTGAGCGGCGGCCGGGTGGACCGTCCTGTGCGTCGCGGTCGGACGGAGCGTCGGCGGCTCGCATCCCAGCCAGCACTGCGCCCTCGACCACAGCGGCTCCTCGGCCCGCCGGAACCACGCCCGGGCCGCCTCGGGGCGTCCGGTGAGCAGCAGGAGCAGTGCCGCGACCGGTGCGCGGACCTCCTCGCCCTCGCCGCGCGTCCAGTCGATGTCGGTGGCGACGAGCCGGGCCTGCGGCCGCGGCCACGGACGGGGCGGGAAGCGCATGGTCCACACGCGTTCGGCCGCGTCGCGGGCCGCCGCCGGCGGCATCTCCCGCTCCCGGCCGAGGGCAAGGGCGATGTCCTGGCCGTGGACCAGCAGGTCGAGCAGCGTCTCGTGCGGGGTGGTGCCCGGCGCCGCGCGGCGGGAGCCGACGGCGGAGCGCAGGGCGGCGACGATCTCACCGACGGGCCGCCGGCCCTCGCGGACCGACACGTCGTGGATCATGCGGTGCGGGTCCCCGTGGGCGCGCAGCAGCTCGCGCAGGACGTCCCGCCCGTGGCTGCGCGGTCCGACGGTCAGGTGCGCGGCGACGTCCCGCACCCGCCAGTCGCCGCACAGGGTGGGCGCCTCCCACTCCTCGGGGCTCAGTCCCTCCAGCAGATCGGCCAGACCCGCCCGCTCCTGGTCGACGTAGCGCCAGAGCTCATCCCTGTCCAGGACCGTGACCATGGGGATCACCACCCAGTCGACTGGCAAGCTTCGCCGACCAACATAGCCAGGGAACCGGCCGACACCAAGATGCCGGAAAGGTCCCGGAAAAGTACGGAAGGGTTGTTGACGGCGGGCGCGGAACGTGCAAACCCGATCAGGCCGCGGCCGGACACCGTACGGCGCCGGACCAGCACCCGCTAGACCAGCACCCCCGCGGACTCCTCCACCTCCAGCAGTGAGGCGCTCCGTCGTTCCCGGTCGAAGGCGGCGCGGCCGCCGCGCAGGCCGAACAGGCGCTTGGTGAGGGCGATGTAGAGGACGGCGAGGATGTTGAGGACCAGGGTGGTGATCTTCAGCCAGCTGACGTGCCCGGTGAGTTCGTAGATCTCCAGCGGCAGGAAGGCGGAGGTGGCGACCACCGTCAGGTACTCCGCCCAGCGTTTGGCGTACCAGAGGCCGACCGCCTCGACGAGTTCGACCACCGCGTACGCCAGCAGCAGCCCGGCCAGCAGCAGGAGGGTGTCGTGCCGGTAGCCGAAGGCCTTCTGGATGGTGCCGACGACGGGCGAGTGGTCCAGGTCGTAGTGGAAGTGCCGGAAGACCGGCCGGAAGACGTCGAGGTACTCGTCGAAGAGCCGGCGCACCGCGTTCTGGCTGTTGCTGAACCTCCACACGGCCACCGCGACCAGCACGATGAACACGCCGCGCACCGCCCGTTCGATCGCCAGGAAGCGCAGCACGAACAGGTCCCGCAGCACCTTGCCGCGCGGCACCAGCGGGGCGTCGGCCGCGGGCCCCGAGCCGTGCGGCTCGCCGAGCACGAAGTCGCCGCAGCGCAGACAGCGCCACACCTCGCCGAGCGCGGTCCCGGCGTGCAGCCGCACCCGCAGGCGGGGGTCGTCCGGCGCGTAGGTGACGTGCCCCTTGCGGGCGCACGTCCGCCGGTCCCAGTCGATCGCCATCCCGCGTGCCTCCACAGATACGTGCCGCGCCGGTACACCGCCGGCGCGGCACGCTAGTGGACGACGGTAAGAGACCGGTGAGGATCAGCGGCTCCCGCTGGACTGCCGCACCTTCTCACTCCTCTTCCCTTCCCCCTCGGATCCGGCCGTCCCCTCGGATCCGGCAGTCCCCTCGGCAACGGCGGTCCCCTCGGCCTCGGCCGCCCCCGCGGCCTTGCGTCCGCGCGGCAGCAGCACCGCCACCAGCACCGTGCCGACGCCGAGGATCACCGCACCGGTCAGGCTGGTGCGGGCGACCGCGTCGGCGAAGGCCGAGCCGACCGCGTCCGCCAGTTGCCGGGCGCCCTCGGCGAGCTGCCCGGCCTGGACCTTCAGCCCGGCGGCCTGCTGCGGGTCGGTCGCCTGCCGGGCCTGTGCGGCGGCCTGCTGCGCCTTCTCGCCGAGGCCGTGCGCGACCGCGTACCCGGCGCCGACCGAGTCCTGCGCGGTGGCCAGACCGGCGGCGGGCAGCGGACTGCCGGCGGCGGCGTCGGCGAGGCGGTCCGAGTAGGACGTCCCCAGCAGCGAACCGAGGATCGCGATGCCGAGCGAGCCGCCGAGTTCCAGCGAGGTGTCGTTCACCGCGCCGCCGACGCCCAGGTCGGACTCCGGGAACACCCCCATGATCGTGTCCGTGCAGGGCGAGAGCGCGAGCCCGATGGCCAGGCCCAGGACGACGAGGGGGACGACGAGATCGCCGTACGACGAGCCGGCGTCGACCCGGGTGAGCAGCGCGAGGGCGGCCGTCCCGCCGACCATGCCCGCGGTGACCGTCCACTTCATGCCGACCCGCGGGGTGAGCAGGCCGGTCAGGCCCGCGCCGACGAACACGGCACCGGCCAGGGGCAGCATGCGCAGGCCGGTCTCCAGGGCGTCGTAGCCGAGGACGAACTGCAGGTACTGGGTGAGGCAGTAGAAGGCGCCGAAGACGGCCAGGAAGAACAGGGCCACGGCGAGGTTGGCGCCGGCGAAGGCGCGGTGCGCGAAGCGGCGTACGTCGATCAGCGGGCGCGGGTGGCGCAGCTCCCACAGCACGAAGGCCACCAGGCCGACGCCCGCGACGACCGCGGCCGTGACCGCCTTCACGCCCCAGCCGAAGTGCGGGCCCTCGATGATCATGTAGATCAGCGAGCCGATCCACAGCACGGACAGCAGGCCGCCGACGTGGTCGATGCGCTCGTGGTGGGCGGCCCTGGACGGCGGCACGAGGACGAAGCACGCGAGCAGGGCGACGGCGGCCACCGGGACGTTGATCAGGAACGTCGAGGACCAGCCGTGGCGCTCCAGCAGCGCACCGGCGACGACCGGGCCGGCCGCGATCGCCAGGCCGGCGGTGGCGGTCCACGCGGTGATCGCCCTGGCCCGCTCGGCACGCGGGAAGGTCGCGGCGAGCAGGGAGAGCGTGGCGGGCATGATCAGCGCGGCGCCGGCCCCCATCACGGCGCGCGCCGCGATGACCGTCGCGGCGCTGTCGGCGAGGTAGCCGAAGACCGCACCGGCCCCGAACACCGTGAGCCCGGCGGCGAGCGCACCGCGGCGGCTGTACTTGTCGCCGATCGCGCCGAGCAGCAGCATCAGCGCGGCGTACGGCACGGTGTAGCCGTCGATCACCCATTGCAGGTCGGCGCTGGACAGACCCAGGTCCCGGGTCATGTCGGGCGCCGCGACGGTGAGGGCGGTGTTGGCCATCACGATGATCAGCAGGCTCAGGCAGAGCACCAGGAGCGCCCACCGGCGCCGGGCGTAGGGGCGGTCCATCCTTTCGACCGGTTCGTTCATGACGAGTCGCATGGGCGGGAGCGCCTTCCTCGGACGACAGGACTTCGACACGGCTTGCACAGCCGTGTGCACTTGCACAACGATGTGCAATGTATGTCGCTTGCACATCGCTGTGCAAACGAGGGAGGTGAAGCCCATGCCGGCGAAGTCCGTGCCGGGGCCCACGGCGAAGCCCACGCAAGGGAAACGGGCGCGCCAGGCACAATGGCGGTCATGACCACGGGTAACACCAGCCGCGCCGACGCGAACCGCCGCCGCATCCTCGACGTCGCCCTCGCCGAGCTGCTGCGCGACCCCGACGCGTCCATGGACCAGATCGCGCGCGCCGCGGGCGTCGTACGACGGACGGTGTACGGGCACTTCCCGAGTCGTGAGGCGCTGGTCGACACCATCATCGACGGGGCCGTGGAGGCGGTGGCCGCCGCGCAGGAGGCCGCCCGCGCGGGGGTGCGCGACCCCGCCGAGGCGGTGGCGCGTTCGGTCCTCGCGATCTGGGAGATCGCCGACCGCTACCGGCTGCTGGTGGCCCTCGCCCAGCGCACGGTCACCGTGCGGAGCATCCGCGAGCGCCTCGCGCCGGTCCGGGAGAGCGCCGTGGAACTGCTCCAGCACGGCTTGGACGAAGGGGTGTTCAGCTCCCCGCTGCCCGCGCCGGCGCTCGCCTTCGTGCACGAGCAGATCCTGTTCGCGCTGATGGAGGCGGTGAACGAGGACCTGCTGGAATCGCCGAAGGCGGGCCGCTCCGCCGCGGTCACCGTGCTGACCGCGGCGGGCGTACCCGCCGGGGAGGCCACCGGACTGGTGGCGAAACTGAGCGATTGAGGCAATCGGGCAAGGGACCGGGCGGCCGAGCGACGGGGGAGCACCCAGCCGCCCGGAGCGCGGAAGACCTGGACGACCCCGGACGAACTTGGACGGACCCTGGACGACCCTGGACGCCAGAGCCTACGCCCGGGCGAGTTCCTTCTCGCTGCCCTGCTCGGGCACCTCGGGGCGCTCGGCCTGGTCCTCGTCGAGGAGCGTCGTCTCGTCGAAGGGCAGTTCGCCGGCGAGGACCCTCCGGACGCGGTCCCTGTCGATCTCCTTCGTCCAGGTGCCGATGAGGACGGTGGCGACGGAGTTGCCCGCAAAGTTCGTCAGGGCGCGGGCCTCGCTCATGAACCGGTCGATGCCGACGATCAGGCCGACGCCGTCCACCAGCGCGGGCTTGTGCGACTGCAGGCCGCCGGCCAGGGTCGCCAGACCGGCGCCGCTGACGCCGGCCGCGCCCTTGGACGCCAGCAGCAGGAACAGCAGCAGCGGGATCTGCTCGCCGAGGGACATCGGGGTGCCCAGGGCGTCGGCGATGTAGAGCGACGCCATGGTCATGTAGATCATCGTGCCGTCGAGGTTGAAGGAGTAGCCGGTCGGGACGGTGATGCCGACCACGGCCTTGCTGACGCCCAGGTGCTCCATCTTCGCGATGAGCCGCGGCAGCGCGGACTCGGAGGAGGAGGTGGACAGGATGAGCAGGAACTCCCGCGCCAGGTACTTGAACAGGGTGAGGATGTTCAGCCCGGCGACCACCCGCAGCAGCACGCCGAGGACGAGGAAGACGAACAGCACGCAGGTGACGTAGAAGCCGAGCATCAGCACCGCGAGGCTCTTGAGGGCCTCGACGCCGGAGGAGCCGACGACCGCGGCGATGGCTCCGAACGCGCCGACCGGGGCGGCCCACATCACCATGGCGAGGATGCGGAAGACCAGCCGCTGGACGTGCTCCACACCGCGCAGCACCGGCTGCCCGGCCGGGCCCATGGCCTGCAGCGCGAACCCGGCGAGCAGCGCCACGAGCAGCGTCTGCAGCACCTGGCCCTCGGTGAACGCGGACACGAAGGTCACCGGGATGATCGACAGCACGAAGTCGACCGGCGGCAGCGCGTCCGCGGAGACCTGGTCGTGCCCGGTCGCCTTGACCGCGTCGGTCAGGTGCAGCCCGTCGCCGGGGTGCAGGACGTTGCCGACCAGCAGGCCGATGCTCAGCGCGACCAGCGACATCACCAGGAAGTAGCCGAGCGCCATGCCGCCGACGGCGCCGACCTTGGCGGCCTTGCGGACCGAACCGATGCCGAGCACGATCGTGCAGAAGATGATCGGCGAGATCATCATCTTGATCAGGTTCACGAAGCCGGTGCCGAGCGGCTTCAGCTCGACGCCCGCGTCGGGCCAGATGAGTCCCACGGCGATCCCGAGCGCCACCGCGACGATCACCGCGATGTACAGGTAATGGGTGCGGTCCCGCTTCTCGGCGGGTGCGGCAGGTGCCGTATCGGGGGTGCTGGCGGCCACGGCTGCCCTCCTTGACGTCTTCGTCGGTCACACCGGCGTGCGGCTCACGTCCGGGGGTTGTGGGGGATTGCCGTGACTATCTCCCGGCCTGTGGGGCCGGTCACCCTTGCGTTCATTTAGTTCACGCCCGGCGTGCGGGGCACACTGGCGGCATGCGCCTTCCCGTCCCGAGACCCCGCAGCCTGGCGGGGCAGCTCTTCGCCATGCAGGCCGTGCTGATAGCGGTCGTCGTCGCCGGGTACGCGCTGTTCACCTACATCAGCGATCAGCGGCAGGCCGAGGAGGCGGCCGGCCGGCAGGCCATGGCGGTGACCCGCGCGGTGGCGGACTCCCCTTCGGTCAGGGCGGCGATCCGCACCTCCGATCCCAGCGCCCGGCTCCAGCCGTACGCGCTGCGGGTGATGCGCGACTCGGACGTCGACTTCGTCACGATCATGGACCCGCGGGGGATCCGCTGGACGCACCCCCGCGCGGACCAGATCGGCAAGCACTTCCGCGGCACCATCGACCGGGCGCTGAAGGGCGAGTCCTTCACCGAGACCTACACCGGCACGCTCGGCCCGTCGGTGCGGGCCGTCACCCCGGTCGTCGGCGACGACCGCCGTATCGTCGGCCTGGTCAGCGCGGGCATCAAGGTGGACGCGATCAGCAAGCGGGCGCAGGGCCAGGTGTCGGCGCTGCTCGGCGTCGCGGCGGGCGCCCTCGCCCTCGGCGCGGTCGGAACGTACGTCGTCAACGCCCGGCTGCGCCGTCACACTCACGGCATGAACGCGACCGAGCTGAGCCGCATGCACGACTACCACCAGGCCGCCCTGCACGCCGTGCGGGAGGGACTGCTGATGCTGGACGGGCAGTACCGGGTGGCGCTGATCAACGACGGCGGACGGGAGTTGCTGGGGGTGGGGCCCGACGTGGTGGGCAGGTCGGTGGCCGAACTCGGGCTGCCGGCCCCGCTGACCGGGGCGCTGCTGGCCTCCGAACCCCGGGTGGACGAGGTGCACCTGACGTCCACGCGGGTCCTGGTGGTCAACACCTCGCCGGTGTCGGGCGGAGAGCGCCGGGGCGCCGTGGTCACCCTCCGGGACGTTACCGAACTCCAGTCCCTGATGGGCGAGTTGGATTCCGAACGGGGCTTCACGCAGGCGCTGCGCTCGCAGGCGCACGAGGCGGCGAACCGGCTGCACACGGTGGTGTCGCTGATCGAACTCGGCCGGGCGGACGAGGCGGTCGAGTTCGCGACGGCGGAGCTGGAACTCGCCCAGGCGCTCACCGACCAGGTGGTCGCGGCGGTCGGCGAGCCGGTGCTCGCGGCCCTGCTCCTGGGCAAGACGGCACAGGCCAACGAGCGGGGCGTGGAGCTGGTGGTGTCGCCGGACAGCCGCCTGGACGACGGGCTGCTGCCGGAGAGCCTGCCGGGCCGGGACCTGGTGACCATCCTGGGCAACCTGGTCGACAACGCCGTGGACGCGGCGCAGGGCAGCCCGCGGGCCCGGGTGACGGTGACGGCGTACACGGACGGGGACGAACTGGTCCTGCGGGTGTCCGACACGGGCCGCGGGGTGGACCCGGACCACGCGGAGCTGGTGTTCCGGCGCGGGTTCTCCACCAAGCCGGCCGGACCCGGCGGGCGCGGCCTGGGGCTGGCGCTCGTCCGGCAGGCCGTGCACCGGCACGCGGGGACCCTGACCGTGGCGGATGCGGACGGGGGCGGGGCGGAGTTCGAGGTGCGGCTGCCGCTGAGCGAGCAGGGCGCCGTGGCCGCCGGGAGCGGCGCATGACGAGCGACCGGCCCATCCGCGTCCTGGTGGTGGAGGACGACCCGGTGGCCGCCGACGCGCACGTCATGTACGTCGGCCGGGTGGCCGGCTTCGTGGCCGTCGGCACGGCGCGCACGGGGGGCGAGGCGCGCCGCGTCCTCGACCGCACGCCCGTCGACCTGCTCCTGCTGGACCTGCACCTGCCCGACGTGCACGGCCTGCAGCTGGCCCGCTCGCTGCGGGCGGCCGGACACCACGCGGACGTCATAGCGGTGACATCGGCGCGGGATCTGGCGGTGGTGCGGGAAGGGGTGTCGCTGGGCGTGGTGCAGTACGTGCTGAAGCCGTTCACCTTCGCGACCCTGCGGGACCGGCTGGTGCGGTACGCCGAGTTCCACGCGGCGGTGGGCGAGGCGAGCGGGCAGGACGAGGTGGACCGGGCGCTGGCCACGCTGCGGGCGCCCTCGCCGGCGGCCCTGCCGAAGGGCCTGAGCGCCCCGACGCTGGAACGCGTGACCGTGGCACTGCGCGACCGCACCGAGGGGCTGACGGCCGCCCAGGTGGCGGAGACGGTGGGCATCTCCCGGATCACCGCCCGCCGCTACCTGGAACACCTCGTGGACACCGGGAGGGCGGCACGGAACCCGCAGTACGGAACGGTGGGCCGGCCAGAACTGCGCTACCGCTGGGTGAAAGCCCCGTAGCCGAAGCACGGGCGACGGGTGGCGGGTGACGGGGGCCGCGGGACACTGAGGCCGCAGGCCGGGCGGGTGTGGGGGTGTGGATCGCGCCGGTGGTTACCGGGCCGTAGGGGCGGGGCCGGTCATGGCGGTGGTGAGTGGGGGTGGGGGGTTCGCCGCCGGCGGTGCACGGCATGTGCCCGCTCACCTCGCTCTTCGCCGCGTGGCCGACGCGCCTGCCGCGCCCGATCGCCGCCCCGCCGCCCCGCCGGGTCAAACACCCGTTCCCCGTCCGGCCGCCCCCGCGGCCGGAACCGTAGGTTCCTACGATCTGTGATCCTGGCCGAACAGAACGTAGTCATCGCGGGTCCGGAGCCCTACGTTGAGGGCCGTGCGCCAACCACCCCCCGCTCGGCCGAACCGGCCCGCCACCCCCAATCCGCCCTTCGACGCCCCCGCCGCGCGCCGTCTGCGCGCCGCCCTGAACATGGGGCCCGAGCACGTCGCCTTCGGGCTGCGCGCCTCCTACGGACTGCCCTACGTCACCCCGGACCTCGTCATCGCCTGGGAGCACGAACTGACCGCCCCGACCGGCCCCGAACTCACCGCTCTGGCCGGAGTCCTGTGGTGTTCGCCGGACGAACTCCGCGGCAGACCCCGCACGTTGCGCGAGCACCGCATCGCCCGCGGACTCGCCCCGGAGGACGTCGCCCACGCCGTCGGGCTCGAACTCCTCGCCTATCTGCACATGGAGCAGCACGACTGCTGGCGCGGCAGCGACCGTCAGTCGGCCGCCCTCGCCGACCTGCTCGCCCTCTCGCTGCCGGACTTCATCTCGGTCACGGGACGCGACGGGAAACTCGCCCAACTGCTGCGCAGCGCCGTGACCTCACGCTGGCAGGCGTACGTCCGGCCGGTGGGCAGGACGGTGCCCCTGGACCGGCGCCTGCTCGCGGACGCCCTGCAGGAACTGCACCAGGACTACCAGCGGCAGACGACCGCCGCCCCGAGCCGGGGCGGCGGCGACGCGGGCCGGGAGTTCCTGCACCGGATCGTCGACCGCTTCTGGGCCGCGGTCCAGGACAACACCGTCTGAGCCGGACCCCGCGGGAGCAGACCCTACGGGGGCAGACCCTACGGGGGCAGACCCCGCGGGAGCGCACCCCGCGGGAGCGCACCCCGCGGGGGCAGACCCGGCAGCAGCGGACCCGGCAGGGGCGGACCCTGCGGGGACGGACCCGGCAGGGACGGACCCGGCAGGGACGGACCCGGCAGGGACGGACCCGGCAGGGACGGACCCGGCAGGGACGGACCCGGCAGGGACGGACCCGGCAGGGACGGACCCGGCAGGGACGGACCCGGCAGGGACGGACCCGGCAGGGACGGACCCGGCAGGGACGGGCCCGTCCAGGACCGTCCGGAGCGGTCTAGAAGACCGACTCCGCCTCGTCCATCCGGTCCTTCGGCACGGTCTTCAGCTCGGTGACCGCGTCCGCCAGCGGCACCATCACGATGTCGTTGCCGCGCAGCGCGGTCATCCGGCCGAACTCGCCGCGGTGCGCGGCCTCGACGGCGTGCCAGCCGAAGCGGGTGGCGAGGACGCGGTCGTAGGCGGTCGGCACGCCGCCGCGCTGGACGTGGCCGAGGATGACCGGCTTGGCCTCCTTGCCGAGGCGGCGCTCCAACTCGTAGGCGAGGGCGGTGCCTATGCCCTGGAAGCGCTCGTGGCCGTACTTGTCGATCTCGCCCTTGCCGTAGTCCATGGTGCCCTCGGCGGGGTGGGCGCCCTCCGCCACGCAGATGACGGCGAACTTCTTCCCCCGCGAGAAGCGCTCCTCGACCATCTTGACCAGGGCGGCCGGGTCGAAGGCCCGCTCGGGCAGGCAGATGCCGTGCGCGCCGGCCGCCATGCCGGACTCGAGGGCGATCCATCCGGCGTGCCGGCCCATCACCTCGACGACCATCACGCGCTGGTGCGACTCGGCGGTCGTCTTCAGGCGGTCCATCGCCTCGGTGGCGACCCCGACGGCGGTGTCGAAGCCGAAGGTGCGGTCGGTGGAGGAGATGTCGTTGTCGATCGTCTTGGGGACGCCGACCACCGGCAGCCCCGCGTCCGACAGCATGCGCGCCGCCGTCAGGGTGCCCTCGCCGCCGATCGGGATCAGCGCGTCGATGCCGAACTCGCGGACGATGTCGGAGGCGTTCTCGCAGGCCTCGCGCAGGCGGTCACGCTCCAGCCGCGAGGAGCCGAGGATGGTGCCGCCGCGGGCCAGGATGCCGCTGACCGCGTTGAGGTCGAGGCCGCGGTAGCGGCCGTCCAGCAGGCCCGCGTAGCCGTCCACGAAGCCGATGACCTCGTCGCCGTACGCCGTCACCGCTCGGTGCACGACCGACCGGATCACGGCGTTCAGGCCAGGGCAGTCGCCGCCTGCGGTGAGAACTCCGATGCGCATCGTGCTGTGTCTCCTGCTCGCTTCTGGTCGCCGATGAGCCGGATTGCTGGTTCCGGTGAGCCAGTTCGATTGTTCCATGCCGCACAAGGCCATAGTGCTTCTGTCCGGTCCCTCCCGGACGGAAGCCGTGTGGGCCATTGGTCCCGATCTTGCTGCGGAACGGTGCTCCGGCCAGGGGCGGAGGTACTGTCAAGAGGGCTGCGCTCACCCCGGTGGGCGATTTCCGCGACCGCGTGCGCACCCCGCCTCCTGCCCGGACGACGCCAGGCCCCGGCACCACCGAGGCCGCCGAAACCCCCGAGAGACGAACGGAGAGCACGCGTGACGCGCAGCGTGTACGTGACCGGTATCGACCGCGGCGACGGCCGCCAGGTCGTGGAGCTGGGGGTGATGGAGCTCCTGACCCGGCAGGTCGACCGGGTCGGCGTGTTCCGGCCGCTCGTCCACCACAGCCCCGACCGCCTCTTCGAGCTCCTGCGTGCCCGCTACCGGCTGGTCCAGGACCCGGCCACCGTCTACGGCATGGACTACCAGGAGGCGTCCGCCCTGCAGGCCGAGCAGGGCACCGACGAGCTGGTGTCGACGCTGGTCGACCGGTTCCACCGGGTCGCGCGCGACTACGACGTCGTCCTCGTCCTCGGCACCGACTTCGCCGACACCCAGCTGCCGGACGAACTGTCGCTGAACGCCCGCCTCGCCAACGAGTTCGGCGCGTCCGTGATCCCGGTGGTGGGCGGCCGCAGGCAGACCGCGGAGTCCGTGCGCGCCGAGACGCGCAACGCCTACCGGGCGTACCACGGGCTGGGCTGCGACGTCCTCGCCATGGTCGTCAACCGGGTCGACCGCCAGGACCGTGAGGTGATCGCCGAGCGGCTGGAGGCGCGGCTGCCGGTGCCCTGCTACGTCCTGCCCGACGAGCCGGCCCTCTCCGCGCCGACCGTCGCGCAGATCGCCCAGGCGCTGGACGCCAGGATCGTGCTGGGCGACGACTCCGGGCTCGCCCGGGACGCCCTCGACTTCGTCTTCGGCGGCGCGATGCTGCCGAAGTTCCTCGACGCCCTGACGCCCGGCTGCCTGGTCGTCACCCCCGGTGACCGCGCCGACCTGGTCGTCGGCTCGTTCGCCGCGCACAGCGCCGGCACCCCGCCGATCGCCGGTGTGCTGCTGACCCTGGGCGAGGCCCCCGGCGAGGACGTCCTCACCCTGGCCTCCCGGCTGGCCCCGGGCACCCCGGTGCTCTCGGTGCCCGGCATGAGCTTCCCGACCGCCGAGCAGCTGTTCGCGCTGGAGGGCAAGCTGAACGCGGCGACCCCGCGCAAGGCGGAGATGGCGCTCGGCGTCTTCGAGCGCTACGTGGACACCGCCGCCCTGCTCGGGCGGGTCTCCGCGCCCACCACCGACCGTGTCACGCCCATGATGTTCGAGCACCAGCTGCTGGAGCAGGCGCGCTCCGACCGGCGCCGCGTCGTCCTGCCCGAGGGGACCGAGGAACGCGTCCTGCACGCCGCCGAGGTGCTGCTGCGCCGCGGGGTGTGCGACCTCGTCCTGCTCGGCCCGGTCGAGCAGATCCGCAAGAAGGCCGCCGACCTGGGCATCGACCTGGGCGAGGCGCAGCTGATCGACCCGGCCACCTCCGAGCTGCGGGACGCCTTCGCCGAGAAGTACGCGCGGCTGCGCGCCCACAAGGGCGTCACGGTGGAGCTGGCGTACGACGTCGTCTCGGACCCCAACTACTTCGGCACGCTGATGGTCGAGCAGGGGCTCGCCGACGGCATGGTGTCCGGTTCGGTGCACTCCACGGCCGCCACCATCCGGCCCGCGTTCGAGATCATCAAGACCAAGCCGGACACCAAGATCGTCAGCTCCGTCTTCTTCATGTGCCTCGCCGACAAGGTGCTGGTGTACGGCGACTGCGCGGTGAACCCCGACCCGGACGCGGCGCAGCTCGCCGACATCGCCGTCCAGTCGGCGGCCACCGCCGAGCAGTTCGGGGTGGAACCGCGGATCGCGATGCTGTCGTACTCCACCGGCACCTCCGGCTTCGGCGCCGACGTCGACAAGGTGCGCGAGGCGACGGAACTGGTGCGTTCGCGGCGGCCGGACCTGAAGATCGAGGGGCCCATCCAGTACGACGCCGCCGTCGAGCCGACGGTCGCGGCGACGAAGCTGCCGGAGTCCGAGGTGGCCGGGCAGGCGAGCGTCCTGATCTTCCCCGACCTCAACACCGGGAACAACACCTACAAGGCCGTGCAGCGCTCGGCCGGGGCGATCGCGGTCGGACCCGTGCTCCAGGGGCTGCGCAAGCCGGTCAACGACCTGTCCCGGGGCGCGCTCGTCCAGGACATCGTGAACACGGTCGCCATCACGGCGATCCAGGCCCAGTCCCCGACCGAGAAGGTTTCCGGCCCGTGACCTCCCACCCGTCGCCCAGCACCGCCCGGCCCGGCGATCCGTGTCCGGCCCCTGCCGCGCGCGTCCTCGTCCTCAACTCCGGCTCCTCCTCGGTGAAGTACCAGCTCCTCGACATGCGGGAGAGCCGCCGGCTGGCGGTGGGGCTCGTCGAGCGCATCGGCGAGCAGACCTCGCGGCTGCGGCACACGCCCTCGGCCACCGGCGTGACGCGGGAGCGCAGCGGGCCCATCGCCGACCACGACGCCGCCCTGAAGGCCGTCGCCGACGAGCTGGCCAGGGACGCGCTCGGACTCGACTCGCCCGAACTCGCCGCCATCGGGCACCGGGTGGTGCACGGCGGCATGCACTTCACCGAGCCGACCGTGATCGACGACACCGTGCTCGACGAGATCGAGCGGCTGATCCCGGTGGCCCCGCTGCACAACCCGGCCAACCTCACCGGCATCCGCACCGCGCGGGCGCTGCGCCCCGACCTGCCCCAGGTCGCCGTCTTCGACACCGCGTTCCACACCACGATGCCGGAGTCGGCCGCCCGGTACGCGATCGACGTGGCCACGGCCGACGCCCACCGCATCCGGCGCTACGGCTTCCACGGGACCTCGCACGCCTACGTGTCCCGGGCGACGGCGAAGCTGCTGGGCAGGGCGCCCGAGGACGTCAACCTGATCGTGCTGCACCTGGGCAACGGCGCCTCCGCGTCGGCCGTGCGGGCCGGGAAGTGCGTGGACACCTCCATGGGCCTGACGCCTTTGGAGGGGCTGGTGATGGGTACGCGTTCCGGGGACCTGGACCCGGCCGTCATCTTCCATTTGATGCGCGTAGGGGGAATGTCCACCGACGAGATCGACACTCTTCTCAACAAGAGGAGCGGACTGATCGGGCTGTGCGGTGACAACGACATGCGGGAGATCCGACGGCGTATCGGTGAAGGTGACCAACAGGCGCAGCTCGCCTTCGACATCTACATTCACCGTTTGAAGAAGTACATAGGCGCCTATTACGCGGTGCTCGGACGGGTGGACGCGGTCGCCTTCACCGCCGGGGTGGGCGAGAACGCGGCATCGGTGCGGGAGGCCGCCGTGGCGGGCCTGGAGGGGCTGGGCCTGGCGGTCGACGCCGCGCTGAACGCGGCGCCCGGCGACGGGCCGCGGCTGATCTCGCCCGCGCACGCGCGCGTGGCCGTCGCCGTGGTGCCGACGGACGAGGAACTGGAGATCGCGACACAGACCTACGCACTGGTCGGAAAGAACCGCTAGACGACAGAACCGCCGGACAACAGCCGAGGAATACACGTCGGTAACACGCCTGAGCGCGGCCCCGCCCATTTGTATCTTCCGCCAGACGGAATATTCCGCGGCGAAACAAACCGATAGGATCGCCCCATGCGCCGTTCGAAAATCGTCTGTACTCTCGGCCCCGCGGTCGACTCCCACGAGATGCTGGTCTCCATGATCGAGGCCGGCATGAACGTGGCCCGCTTCAACTTCAGCCACGGCACCCACGCCGAGCACCAGGCACGGTACGACCGCGTCCGGGCCGCGGCCAAGGAGACCGGCCGGGCCATCGGCGTCCTCGCCGATCTGCAGGGTCCGAAGATCCGCCTGGAGACCTTCGCCGAGGGCCCGGTCGAACTCGAGCGGGGTGACGAGTTCGTCATCACGACCGAGGACGTCCCCGGCGACAAGAGCGTCTGCGGCACGACCTACAAGGGCCTGCCCGGCGACGTCGCGCGCGACGACCAGATCCTCATCAACGACGGCAACGTCGAGCTGAAGGTGCTGGAGGTCGAGGGCCCGCGGGTGAGGACGGTCGTCGTCGAGGGCGGCGTCGTCTCCGACCACAAGGGCATCAACCTGCCCGGCGCGGCGGTGAACGTGCCGGCGCTGAGCGAGAAGGACGTCGAGGACCTCCGGTTCGCGCTGCGCATGGGCTGCGACATGGTCGCCCTGTCCTTCGTGCGGGACGCCAAGGACGTCGCCGACGTCCACAAGGTCATGGACGAGGAGGGCCGCCGGGTCCCGGTCATCGCCAAGGTGGAGAAGCCGCAGGCGGTGGAGAACATGGAGGACGTCGTGATGGCGTTCGACGGTGTCATGGTCGCCCGCGGCGACCTGGCCGTCGAGTACCCGCTCGAGAAGGTCCCCATGGTGCAGAAGCGCCTGATCGAGCTGTGCCGGCGCAACGCCAAGCCGGTGATCGTGGCGACCCAGATGATGGAGTCGATGATCACCAACTCCCGTCCGACCCGCGCCGAGGCGTCCGACGTGGCCAACGCGATCCTGGACGGGGCGGACGCGGTCATGCTGTCCGCCGAGTCGAGCGTGGGCGCGTATCCGGTCGAGACCGTCAAGACGATGTCGAAGATCGTCATGGCGGCCGAGCAGGAGCTGCTCAGCAAGGGCCTGCAGCCGCTGGTGCCGGGCAAGAAGCCGCGCACGCAGGGCGGTTCCGTCGCGCGTGCCGCGTGCGAGATCGCGGACTTCCTGGGCGGCAAGACCCTGATCGCCTTCACCAAGTCCGGTGACACCGCCCGCCGGCTGTGCCGCTACCGCGCCACCCAGCCGATCCTCGCCTTCACCACCGACGAGGGCACCCGCAACCAGCTCACGCTCAGCTGGGGCGTGGAGTCGCACATCGTGCCGTTCGTCAACAGCACCGACGAGATGGTCGACCTGGTCGACCAGGAGGTCATGAAGCTGGGCCGGTACAACGACGGCGACATCATGATCATCACCGCCGGCTCGCCCCCCGGCGTCCCCGGCACCACCAACATGGTCCGCGTCCACCACCTCGGCGGCGGCGAGAACGACTGACGCCGGGCGCGCACTGCCCGCCCGGCCCCGTACGACCGCGGACCCGTACGACACCGAGGGCGCCCCCTGGGACCAGGGGGCGCCCTCGGCTCGTGCGGCTCCCGAACGGGTTCGTGGCGGCGGTCAGCCGACGCCGTCGGTGGTGTACAGGTGCATCCCGGGCACGTGCAGGGTGCCGCCGAACTGGGCGGCCTGCACGACCTTGACGTTGGTGAAGTAGATCAGCGGGATGTTCAGCGGCGGGGGGTTGTCCGGGCTGAACGTGATCGGGATCAGGCCGAACAGGTTGCCGGAGATGCTCTCGGTGTACATCACCGTGTCGCCGTCGCGGATCGTGGACGTCGTGCCCTTGCCGGCCTGGACGTGGTAAGTCTTGCCGGTCTGCTGGTCCTTGACCGTCTGGTGCAGGTCGCCGATGTCGGTGCCGCCGGAGATGACGTACTTCAGCGCCTTCTTCTTGGTGCCGTTGGCCGTCTTCACCTCGACGATGCCCTGGTAGTCGGCGCCCTTCAGCAGCAGGGAGCTGGCGTTGAGGTACCAGGGGTCGTCCGCCACCGGCACCGCGTTGTCGACGCCGCTGACGTCGTCCGTGGCGGTCGGGCAGTCCGTGGGGGCCGGGCTCGCACTGGGCGAGGCACTGGCGGAGGGCGTGGCGGACGCGGTCGGGGCCGGGGTCTCGGTGGCCGTCGCGGTCGCCGTGGCGGCCACGTCCTTCACCGTGTCGCCGGCCGGTCCGGCCGTGCCACTGTCCGAGGACTTCGACGCAGACGAGGACGACGAGGACGACGAGGACGAGGAGCCCGCGGTCGCGCTCGGCGACGCCGACGCGGTCGGCGTCGGGTCGGTGGTGGCCGTGGAGCCGCCGGTGAAAATGTCGCCGATCGTGTCGCCGATGGTGTCGAGCAGGTTGCCGCTCTCGGACGGCGACGGGGTCGGCGTGGCGGTGGCGTCGCCACCGGAGTCCGAACCCGAGGTGCCGGCGGACGGCGCGGGCGTGGCCTTGTCGCCGGAACCCGGATCCGACGGGGATCCCGTGCCGGAGTCCGTACCGGTGTCCGAGGAGTTCTTCGACGTGCCGGCGGTGGACGACGGCGTGGGCGTCGCGGAGTCAGTGGCGCTCGCCGAGGCGGACGGCGACGGCGAGGCCGACGCGTCCGGCGAGTCCGTCAGGGCGGTCACGCAGTCCTTGTACTCGTCGGCGGTCAGGCTCTTCGCCGTCGGCGACGGCGCGGAGCCGTTGCTGTCGGCGAGGGCGAGGGTCGACGTGAATCCCATCCCCATCAGCACCGCGGTCGGCATCGCCACCGTGGCTATCGCCTTGCCGGCCGGCATGTGGAACCTGGTGAACAGCGGCTTCTTGGGTGCCGCGTGACGCGGCCCGGTTCTCGCACGGGACGCGTCCACGTCAGTCCCGTGGGTCACCTCGTCAGCCGGCACTGTGCCTCCCGTTCGCCCCGTTGGCCGGGCTCGTTCCTGACAGATCGTTCGGCTCGCTCGCCTCGGGCTGCATCTCGGCCAAGGCCTCGGGCTGCGTCTCGGCCGGCACCGCGGACGGCGTCTCGGCCGGCGCCTGGGCGGGCTCGGGCGCCGTGGGCACCGGGCCGACCGCCGCGGGGGCGGTGCCCATGCCCGCCGCGTCCTTGTGGACCGGCTCATCGGCGGACGGCGCACCGGGCACCCACGACACGGCCATGGCCCCGCCGACCATCGCGAGCAGGAAGCCCATGAGGAAGCCGCCGAGGTTGGACACCGGGATGGACACCAGGGCCAGCAGGATCGCCGCGACGCCCGCGAAGGTGCGCACGTGCTTCTGGAACCAGAGGCTGACACCCAGTACGACGAGCAGCACGCCGATGATCAGGGAGCCGGCACCCCCGGTGGTGGCCATCGCCAGCGTCAGGTGACCGACCTGGAGATGCGCGTACGGGAAGTACATGATCGGAAAGCCGGCGAGCAGGACGAACAACCCGGCCCAGAACGGCCGCGTGCCCCGCCAGGCGCGGAACTGCAGCCTCCGGCGGCTGAACTGGCCGGGTGCGGCAGGAGTCTCGGCGCTCATGGAAAACAGCTCCCTGGTGCGGCGTTGCTGTGGTGGTGGTGCGGTGTGGTGCGGTGATGCGATGTGGTGCGGTGGTGCGGTGTGGTGCGGTGACGCTGTGGTGGTGCGGTGTCGGTGCTTGGTGATGCGGTGGTGATCAGTGGGCAAGGTGTGAAGAAGACGGGGGAGAGTGGACGGGCGGGGGCGCCATCGGCTCCCCCGCCCGTCATCGAGTGCTTAGTAGCACTCCTTGACACCCGTCGACACCGACATCTTCAGGCCGCTGAGCTTGAAGGTTCCGGCGGTGGTGGCCCACGCCGTCTGCTTCACGCCGGTCAGCTCGACCTTCTCGGCCTGCTGCGCGAATCCGTACGGGTTCGCCTGCTCGCCGCCGCCCTTCATGCCCGGACCCTTGGAGGCGTCCTTGGCGGCCACACCGATGTCGATGTTCGTGAACGTCGCGTCGGCGCTCAGCTCGTCGAGGTCGATGTAGAGGTTGTCCGCCTCGACCGGCGTGGCGCCGCCGCCCGCCTTCAGGATCAGGCTGACGTTGCCCAGAATCGGGACGTCCGGGGTGACCACGGACTGGCACAGGCCCTTGATGGTCGCGGACTTGAACGCCGAGACCGCCACCGGGTGGACCGTCTTCTTGCCGTCGAGGGTGTACCCCGAGTCAAGCGCGCCGTACTGCGAGAAGCCGGCGCCCTGCAGGGAGTCTGCGGTCACCTTGAACTGCTGGCCGGACACGCTGAAGGACGCGGCAAGAGCGCCCTGCGCGAGGGCGACGCCTATCGCGGCCGTTGCGGCGACGCTGGGCACCATGACCACAGCGAACCGCTTCCATCTGGTCCCGCCACGCACCTGGGACTCCATATTTCCTCCTTCTCGGACGTACATCTCCTGACCCTGACTGCCTCCAGTCGGCGGCTCAGCCGGGCAGGGATGGGAGAAGTGCTACGTCCTCGGGAAGGAGAGCGCCCGCGCTCGGCGGCGCGAGAAACGCGCCCGAATCACCGGCGATCACCCCCGAGCGACAACCACTGGTCGCGCCTGACACGCATCACGCACAACCTTGCCGGACAGGCTTCGCCGGGTGGGCGAAGACCCCCCTGTCCGAGAACCGGCGTCCGGGACGCCGGCTCTGCTCGGTGGGGACCCTGGAACTCCCGCGACCCGACCGGCTGTCGGGGTACGGGAACGGACCGAGCGAGGCCGATCGTGGTGCATTCCCGCCGCCCGCACAAGGGGGTTCGTTACTGGCTAGTAACGGCCGGATAACCGAGGGGCGGCCCAGAGGTCTCGGACGGCGACGCAGGGTGCCGTCGAACCGGGGGGCAAAACTATTGATCGCTGGACAGAATCCGACAGATCGACGCCCTCAACTTACTGGCAGTAACAGCGGCCGCGATTACCAAGATTTGGTAAAGCGCGGCCGCAGTGGAACCCCGTCGGCGGATCTTTCACCCGGGCATCACAGACCCGAGCGTTTAACAACTGGTCAGAACAGGCCCGGCGCCCCGCTCAGAACAGGGCGCGCGCCAGCGCCCGGCGCGCGGCGGCCACCCGCGGGTCCTCCGCCCCCACGACCTCGAACAGCTCCAGCAGCCGCAGGCGTACGGCGTCCCGGTCGTCACCCGCCGTGCGCCGCACGGTGTCGATGAGCCGCCCGAAGGCGTCCTCGACGTGTCCGCCGACCAGGTCCAGGTCGGCGGCGGTGATCTGGGCCTGCACGTCGGCCGGCTTCTCGGCCGCCTCCCGGCGGGCCAGCTGCGGGTCGACGCCCTGCACCCGCTGCAGCAACTCCGCCTGCGCGAGGCCGAGTTTGGCCTCCGGGTTGGCCGGGTCGTCGCTGAGCACGTTGCGGTAGGCCTGGATGGCGCCCGCCAGGTCGCCCGCGTCCAGGGCCCGCACGGCGGCGTCGAGCAGCGCGTCGTGGGGGCCTTCGGGCTTTTCGTGGGTCACCGCGCCGCCCGGCTCGGCGTCCGGATCGACGGTCAGGCCGGTCAGGCCGAAACGCTGTTCGGCGACCTGCACCAGCTGGTCCAGGGTCTGCCGGATCTGCGCCTCGCCCGCGGCGCCCTGGAAGAGGGGCAGTGCCTGGCCGGCGACCACCGCGAACACCGCCGGGATCCCCTGGACCCCGAACTGCTGCATCAGCATCTGGTTCGCGTCGACGTCGATCTTGGCGAGCAGGAACCGGCCGTTGTACTCGACGGCGAGCCGCTCCAGGACCGGGCTCAGCTGCTTGCAGGGCTGACACCACTCGGCCCAGAAGTCGATGACGACGGGCACCTCGGCGGACCGCTGCAGGACCTCGTGTTCGAAGGACGCCTCGTCGACGTCGATCACGAGGTCGACCGGGGAGACCGCGCCTCCCCCGCCCTGCCGTGCCGCTTCGGCGCGCGCCTGCTCCGCCTTCGCCTTGGCCTCCTGGGCCGCCTTCACCGCGGCGAGGTCGACGACTCCGCTCATGGACATGTTCCGTGGCTGCATGCGTCTATCCTCCCCCGTGAGTGCGCGTGTTGTGAAAAGCGGCGGCAAGCCGGTCCGCCGTGTGCGTCGGCGCCGGGTCCCCACCCGCGCCAGTGGTCGTCACTCGTGCAGTCGCTCGATCGCGCGGTCGCCCGATCGAGCTTTCGCTACGACCCGTAGCGTAATAGCACCGAGGACCCGCGCGGAACCGGATTCCGGTGATCTCCCTCACGGCACCACGACATCCGCCGGTTATGGTCGGGGCATGCAGAGCCGCACACCCGCCCCGCGCGCCGCAGGACGCCCGCGCAGCGCCGCCGCGGACACGGCGATCCTGGCCGCCACGCGGCAGGCGCTGGTGGAACTCGGCTGGTCGAAACTCACCCTCCAGGACGTCGCGTCACGCGCCGGGGTGGCCAAGACGACCCTCTACCGCCGCTGGGCGGGCAAGAACGAACTCGTGGTGGACGCGGTGGCGGAACTCTTCGACGAGCTCGAACTCCCCGACCACGGCACCCTGGCCGCCGACATCGAGGGCGTGGTCCTGCAGTTCGCCGCCATCCTGGCCCGCCCGGAGGCCAGGAGCGGCCTGATGGCGGTGGTCGCCGAGTCGACGCGGGACGCGGCCCTGCGCGAGCGCATCCGCCAGTCCATCGTGGAACGGCAGAAGCGCCTGGTGGTGGACGGCCGCGCCCGGGCGCAGGAGCGCGGCGAACTCCCGGCGTCGGCGGATCCGGAGGAGGCCGCCCGCACCGCGGACCTGATCTTCGACGTGGTGGCGGGTGCGGTGGTCCACCGCACCCTGGTGAGCGCGGAACCGGCGGACGAGCAGTGGGCGCGCGGCCTCACGAAGGTGCTGCTGCTCGGTCTCGCCGGAACCGCGTGAAACGGGCGGTTCCCGCAGAGGGCGGTTCCCCCGCAGGGCGGTTCCCCCGGAGGCCGGTCACCGCGGAGGCCGGTCACCGCGGAGGACCGTTCGGCCGCCAGGTCAGAAACCGGCGGGCTCGGTGTACACCCCCCACTCGTCGCGCAGCACCCCGCAGATCTCGCCGAGCGTCGCCTCCGCCCGTACGGCGTCCAGCATCGGCCCGATCATGTTGGCGCCCTCGCGCGCGGCGGTGAGCATCGCCTCCAGCGCGGAGCGCACGGCGGCGTCGTCGCGTGCGGCCTTGCGGCCGGCCAGCACCCGGACCTGCTCCCGCTCCACCTCGTGGCTGACCCGCAGGATCTCCAGGTCTCCGGTGACGGACCCGGTGTGGACGTTGACGCCCACGACCCTCTTCTCGCCCTTCTCCAGGGCCTGCTGGTAGCGGAAGGCGGACTCGGCGATCTCGCCGGTGAACCAGCCGTCCTCGATGCCGCGCAGGATCCCGGAGGTGATGGGCCCGATCGGGTGTCGCCCGTCCGGGTGCGCCCGCAGGCCCCGCTCCTTGATCTGCTCGAAGATCTTCTCGGCGTCCGCCTCGATCCGGTCGGTCAGCTGCTCGACGTACCAGGAACCGCCCAGCGGGTCGGCGACGTTGGCGACGCCGGTCTCCTCCATGAGCACCTGCTGGGTGCGCAGGGCGATCTCCGCGGCCTGCTCGCTCGGCAGCGCGAGGGTCTCGTCCAGGGCGTTGGTGTGCAGCGAGTTGGTCCCGCCGAGCACCGCCGCGAGCGCCTCGACGGCGGTGCGCACCACGTTGTTGTAGGGCTGCTGCGCGGTCAGCGAGACGCCGGCGGTCTGCGTGTGGAAGCGCAGCCACTGGGCCTTCTCGGAGGTCGCGCCGTACACGTCCCGCATCCAGCGCGCCCAGATCCGCCGCGCGGCGCGGAACTTGGCGATCTCCTCGAAGAAGTCGACGTGCGCGTCGAAGAAGAAGGACAGGCCCGGGGCGAAGACGTCGACGTCCAGGCCGCGGGACAGGCCCAGCTCCACGTACCCGAAGCCGTCCGCGAGGGTGTACGCCAGCTCCTGCGCCGCCGTGGCCCCGGCCTCGCGGATGTGGTACCCGGAGACGGACAGCGGCTTGTAGGCGGGGATGCCGGCCGCGCAGTACTCCATGAGGTCGCCGATCAGGCGCAGGTGCGGCTCGGGCTGGAAGAGCCACTCCTTCTGCGCGATGTACTCCTTGAAGATGTCGGTCTGCAGCGTGCCGTTGAGGACCGACGGGTCGACGCCCTGGCGCTCGGCGGCGACGAGGTACATGCAGAAGACCGGGACGGCCGGTCCGCTGATGGTCATGGAGGTGGTGACGTCGCCGAGCGGGATGTCCTTGAACAGCACCTCCATGTCGGCCGCCGAGTCGATGGCCACACCGCAGTGGCCGACCTCGCCCAGCGAGCGCGGGTCGTCGGAGTCGCGGCCCATCAGCGTCGGCATGTCGAAGGCGACGGACAGCCCGCCGCCGCCGTTGCCGAGGATCATCTTGTAGCGCTCGTTGGTCTGCTCGGCGTTGCCGAACCCGGCGAACTGGCGGATGGTCCAGGTCCGCCCGCGGTAGCCGGTCGGGTACAGCCCGCGCGTGAAGGGGTACTCCCCCGGCCAGCCGATGCGCTCGAATCCGTCGTAGGCGTCCCCCGGCCGTGGCCCGTACACCGGCTCCACCGGGTCCCCGGAGAGCGTGGTGAAGTCTGCGTCGCGCTTGCGTGCGGCGTCGTACCGGGCCTGCCAGCGTCGGCGGCCCTCCTCGATGGCGTCAGCGTCCATACCCCCGAATTTACTAGGACGTCCAAGTAAATGTCGATGGGGAACCGCCGTACGCACTCGGACGGCGGTGCGGCCGAGGTGTGCGTACGGCGGTGAGGCCCAGGTCAAGGCCCAGGTCAAGGCTCAGGTCAGGGCTCAGGTCAGGCCTTGGCGACGGCCGGGGTCTCCGCGGCGAACCGTGACTCCAGCTCGTGGCTGACCTTGCGCTCCACGAAGAAGGCCGCCGTCGGGATCGTCCCGGCCAGCAGCACCCACAGCTGCTTGCCGACCGGCCACTTCGCCTTGGAGCCCAGGTCGAAGGCGAAGACCAGGTAGACGACGTAGAGCCAGCCGTGCGCGATGGCGACCACGCGGGTGAAGTCCGCGGCGCCGTTCATGTCCAGGCCGTACTTGGCGATCATGCCCAGGCACAGCAGGACCAGCAGCACACCGGTGAGGTAGGCCATGACGCGGTAGCGGGTCAGCACGCTTCGTTTCATGGCTTCGAGCGTAACCGCCCGTTCCGGGAGATCCGGTCCCGGGCCCACCCCGGCGTCACTCGTCGTCGAAGTCGTGCGCCGACACCCGCAGCGGGCGCAGCATCGCGAAGATCTCCTGGCACTCGTCCGCGTCGTACACGCCCAGGCCGAAGTCCATCGCCATCAGGTCGCGGGTGGCGGCGTCGACCACCTCGCGGCCCTTGTCCGTGATGACGGCGAGGGTGCCGCGGCCGTCGTTGGGGTTGGGCCTGCGGTCCACCAGGCCGGACTTCACCAGCCGGTCCACGGTGTTCGTGACGGACGTGGGGTGCACCATCAGACGCTCGCCGATCTTGGACATCGGCAGCTCGCCGGCCTTGGAGAAGGTGAGCAGCACCAGGGCCTCGTACCGCGCGAAGGTCAGTCCGTAGGGCTTGACCACCGCGTCGACCTCGGCGAGCAGGATCTGGTGCGCGCGCATGATCGAGGTGATGGCCGCCATGGACGGCACGTTTCCCCAGCGCTGCTTCCAGAGTTCGTCGGCGCGGGCGATGGGATCGAACGGGAGACTGAGCGGCTTCGGCACGGCATCAGACCTTACCGGCCGGTCATATGCTGGTCAGCCCCGTCTCGCCTTTCGGTCGGGTGCGGACCGC
This sequence comes from Streptomyces sp. H51, assembly GCF_035656535.1. Lineage (NCBI taxonomy): Bacteria > Bacillati > Actinomycetota > Actinomycetes > Kitasatosporales > Streptomycetaceae > Streptomyces > Streptomyces sp. H51. The sequence goes on from NZ_JAYMHD010000033.1 coordinate 32,511, forward strand.
TTCGCGGGCGAGCAGGGCGCAGCAGGCCGCGCCGAGCACACCCGCGCCCACCACCGTCGCCGTCACCCCGGCGAACTGGGCGGCCACGCCGGCCAGCGCCATGCCCGCCCCCTGGATCGTCATCAGCCCGGCGGTGAGCAGGGTCATCGCCCGGCCCCGCGACTCCTCCGGCACCGCCCGCACGAACCACTGGTCCAGCCCCAGCGTGTACGCCGAGCCCGCGCCCGAGACCGCGAGCAGCAGGAGGGACACGGCGAGGCCGGGACGGAAGGCGTAACCGGCGTACGGCAGCAGGGTCAGGCAGACCAGGGGCAGCACGATCCGCTCCCGGGTGGCCGGGCGCAGGCGGGCGCCCGCGTACAGCTCGCCGGCGATCGTGCCGGCCGGCAGCGCGCACATCAGCAGGCCGAGCCCTACGGAACCGGCGGCCAGCTGGTCGGCGTAGGGCGCCGCGAGCGCCTCCGGCACCACCGCGAACAGGGGCGGCACCCAGAACAGCAGGAGCAGCACGCGCACGCGGCGGTCGGCGAGCAGTTGCCGGGCGCCCCCGGGGGAGTCCTGCGCCGGAGCGCTTCCGGCGGCGGCGCGGGCCGGGGCGCTTCCGGCGGCGCGGGCCGGCCTGCGCCGGGTGCCGAAGCGCAGCAGGGCGGCCGAGGCACAGAAGGTGCCCACGGTGATCAGCAGCGCGTGGCGCGGCGACACGGCGACCAGCAGCAGGCCGCCGAGGCCGTAGCCGACGAGCAGCGCGCTCTGCGAGACGATGCGCAGCAGGGAGCGCCCGAGCACGAACAGGTCGCCGTCGCCGAGGATGTCCGCCAGGGTGGCCATCCGGGTCCCCTGGAACACCGGCGAGACGACGGCCACGCAGCAGCGCAGGGCGAGCAGGACGGCTGTGTGGGTGCCGGGGACGACCATCAGGGCGGTGCACGCGGCCTGTGCCAGGTCGCACACCACCAGCACCCGCCGGGCCGGGAAGCGGTCGGCGATCCCCGCCAGCACCGTTCCGCCCAGCGCGTACGGCAGGAAGCCGAGGGCGAAGGTGAGGGCGCTCATCAGGGGTGAGCCGGTGAGGTCGTAGATCAGGACGGACAGGGCGATCTCGCTGACGATCACGCCCAGGAGGGACAGGGCGTGGGCGGCGAAGACGGCGCGGAACTCCTGGACCGCGAAGACCTGGGCGTAGCGGGGTGGGGGTTGGGGGGCCGGTTTGGGGGCGGGGGCCGGTGGGGGTGCGGGGGCCGGTGGGGGTGCGGGTTCGGGGGCGGGTTCGGGGGCCGGTGGGGGCTTTGGTGCGTGTGGCATGGGCAGCAGCTTGGGTGAGGGGGGTGGGGCATCCTAGAGATTCGGTGTGGTCCGAATCCTGGGAGCGTCGTGCCCTCGTATCTGCACTTCGGGGAGGACGACTTCCTCCGGTGCCGCTTCGCCGTGTCCCCGTTGTGGGAGACGCAACAGGCCGTGCGCATGCTGAAGCACCCCGAGCGGCACGGCTACCACGCGCACTGGCTGCGCCGCACGGGCCGCGCGGCCGCCGCGCTGGACCTGACGGACCTGTGGCTGCTGATGCCGCGGCACGGGCACTGCCCCGACTGGCTCTGCCCGCCGCCGATCGGGCCCGCGGCCGGTTTCGAGGAGGAGATCGCGGCCGTGCGGGCGAGCGACCCGGAGGAGGCCCGCGCGGACACCGCGAAGTCGCTCGCGGACACGCCGGGCGGGCTGGACTCGGCGCAGGCCAGGAGGTGGCTGCGGGATCCGGCCCGCATGGTCCGGGAGCTGTCCGACGCGATGGAGGAGGTCTGGCACACCCTCCTGGCACCGGACTGGGCACGGCTGCGCGCCCTGCTGGAGGCCGACGTGGCGTTTCATTCGCGGCGGCTGGCGGAGGTGGGGCTGGGCAGGCTGCTGCCGGAGATCAACCGGCGGTTCGGGTGGCGTGCCGGGACGCTGACCGTCGAGTTCCGGGGGCGGCACGAGCGGCACCTCGGCGGGCAGGGGCTGGTGCTCATGCCGAGCGTGTTCCTCTGGCCGGACGTCGTCAGCACCTTCGACCCGCCGTGGCAGCCGACGCTCGCCTATCCGGCCCGCGGGATCGGCGGGCTGTGGGCCGCGCCGGACGACCGCACCCCCGAGGCGCTCGTACGACTGCTCGGGCAGGGGCGCGCCGCCGTGCTCGCCGCGCTGGACGAACCCGCCGCCACCACCGCGCTCGCCCTCCGGCTGGGGCTCGCTCCGTCGTCCGTGTCGGCCCACCTGACCGTGTTGCGCGGGGCCGGGCTGCTGACCTCGCGCCGGTACGGGCATCAGGTGCTGTACGAGCGGACGCCGCTGGGGATCGCGCTGGTCTCGGGGGACGGGTGAACGTCTCCGGCCGAGTGGGGGGTTCGGGGTCGTGGCGGTGCGGTGAGCCCGCCGCGGGTTGCGCCCCTCCGCCCGTCGCCACGGCCCAGGGCGTGGGGACCGGGTAAGCGGCGGGCTCCACCGCACCGCCACGACCCGCTCCCGTGCGTACTCGGCCGCGGGTGCGTCCCCACCGGCGCGGCTGCGGTTCAGTTGCGTCCCGTGCGGCGCAGGCGGTGCTTCACGGCCCGTTGGGCCACGGGGCCGAGTTCCTCCAAGGCGGCTACGAGAGAGCCCAGTTGGTCCAGTGCGTCGAGCGCTGCGGTCGCGCCGGGCAGGTCCACCCCTTCGTACAGTTCGATGCCGACGAAGGACGCCGCCACGGCGCGGGCCAGGCCCGCGGGGTCGGTGAACTCGGCGAAGGGGGTGCCCGCGAGGACCCTGGTGAGGACCTGTTCGATCTCGGTGATCCACAGGTCCAGGCCCGCCGCCGTGGCGGGGCCGAGGGTGGCGTGGGTCTGGGCGCCCGCCAGCAGTTGGCCCAGGAGCGCCACATGGCCGCCGGCGCGTTCCTCCTCGTGCATCCGCCGTCCCACGGCGAGGAGTTCGGACAGCGAGGTGACCGAGGCGAGACGGGCGCGGTAGCGGGAGACGGAGCGCTCCGCCCCGTAGCGGCAGGCCGCGGCGAGGAGTTCGTCCACCGAGCCGAAGTGGTAGAAGACCAGCGCCTGGTTGACCCCGGCCGCCGTCGCGATCGTACGGGCCGACGTCTTGGCGATGCCCTGCTCGGTCAGTGTGCGCAGCGCGCCCTCCAGGAGCCTGGTCTTCGTCTCGTGCGACTTGGCCGTCTCGGCGCTCACGCGCGCCGCTCCTCGCGGACCGGGCGCAGGTCGGGGCGTGGCCGGACGGGGGTGTAGGCGGCGGTGAAGGAGCCCTCGTAGCCGAACAGCGGGCCGAAGCGGCGGTTGACCACGCGGACGCTGATGCGGAAGCGGGCGGCGGTGTCGTCGTAGGACTCGCGGACCTCGGCCGTCGCGCCGATCAGTTCGGGGACGCGCACGTCCACCGGGCCCTCCCGGAACCGGTGTTCGCCGGAGCGGATGAGGAGCGAGCCGTCCGGCTCGGCGCGGAGGTGGAGGTCGCTGGCGAGGTGCTGGTGGGTGCCCAGGTAGTCGAGGATGCGGTCGCCCTTGGGGCTCAGCACCATCTGGGCGTCGAAGCGGCGGGGCCGGCCGGGCAGGTCGAAGGTGCGCACGAAGGTCACCGTCTCACGGCCGTGGCGGTCGGTGTACGGGACGTTCTCGATCACGAACGGCACCCGGCGGCCCGCCCGGGGGACCAGGATGTTGCGGGTGGCGCCGAGGGCCAGGAACGGCTTCACGAACGCCCGTCCGTGCCAGACGCGGTCCATCACGCCCCGGCCGGTGCACGCCTCGCCGCTCGCCAGACCGACGGAGAAGCGGCGCCGGAGCTGGGGGTGGAGGCGGTCGAAGTCGGGGCCCATGGCCGTGCGGAAGATCGATGTCGTCACCGGTGGTCCTCCAGGGTGCGCAGCAGTCGGGGGGCGCGCGCGTGCGTGGATGGCGTGCGCAGGCAGCGGCGGGCGGCCGGTGTCGTGGGCAGTGGGGGCGCAAGGAGGGCCAGGGAGAGGGCCACCAGCGACAGCGCGGGGGTCGTGAAGGAGAGCAGGGGGGACAAGGGGCCGGCGGGGGGCAGGAGGTGGCCGTAGTCGAAGAGGGCGAGGGAGAGAGCGGCCGTGAGGGCGCGGAGGAGGAGTTCGGCCAGCCAGTTGGCGCGGGCCCGCTCGGGGGTGATGCCCCGCTCCAGCCACAGGCGCAGCCGGTCGAAGGACCAGGCCGTCGCCCAGCCCATGAGCGGGCGCAGCAGCAGCCGGTCGGCGAGGGTGCCGAGGACGCCCCAGCGGGGGCGGTAGTCGTAGCCGGTGAGGAAGCGGACGCCGTCGCCGTCGGGGATGTAGCGCCAGTAGCCGCTGCCCTCGGCGAGGAGGGAGAGGGGGTGCGGGGAGGCGAAGCGGAGGGCGGAGGTGCGGGTGCCGTCCGGGCGCCGGCGCTCGCCCGCCGAGACCCCGGTGCCGGCGATCTTCAGGAAGGGCAGCACGCGCGTGGCGTAACGGAAGCGCTGCGGCTCGCCCTCCGCGGACGGCAGGAGGGTGATCTCGGTGAAGCGCAGGTCCCAGCGCCGGTGCTGGGCCGGGTCCTGGGTGCGCGTCCAGAGATCGTCGAGATCGGCGCGGATGCGCGCCTCTATGTAGAGCCCCATGTCGTTCTTCCGTCCCCCGGTCGGCTTGAGCGACTGCTCAAGTTACAGGTTTTTGAGCGGTCGCTCAAAGAGCTGGGACGAGAAAACCCCGGCTCGTGCGAGCCGGGGTCGCTGCTACCGGGCGAGGTGGCGTTCCACCGTCTCCACCTTGGAGGTCAGGCCGTCGGTCACTCCGGGGCGGATGTCCGCCTTCAGGACCAGGGAGACGCGCGGCGCCCGCGCCTCGACGGCGGCGACGGCGCGCCTGACGACGTCCATCACCTCGTCCCACTCACCCTCGACGGAGGTGAACATGGCGTCCGTACGGTTGGGCAGGCCCGACTCGCGGACCACCCGGACGGCGTCGGCGACGTACTCCCCCACGTCCTCGCCGACGCCCAGCGGCGTCACGGAGAAGGCGACGATCACGCGTTCACGACCCCTTCCTGGCGGGCGCGGGAGGCGATGACCGCGTCCTCGGCCGCCCGCTTGAGCTTGCGCTCGGCGAAGAACCCGCCGGCCGGCAGGACGGAGAGGACGAAGTAGAGGGCCGCGGTCCTGAGGTCCCACTTGGCGCGGTTCCAGGCGTCCACCCAGAAGATCACGTAGAGGACGAACAGGACGCCGTGCACCATGCCCATCACCGGCACCGCGTTGAAGTCCGTGGTCCGCTTCAGGACCGAGCAGACCAGCAGGAGCAGGAAGGAGACCGCCTCGGGCGCGGAGACGAGGCGGAGGCGGCGGAGGGCGGTGGCGGTCTTGAGGTCCACGGGTCACCTTCGGGGGTCGGTCGGAGTGAGGTTTGTGAACACAAGCACAAACGCTCGCCCATTGTGGCAAACGACCGGGCGAACGGGGTTCGGGGGGTCGGCCGGCGGGGGTCACCAAGGGTTTCTTCAGGGACTTTCTCCCCCTGTGGGCTCTGTGCGGCGGGGGCGGGCGGCGGTTACCGTCGCTGCGTGGCGATGTTCCGACTTCAAGGCAGCAAGGTGCTCGCCGTCGACATGACCGGAGATGCCGTCAAGGCGAAGAACGGCTCCATGGTCGCGTACGACGGGCAGATGGCCTTCAAGAAGATGAGCGGCGGCGGTGAGGGCATCCGGGGCATGGTGACCCGGCGCCTCACCGGTGAGCAGATGACGTTGATGGAGGTGAAGGGGCACGGGACCTGCTGGTTCGCCGACCGGGCGAGCGAGATCAACCTGGTCGCGCTCCAGGGGGACAAGCTGTACGTGGAGTCGAGCAACCTGCTCGCCACCGACGCCGGGCTGCGCACCGGGACGACCTTCACGGGGCTGCGCGGGGCCACTCAGGGCAACGGGCTGTTCACGACGACGATCGAGGGACACGGGCAGGCGGCGATCATGTCGGACGGTCCGGCGGTCGTGCTGCGGGTCAGCGCGCAGTACCCGCTGAACGTCGACCCCGGCGCCTACATCGCGCACCAGGGCAACCTGCGGCAGTCGTTCCAGTCCGGTGTGACGTTCCGCACCCTCCTGGGCGAGGGCGGCGGCGAGGCCTTCCAGATCCGGTTCGAGGGGGACGGCCTGGTGTACGTGCAGCCGAGCGAGCGGAACACGATCGCGGGGGATGTGTGACATGGCTCTGCGCGAGATCAACTCCAAGATGGTCGAGGCGACCGTCCTGCCGGGCCAGCGGCTGTTCAGCCAGCGCGGCGCCATGCTCGCCTACAAGGGCGAGGTGTCGTTCACGCCCAACACGCAGGGCGGCCAGGGCGGGCTGATGTCCATGATCGGGCGGCGGGTCGCGGGTGAGGCCACCCCGCTGATGACGGTGGAGGGCAGCGGCACCGTGTTCTTCGGTCACGGCGGCCACCACGTCCAGGTCATCACCCTCGCCGGCGACACGCTGTACGTGGAGGCGGACCGTCTGCTCGCCTTCGAGGGCACGCTCGAACAGGGCACGATGTTCATGGGGTCGCAGGGCGGCGTGATGGGCATGGTGCGCGGCCAGGTCACCGGCCAGGGCCTGTTCACCACCACCCTCAAGGGGCACGGCGCGGTGGCCGTGATGGCCCACGGGGGCGTGTTCGAGGTCCCCATCACCCCGCAGCGGCCGGTCCACGTCGACCCGCAGGCGTACGTCGCCCACCACGGTGACGTGCGCAACAGCCTGTCCACGGCGCTGGGCTGGCGGGACATGGTGGGCCGCGGCTCCGGCGAGGCCTTCCAGCTGGAGCTGAGCGGCAACGGTTCGGTGTACGTGCAGGCCTCGGAGGAGAAGCTGTGACGACCTACCCGGGGGCCGGTCCCACGGTCCACGACCCGATGACGCTGCCGGCCGACGACAACGTGAACAGTTACACCTTCTGCGTGGAGCTCAAGGGGAGCCAGTGGTTCCTGCAGAAGGGGAAGATGATCGCCTACTACGGCTCGATCGAGTTCGACGGCATCGGGCACGGCCGGCTCGACCGGCTCGTCCGCACCGCGTTCCATTCGCCTTTGCACGCAGCCGACTGGGTCGTGGCGCAGGGATCGGGCAAGATGCTCCTCGCCGACCGGGCCTTCGACGTCAATTCCTATGACCTCGAGGACGGCAATCTGACCATTCGCTCGGGCAATCTGCTCGCTTTTCAGCCAAGCCTGTCACTCAAGCAGTCGATCGTGCCCGGGTTCCTGACCCTCATCGGAACCGGAAAGTTCGTGGCCGCTTCCAACGGCCCGGTGGTGTTCATGGAACCCCCGATCCGGGTGGACCCGCAGGCGCTCGTCGGGTGGGCCGACTGCCCCTCTCCGTGCCACCACTACGACCATGGGTACATGACCGGCGTGATGGGCGGTCTACGTGCGCTGACGGGGCTCGGCGGAGCCTCCGGCGAGGAGCACCAGTTCGAGTTCGTGGGGGCGGGCACGGTACTGCTGCAGTCCACCGAGACGCTGATGGCCGAGCAGCCCACGGGGACGACTCCCCAGCAGGCCGGAGTGCCCGGTGGCGGGGGACCCTTCACAGGCTCCCCACAGCAGAGCGGCACACCGCGCCTTCCCGGACAGCTGGGCGACCTCCAGCGCCGCTTCGGGCTGTGAACGGTAGTCTGCGGAGTGTGACATCGAACGCGTGCGCACAGTCACACCACCCCCATTAGTTCGCCTTTCAACTTTTTAGGTAGACTTCATTCATGGAGACCGAGACGGCCACGCGCTGGCTGACCGATGCGGAGCAGTGCGCCTGGCGCACCCACCTGGAGGTCAACAGGCTGTTGACGTACCAGCTCGAGAAGGACCTGCAGCCGTTCGGCCTGACGATGAACGACTACGAGATCCTCGTGAACCTCTCCGAGTCGGAGGACGTACGGATGCGCATGAGCGATCTCGCGTCCGCCACCCTCCAGTCCAAGAGCCGCCTCTCCCACCAGATCACCCGGATGGAGAACGCGAACCTGGTCCGGCGCGAGCACTGCGAGTCCGACCGCCGCGGGCTCTACGCCGTCCTCACCGAGCACGGCATGGAGACCATGCAGAAGGTGGCGCCCCACCACGTGGCGTCCGTGCGCAGGCACTTCATCGACCTGCTGTCCCCCGAGGCCCTGACGGAACTCGACAAGGCCCTCAAGCCGATCGCGGAACACCTGCGCGGTCAGCGGGGACGTCCCTAGCGGGCGGGGGCGCGGCCCCGATCCGCTGACGGACCCGGGCGGCCGGGCCGGACGGGCTCGTCCCCGTCCGGCCCGGCCGCATTCGGTCGGCGGGCCGCTCGGTCGGGGAATCGGGGCCACTCGGTCGGGGGCCCCTCGGTCGGCGGGCCGCTCGACCCCGGCCGGCCCCCGCGTCGCGCCCCGGGGATCCGGCTGCGCCCGCCGCCCGCGACCCCGGAGAACCCGTGGTCGGCGGCCCTGTTCAGGGGGACATGAGGGGATGGCCCGTCACCCGTGCCGCCGTATCGTCGGGCTGTCTCAACGGCTTCGGGGCCCACGCGGAGGGCGGTCGTGACATGGACAGCGTGAACGTGATCAGCGGCACGACGCGCCTGTACGCGGTGCTCGGCGACCCGGTGACGCAGGTGCGGGCGCCGGCCCTGCTCAATCCGCTCTTCGCGCGGCTGGGGCGGGACGCGGTGCTGGTGCCGGTCGATGTGGCGCCGGCCCGGCTGGCGGACGCCGTCAGGGGGTTGACCGCCGTACGCAACCTGGACGGGCTGCTGGTGACCGTCCCGCACAAGACGGCCTGCCGGGTGCTGGCGGACCGGGTCACCGGGGCCGCGGCGCTCAGCGGCTCGGTCAACGCGCTGCGCCGCCTGCCCGAGGGCGGCTGGGAGGGCGCGAACTTCGACGGCGAGGGCTTCGTACGCGGGCTGCGCACCGCCGGACACGAGCCGCGCGGCGCGACGGTGTGCCTGGCGGGTGCCGGGGGCGCCGGCTCGGCGATCGCGGTGGCGCTGCTGCAGGCGGGCGCCCGGGTCACCGTATGGGACGCGGACCCGGACCGCGCGGGCGCCCTGACGGCCCGGCTCGCCCCGCACTTCCCGGGCCGGCTCGCCGCCGCCCCCGGGCATGTCGACGCGGACCTCGCCGTCAACGCCACCCCGATGGGGCTGCGTCCCGGCGACCCGTTGCCCTTCGACCCGGCCGGCCTGCGCCCCGGCACCCTGGTGGCCGACATCATCATGTCGCCGCGGTGCACGGCCCTGCTGCGGACGGCGCTGGAGGCCGGGCTGCCGGTGCACTACGGAGAGCCGATGCTCGCCGAACAGATGGCCCTGTACCGGGAGTTCTTCGAGCTGGGCTGAGGCCGCCCGGGCAGATGGGCACCCGGTTACCGCGCAGTGGCCGGGCGTGACCGCGCCCTGCCTACTGTCCTGGACATGCCTCCACTCATACAGACCACCGCCGCGGCGAGCAACGCCGCGCTGCCCCCCGCAGTGGCCGAACGGGTGGCCGACGCTCTCGCCCGACCCGCGGCCCAGCAGCCGGAGTACCCCGATCCGGCCCGAGTCGGCGAGGCGCGCGCCACCCTGGAGCGGCTGCCCTCGCTCGTCCTGCCCGGCGAGGTCGACCGGCTGCGCCGGCGGCTCGCCGAGGTCGCCCACGGACGCGCCTTCCTGCTGCACGGCGGGGACTGCGCGGAGACGTTCGAGGGCAACACCGGGGAGCACGTCCGCGCGAACGTCCGCACCCTGCTGCAGATGGCCGTCGTCCTGACGTACGGGGCGAGCCTGCCCGTCGTGAAGGTCGCGCGGATCGCCGGACAGTTCGCCAAGCCCCGCTCGAAGCCCTCCGACGAGCTGAACCTGCCCGTCTACCGCGGCGACATCGTCAACTCCGCCGAGCCGGTCCCCGCGGCCCGGGTCGCGGATCCCGGCCGCATGGTGCAGGCGTACGCCCACTCCGCCGCCGCCCTCAACCACGTGCGCGCGATGACCGACTCCGGCCTGGCCGACCTGGACCGGGTGCAGGGCTGGAACCAGGACTTCGTCCGGCTCTCGCCCGCCGGACAGAGCTTCAGCGCCCTCGCCGCCGAGATCGACAGCGGGCTGCGCTTCATGAAGGCGTGCGGCGCCGACCACCGGGCCCTGCACACCACCGAGGTGTACGCCTCCCACGAGGCGCTGCTGCTCGACTACGAGCGGGCGCTGCTGCGCCATGTCGTCGAGGAGGACACCGGCCGCACGGCGCTGTACGGCCTGTCCGGGCACTTCCTGTGGATCGGGGAACGCACCCGTGACCTGGACGGCGCGCACATCGCCCTCGCCGCGCAACTGGCCAACCCGATCGGGCTGAAGATCGGGCCGGGCACGTCTCCCGAGCAGGCGGTCGAGTACGTCCGGCGGCTGGACCCGGACCGGGTGCCCGGGCGGCTGACGTTCATCTCGCGGATGGGCCGGGAGCGGATCCGCGAGGTGCTGCCGCCCATCGTGGAGAAGGTCACCGCGCTCGGCCACCGGGTGGTGTGGCAGTGCGACCCGATGCACGGCAACACCAAGGAGACCGAGAGCGGCTACAAGTCCCGGCACTTCGACGACATCCTCGACGAGGTGCGCGGCTTCTTCGAGGTGCACCGGGCGCTCGGCACCCACCCGGGCGGGCTGCACGTGGAGCTGACCGGCGACCCGGTCACCGAGTGCCTGGGCGGCGCCTGCGAGCTCGACGACACCGCCCTGGTGGCCCGCTACGAGACCCTGTGCGATCCCCGGCTCAACCCCGAGCAGTCGGCGGAACTCGCCTTCCTCGTGGCCGAGTTGATGCGCATGCGCGGATGAGGAGTACCGCTCGCCGGTCCGGGCGCGACGCCCGTGGCGGGCGCGGCCGGTGCCGCGCCCGCCACGGGGCGGGCCCTCCGTACCCGGGCGGGGGAAGGGACGGGTACGGAGGGGGTTCAGGACGGGCGGACGGAACCCCGGGCGGGGACCGGCGCCGTGCGCGGCGCCGCCGCCCCGGACGCGGCCTGGACCTCGGGCGCGGCCTGGACGTCGGGCGCGGCCTGGACGTCGAGTGCCGCCTGGACCTCGGACGCGCTCCGGGCCTCGGACGCGCTCCGGGCCTCGGCGGTCCGGGCCTCGGCGGTCCGGGCGGCGCGGGCCCGGTCGGCGCGGGACCGGCTCAGGTACCGCATCGCCGGGGTCTCCACGCAGGCGTACAGCAGCCAGCCGGCGAGCAGGGTGGCCGCGAACATGCCGATCATCACGAGGATCGCGACGGGCGTGCCGTACTGGCCGTTGCCGAGCAGCGCCTGGCGGCCCCAGAAGAGCACCACGCCCTGGCACAGGTAGAAGCCGAAGGACACGTTGCCGAGCCACACCAGGACCCGGCCGTCGAGGTGGGTGGGCACCCCGTGCACATCGGCGCGGGCCACCGACGCGATGGCGACACCGAAGGGCACGACCGTCACCGAGACGAAGTTGAACGGCGCCGGGACGTACATGGCGGCGGCGTAGCCGGCCACCAGCAGGGCCACCACCCAGCCGGCCGGGATGCGCGGCCAGCGGCCGGCCATCACCAGCCGGGCCAGCATCATGCCGAGCACGAACTCGAACATCCGCATGGGCGGGAACGTGTAGTTGAACCAGTTCTGGGTGGGAGAGAGCGGGATCACCGGCAGCCGCGGGCTGTCGGGCAGCAGAAACGTCGTCACGAGACCGACCCCGACCGTGGCCGCCGCCGTGCCGGCCGCCCACCACCAGAGGTTGTCCACCTTGATCCGCCGCACCGCGAGAAGCAGCAGGGGGAACGACAGATAGAACAGCAATTCCGAGCAGAGTGACCAGGACGGCGCGTTCACGCTCATCTGCACGGTGAATTCGTTGATCCACGAGTTCACCAGGAACAGATTCGGCAGCCAGGTGCTCACCGGGGTGTAGGCGGACGCGAAGAGCAGCATGGCCGCCGTCCACATCACCAGGTGATTGGGGAAGATCTTGGCGATCCGGCGCCGCCAGTACGCGGTGACCGGTTCGCCGGGCCGCACCGACCAGGTGATGACGAACCCGCTCAGCAGGAAGAAGAAGGAGACGCCGAGGTAGCCGGCGGGCCCGAAGAACTTCAGCAGTCCCTCCGCGACGGACTTGTCCGCGAAGGGGTTGACGGGGCCGGTGGGGTCGACCGGCCCGATCGGCTGCAGCGAGTGGATGAAGAACACCAGGAGCGCGGCGAAGAACCGCATGCCCGTCAGGGACGGCAGGGCTTTCCGCCGTGGTCCGGGTGCATCGGAATCCACCTCAGGAATGGTTGCGGTCACGATGGTCTCCTGTTTCTCCCTCAGCGATGAGCGGTTTGACGACCGGGAATACCGGGAGCCTAGAAGAACAGCACGGCACAGCGGCACCCGTACATTCCGGGACCGAATTGAGCGGCCGAATTCAGGGGGGTGTTAGGGGAATTCAGGACGGGCGTCCGCGCCCTAGCGTTCTCGCGTATTCACGCCATACGGAGGAATCACGATGGACCGAAGGAACCTGCTCCGCGCCGGAGGCGCCCTCGCCCTGTCGGCGGCGGCCGGGGCCGCGGCCACCAAGTCGGCGTCCGCCGCCATCCGCGCGGCCGGCGCGCCCGACTGGGAAGGCCTGCGCGCGGCCATCGGCGGCGACGTCGTGCTGCCCGGCGACTCCGCCTACGACACCGCCAAGCAACTCGCCATCGGCGAGTTCGACAGCCTCACCCCGCAGGCCGTCGTGTACGCCGAGAGCGCCCAGGACGTGCAGACCGCGATCCGGTTCGCGGCCGCCAACGGCGTCCGGCCGCGGGTGCGCAGCGGCGGCCACAACTTCCTCGGCTGGTCCTCCGGCGAGGGCATGATCCTCGACGTGCGCCGCATCAACCACGTCAGGGGCGGCGGCTCCCCGACCGTACACGTCGGTCCGGGCACCATCAGCATCGAGGCGCTGAACGCGCTGAAGCCGTACAACCAGCAGATGGTGACGGGCACCTGCCACGACGTCGCCGTCGGCGGCTACGTCTCCGGCGGTGGCATCGGCTACCAGAGCCGCGGGTTCGGCGTCGGCTCCGACCGGCTGGTGTCGGCCAAGGTGGTGCTGGCCGACGGCCGCCTGGTGTGCGCGAGCGAGATCTCCAACCCGGACCTGTTCTGGGCGCTGCGCGGCAGCGGCGGCGGCAACTTCGGCGTCGTCGTCGACTTCGAGCTGCGGCCGATCTCCGCGCCGCGCATGGTGTTCTACGAGCAGACCTGGAACTGGGCGGACGCCGAGCGGTTCCTCACCACCTGGCAGGAGTGGTACGCCGGCACGCCCCGCCGGTCCACCGGCCAGGTCATCGTCATCCAGCCGGACGCCGGCTCCGGGAACCCGCCCGTCATCCTGCAGCAGGGCGCCTACTACACCACGCGGGAGGACGCGGACGCGGGCCTCGCCGAGCTCTCCTCGCTGGTCGGCGCGCAGCCCGCCACCAGCCGGGTCCTCGACCTGCCGTTCGACGAGGGCATGCAGTACGTGTACGGGCTCGCCGACGGCGGCGTCCACCCGCGCACCGAGTGGCAGCGCATGCGCGCCCGCCTGGTCGACGAGCCGCTCGGAGCGGCCGGCACCGCGGCCGCGCTGGCCGCGTTCGAGGCCGACCCGCGCGCCGGGCAGACCCGCTACCTGAGCTTCATGGGCCTCGGCGGAGCCGTCGCCGACCGCGCGCCGGACGCCACCGCGTTCGTCCACCGCAGCGCGCTCTTCCACATCGGCTACGGCGTGGCCCTGGGCACGGCGACCCCGAACGCGGAGGAGGCCGGCGCCGCCGTGGCCTGGGCCACCAAGGGCTTCGGCGTCATCGACCCGCTGTCCGGCGGACAGTCCTACATCAACTTCCCCGACCTGTACCTCAGCGACTGGCAGGACGCCTACTACGGCTCCAACTACGCGCGTCTGCGGACGCTGAAGAAGGTCTACGACCCCAACCGCCTGTTCGACTTCCCCCGCGCCATCGGCAACTGACGACCACCACCCACCGCGCCAGAGAGAGGGCGACCTTCCGATGACGGTCACCGACCACGCCAGCCTCCAGCCCGGCGACGCCGCCGTGCCGCCGCCCGGCTGCCCGATGCACCGGGTGCTCGACTACCCGTTCGCCGAGCCCGTGGCCACCGATCTGCACCCGATGTACGCGCAGGTGCGCGAGGAGCAGGCGCTCACCCGGGTCGACATGCAGTACGGCGGGGAGGCCTGGCTCGCCACCCGGCACGCCGACATCAAGACGGTCCTGGCCGACCCGCGCTTCAGCCGGGCCGCCACGGTCGGCAAGGACGTGCCGCGCGTCCGCAAGGCGTACGAGGAACTGAACATCGTCTCCATGGACGACCCGGAGCACGCGCGGCTGCGCAAGCTGGTCGCCAAGGCGTTCACCGTGCGCCGCGTGGAGCAGATCCGCCCGCGCGCCCAGGAGATCGCCGACGAACTGCTCGACCGCATGCTCGCCTCCGAGGACCACACCGGTGACCTGGCCGCGCAGTACGCGTGGATGCTGCCGATCACCGTGATCTGCGAGATGCTCGCGGTGCCGCTGGCGGACCACTACAAGTTCCGCGGCTGGATCGACACCTGGCTGACCATCGGCAACGAGCACACGCTCGAGGAGATGAACGAGGCACGCTTCGAGAAGCTGCCCGAGTACATGTCCTCGCTGATCGCCGAGCGGCGCGCCGAGCCCGGCGACGACCTGCTGTCCGCCCTCGTCGCCGCGCGCGACGAGGAGGACCGGCTCAGCGAGGAGGAGCTGATCACCATGTCGATCGCGCTCCTCGCCACCGGCCACCACACCACCGCCAACCAGCTCGCCAACCACCTGTACATCCTGCTCAGCCGCCGCGAGGAGTGGGAACGGCTGGTCGCGCGACCGGAGTTGCTGCCGACGGCGATCGAGGAGCTGCTGCGGGTGACCCCGCTCAGCCCGTACTCGGAGAACACCCGCATCGCCGTGGAGGACATCGAGCTCGGCGGGCAGACGGTCAAGGCCGGCGAGGCCGTCATGGTGTTCCCGGCGGTCGCCAACCGCGACCCGCGGGTCTTCGAACGTCCCGAGGAACTGGACCTGACCCGCGAGCACAACCCGCACATCGCCTTCGGCCACGGCATCCACCACTGCCTGGGCGCCCCGCTGGCCCGGCTGGAGCTCCAGGTCGCCCTCGGCACGCTGCTGCGCCGGCTGCCCTCCCTGGAACTGGCCGTGCCCGCCGCCGAGGTGCCGTGGAAGCGCGACCACGTCGTGCGCGGTGTCGCCGCGCTGCCCGTCCGGTGGTGACGGCCGTGACCTGGCAGATCGAGGTCGACCGCCGCGCCTGCATGGGCGCCGGGCTGTGCAACGGCACGCTCCCGCACCGCTTCCGGCTCGTCGACGGCAAGGCGCAGCCCGTCGAGGTCCGCATCGAGCCCGACGAGGACGTGCTCGACGCCGCGGACTACTGCCCCTACCGGGCCATCCACATCACCGACCAGGCAACCGGCGAAGCCCTGGTTGCCGTGGACTGACCCGGGTCCGCTGGGGACCCGGTGCGGACAGGAGAACGGCGTGACGATCACGACGACGGAACCGGGGCGGTCCCCGGGCGGCGCGGCGGACGCGCGCCGTGGAGCCGACGACGCTCCCGGGGCGTCGCCGCGCTGGTGGCGGCGGCCCTGGGTGGGCCCGCTCGCCCTGGTGGTGGCGGTGTTCCTGGTCATGGGCATCCCCCGCTATCTCACCTTCGACCCGGCGGAGTCCAAGATCCCGCCGAACCCGCAGTACCCCTGGCACTACCCGGTGCTGGTGGTGCACGTCCTGACCGGCACGGTCGCCATCGTGACCTGCTGCGTCCAGGTGTGGCCGGCCCTGCGGCAGCGTTGGCCGCACGTGCACCGCTTCAGCGGCCGGCTGTACGTGGCGGCCGTCCTGCCGGGGGGTCTGGCGGGGCTGGCGGTGGCCTATGCGAGCCCTTCGGGGCTGTCGATGCAGCTCAGCACGATGATGACGTCGGTGCTGTGGATGGGCACGGCCGCGGCGGGCGTGCGCATGGCCCGGCAGGGCCGCGTGGACGAGCACCGGCGGTGGATGGTGCGCAGTTTCGCGCTCACCATGTCGATCGTGCTGAGCCGCGTCCTCGGGGTGGTCTACGACCACACGCTCCTGCCGCCGCCGGTCACGAACAACGTGGCGGAGCTGATCGCCTGGGGTCAGCAGCGGGCCGGGCTGGCGTCCTGGCCGGGCTGGATCCTGCCGCTGCTGTTCGCGGAGTGGTGGCTGGTGGAGCGCGGCGCCGGGGCGCGCCACCGGGCCCGCCGGGCCCGCCGCGAGGCGGCGGTGCGGCAGGCGGCTGCGCGGCAGGCGGCGGCCGCACCGCGGCCCTGAGACCCACGTGGGCCGGTGTGGCCCCGCCCCCCGGCCCGGGGGGCGGGGCCACACCGGCCCATGCTGACCAGAGTCGAGAACGCCGGCCCTTGGCCGGGGGTCGCACATGCTCACGCCGACCCGGGGTCGGGGCCACGCCGGCCTACGGCTCCAGCCCGCACCGGCCCGGTGCTCGGGGCCGCGTGTGGCCCGCGGAGCGACGCCGCTCGCGGGCCGAGACCGCCCCGACCCGCGAGTCGAGGCCGCCCCGGCCCAGGGTCGGGGCCACGCCGGCCTACGGGGCGAGGTCGTGCCGACCCACGGGGGCGAGGGCGCTCCGGCCCGAGGTCGGGGCCGGAGCGGGCACGGCCGGGGGTCGTCTCCCGTGGGAGGCGGCCCCCGGCCGTGTGTGCAAGGGGGCGGGTCAGGGGGCCAGGGTCTCGCGGGTGCCGTGGCGGGCCGCCGACTTGATGGCGTCGAGCAGTCGGTGGGTGCGGACCGCGGTGGTGAAGTCGGGCCCGAACTCGGCGCCCGTGCGGACGGCCCGCGCCAGGTCCGCGTACACCTGGGCGACATTGCTCACCGGTGACGGCGGCCCCGGCAGCAGCGGCCGGTAGGCGTCCGGCACCGGGATCTCCACCGCGGGTGAGCCGTTCGCCGTGGCGTGGGTCAGCGTGAACTGCGGGCCGACCAGGGAGTCGTCCGAGGAGACCAGCACCAGGCGCCCGCTCCGGCCGTGCACCTCGATGCGGAAGCCGTCACCGCGCGGACCGCCGGTCATGAAGTGCGCCGACGCGGCCGCACCCGAGCGGAGCAGCCCGCCGACCACGATCTGGTCCGGGGACGTGACCTCGATCCGCTCCCCCGTCTCCTCCATCGTCACCCGGTCGATCCGGGTGGTGAGCGTCGCGGACAGCTCGGCGAACTCCCCGACGGCGTACTGGAACATGTCCAGCGAGTGCCCGCCGACCACGGCCACGTGGTTGACGCCCTTCGTCTCGTCGAACAGGGCCGCGTACCGCGTGGACCACACTTCCGGCGTGCTCAGCGAGTACAGCAGCGACGCCGACAGCACCTCGCCGATCAGGCCGTCGCGCAGCAGGTCCCGCAGCAGGCGCACCGCCGGGTGATGCCTGCTCTGCAGCCCCACCGCGTGCCGCACCCCGGCGGCCCGCGCCTTCGCCTCGAAGCGCTCGGCGGTCGCCGCGTCCAGGGCCAGCGGCCATTCGCTGTAGACGTGCCGGCCCGCGTCGATGGCGGCCTCCACCAGGCCGTCGCGCTGCGGCAGTTGTACGGCGATGGTGACCAGGTCGACGTCCGGGTCGGCCATCAGGGCGCGGGCGTCGTCGTACGCCCGGTCGGCGCCCCAGACCGCGGCCGCCGCGCGTGCCGACTCGGGGCTCGTGCCGGCGACGGCGACGATCTCGAAGTCGTCCTCCAGCGCCGACAGCGCCGGCAGGTGGATGCCACGGCCCCACCCCCGTTCGGCGTGTGCGCCGACGACTCCCACTCGGATCCTGTCCGCCACGGTGAAACCTCTTTCGCTTGCGTTGGTGGTTGGGTGTTGGGGGTTGGGGTTGGGCTGGGTCGGGGGTGGTGATCGTCGCAGCCGCCGTGGCCGCGGGGAACACGCGTCGGAGCGTGACCGGGTCCACCGGTCACGCTCCGACTGGTCGGCGTCGCGTCAGATGTGGGCGTTCACGGCCGGGGCGTCGGCCGCGGCCTGCGGCTCCGCGGAGGCCCCCTCCTTGGCGTCCTTGAGCACCAGGAAGGTCACGCACCAGGCCAGGAACACGAAGCCGGCGGCGAACACGAAGGCCAGGCTGTAGCCGTCGCGCAGCGCCTGAAGCTGCGGCCGGCCCTGGTCCAGCAGGGTGTTGCTGTGCGAGGTGGCGAGTGTCGCCAGGACCGCCAGACCCACCGCCGCGCCCGCCTGCTGCGCCGTGTTGTTCAGCCCGGAGGCCAGTCCCGCGTCCTCGGGGGCCGCGCCCGACATGGCCCGCATGATGACCGACGGGACGGTCAGGCCCATGCCGAAGCCCTGGATGACGAGGGTGGGGGCCACGTCGATCCAGTAGTTGCCGTCGACGGGCGCCCTGCTGAGCAGCAGCAGCCCGCCGCCGAGGAACAGCAGACCGGTCAGCAGCACCCGCCGGGTGCCGAAGCGTCCGGTGAGCTTCGCCGTGAAGAACAGCGACATGGTGCCGATCACCAGTGGCGCGGGCAGGAACGCCAGGCCGGTCTGCATCGAGTCGAAGCCCAGCACCCGCTGCAGGTAGAGCGCGTTGAGGAACTGGAAGCCGAAGCCGGCCGCGAACACCAGGATCACGGCGAGGTTGGCGCCCACGATCTCCCGGCTGCGGAAGATGCGCAGCGCCAGCAGCGGACGCCGGGCCGTGGCCTGCCGCCAGACGAAGCCGCCGAGCAGCAGCACCGCCACCGCCCCGTAGAGCGCCAGTTCACCGGTGCTGAACCGGTTCTCGGAGATCTGCGAGATGGTGAAGACGCCCAGCGACAGGCCGACCGTGACCAGGACCGCGCCGATCGCGTCGGCGCCCGCGCCGATGCCGATGCCCGGCTGGGCGGCCAGCTGGCGCAGGCCGACCACCAGGGCGATCGCACCGATGGGCAGGTTGATCAGGAACACCCAGTGCCAGCCGAGGGTGTCGGTGATGACCCCGCCCGCGATCAGGCCGACCGAGGCACCGCCCGCCGAGACGAAGCTGTAGATGCCCATGGCCTTGGCCTGCTCGCCCGGCTCCGGGTACAGGCCGACGATCATGCCGAGCACCACCGCGGAGGCCAGCGCGGCGCCCACGCCCTGCAGGAAGCGGCCCGCGATGAGCAGCTCCGAGGTGTTGGCGAGGCCGCACAGCAGGGAGGCGATGGTGAACGTCGTCAGGCCGCTGAGGAAGACCTTCTTCGGGCCGATCAGGTCGCCGAGCCGGCCGGACAGCAGCAGCAGTCCGGCGAAGGCGATGAGGTAGGAGTTCACCACCCAGGACAGGCCGCTCTGGGAGAAGCCGAGCCCGCTCTGGATGGTCGGAAGGGCGACCGTGACGATCGTCCCGTCAAGGATGATCATGAGTTGCATCGCGCAGAGGATGCTGAGCGCGAGGCCGCGCGAGCGGCCCGCTGCTGTCGGGGGGGTCATCACTCACTTCTTTCGTCGTCACATCGTGGTCGTGGCTCGGAGTCCAGCGCTCACCGCCGACGCGTTCGCTCGCGCCCGCGCGTGGA
The DNA here is from genome assembly GCF_035656535.1 of Streptomyces sp. H51. Classification (NCBI taxonomy): domain Bacteria; kingdom Bacillati; phylum Actinomycetota; class Actinomycetes; order Kitasatosporales; family Streptomycetaceae; genus Streptomyces; species Streptomyces sp. H51. Next base: position 52,093 of record NZ_JAYMHD010000033.1, read on the forward strand.
TCAAGTACGCCACGCGCACGGCCACCTTGCGGCAACCGTGCGGTAATCGCGCAGGTCACAGCGGGTGTGGCGGCACCTCATACGGCCGCCGGAACGGGGTGCGAGGTCTCCCGGAGGGCCTCCCGCAGAGCGTCGACGAGGGCGCCGGCCGCCTCGGCTCCGTCGGCCGTGCCGAAGGCGTAGGTGTCGGGCCGTACGAGCACGCAGCGGGCCGCCGCCCCGGTGAGGTACGCGCCGAAGCCGCCCTCGACGTCCACCACGCTGCCCGCCGGCACCCCGGCCGGATCGGTGCCGGCCGGCAGCAGCCGGACCAGGTAGGCGCCGAGCGACTCCAGGAACGCCGTCCGCTCGGCGCCGAGCAGCTCGCGCGGGTCGTCGAGGGAGGCGAAGACGAAGCCCCGGCCCGCCACCTCGTCGAACAGCCCGTGCGCCGTCCCGGCGGCGACGCGCGGCTGGGGCACCTGGTCGCCCGCGCCGCGCCGCCTGCGGCCCGTGCCGTCCCGCCAGACCAGTCCCCGGGTCAGCGGCTGGAACGGCGACTGCTGCGGGCGGGCCATGCGCCGCTCGCGCGCCGCGATCATCACCGCGTCCCGGTCGGCGGCGGCCTTCGGGTCGGTCTGGCAGATGACCTTGCCGAGGTTCACCGACATGCCGATGGCGTGCTGCACATGGGCCCGCCGTTCCTCGGCGTAGGAGTCGAGGAGTGCCTCGCCGGCCCGCCCGTCCAGCACCAGGTCGAGTTTCCAGGCGAGGTTGGCGACGTCGCGGAAGCCCGAACTCATGCCCTGGCCGGCGAACGGCGGCATCAGGTGCGCCGCGTCACCGGCGATCAGCAGCCGCCCGAGCCGCCATCGGCGGGCGGTCGCGGCCTGGAAGGTGTAGACCGCGTGCCGCTCCATGGTCCCGTCGTCCGGGGTGATGCCGCACTGGGCGAGCAGCCGCCAGGCGACCCGCGGATCGTCCATGTCCTGTTTGCGCTCGCCGGGCAGCAGCATGAACTCCCAGCGCCGGTGCCCCGGGCCCGCCGAGACCTGGGTGCGCGGCCGGGCCGGATCGCAGATCTGGAGGTTGTTGGGCACGAAGGTGCGGTCGTCGTGCATCGCGAGGTCGCAGATCAGCCACTCGTGGTGGAATCCGAGGTCCTCGAAGTCCGTGCCGATCGTGCGGCGGACGAGGCTGTTCGCGCCGTCGCAGCCGACCACCCACCGGGCGCGCAGCAGCCGCCGTGCTCCGTCGCCGTCCGTGACCCGCAGTACGGCGCCGTCCGCGTGCTGCGCCAGTTCCACGGCCTCGCAGCCGCGCAGCACCGTCAGGTTGGGCAGCCGCTTGCCGTACGCGATCAGCGCGTCCTCCAGGCCGGGCTGGTACATGGAGGTCGACTCCGGCCAGCCGTTGCGCCCCTTGACCTCGGCGGCGTCGATGTAGAGCAGGTCGCGGCCCTCGCCGTTGCGCCACAGGTAGTCGCCGGAGGGTTCGCCGACCGCGGTGAGGTGGTCCGCGACCCCGGCGGCGGCCAGGATCCGGGCGGCCTCGCCGTCGAAGGCGACCGCGCGCGGCATCGGGTACGGGCGCGGGTGCCGTTCGACGACGATCACCCGCCGTCCGCGCCGCGCCATCAGGTTGGCCAGCACCTGGCCCACCGGCCCGTACCCGACGACGAGCAGGTCCGCCACCTCGTCGGGCCACCAGCGGGGGTCTGCAGCCGTTGCCGTCATGCGCGTCTCCCCCTTCAGGCCGCCGCGGACCGGGTCCGCAGCAGGATGTCGTCGAGCACGGCCTCGTAGTCGGCCGGCTTCACCAGGACCCGGACCCGCTCCCGGCCGTCCTCGACGATCAGCAGCCGGCGGCCGGTCAGCGTCATCTGCCCGTTCTCGAGGGCGCGTCCGCGGATGTACGTCACGTGGGCGGCGAGCATCCGGGCGTACGCGTCGAGTTCGGGGTTGTCCGCGTCGAGCCACTCGGAGAACCGACGCGGCTTCAGCCGGAAGCGGTGGATGACGCCCCACTCGCCGTCCCGCGGCCGGCGCTCCAGGTAGTGGAAGCCGTCGTCCTCCTCCCGGACGCGGAAGCCGGTCCCGTACTGCTCCTGCGGCTCGGCGGACACCCGCACCGGCTCGATCAGCGACGGGCCGGAGTAGCCGACGTCCGCCAGGTACCACTCGCCGTCGATGCGGACGCCGTTGAACAGGTGCTCCATGTCCGGTCCGTAGGAGCCGTCCGGGCCGCGCACCCCGGCCGACAGCACCACGACCTCGAAGCCGAGGCGGGTGAGCAGGGCGCGGAAGAGGCCGTTGAGCTCGTAGCAGACTCCGCCGCGCCCGCCGACGATCACCTCCTGGTAGACGGCGTCGACGTCGATGTCCACGCCGTCCCAGATGGCCGTTCCGCGGGCCTCGTTGAGGTGGTTGTCGAACGGGACGGTCATCAGGTGGCGCTTGTGCAGCAGCCGCAGCGTCTCCAGTGTGGGCGCGGGCGCGGGCCCGGTGTGGCCGAGTGCGGCCAGGTAGTGGTCGAGGTCGAACATCGTGTGGTCCGTTCCCTTCGGGGCGTGGCGGTGGCGGTGGTCGTCGCGGCTCAGGCGTACTCGGCGGCCGGCGCGGCCACCTGGCCGAGCAGGTACTCGGTGAGGAGGCTGGGCGTGGGCTGGTCGAACAGGAGCATCACGGGCAGTTCGGCGCCGATCGCGGCGGCGAGGCGGTTGCGCAGTTCGACGGCCGTCAGCGAGTTGAAGCCGATGTCGAAGAAGCCCTCGTCGGCGTCGACCGCGTCGGCGTCGGAGTGCCCGAGCACGGCGGCCGTCTCGGCGCGCACCAGGTCGAGGAGGGCCGCGGGGCGCTCCTCGGCGGGCAGGGCGGCGAAGCGGTCGAGGAAGGATTCCTGGTCGTGCGCGTCGGTGGTCATGTCGCTCTCCGGGTGCGGGATGGTCGGGACGTCGGGCGCCGGGCCCGTGGGCTGGAACTGCTCGAGCCAGTAGGGGCGGTGCTGGAAGGCGTACGTGGGCAGCGCGGTGGCCGCCTCGGCGGGGAGCCCGGCGTCGGGGCCGAGCAGACCGCTCCAGTCGACATCGCCGCCGCGCACGTACAGCTCCGCGAGCGATACGGCGAACCGCTCGGGGCCGCCCTCACCGCGCCGCAGCGTCCCCACGACGACGGTCGGGGCGCCGGGCCGGCCCTCGACGCTCTCCCGCACAGCCATGTTCAGCACCGGGTGGGCGCTGACCTCGACGAAGGCGCGGTGGCCGCTGTCGAAGAGGGCGTCGACGCAGGCGCCGAAGCGGACCTCGTGGCGAAGGTTGCCGTACCAGTACGCGGCGTCCAGCGGGGTGGTGTCGTCGAGCCAGGCCCCGCGGTACGTCGAGTACATCGGGATCTCCGGCTTCCGCGGCGTCAGCCCGGCGAGTTTCTCGGCGAGTTCGTCCTCGACGGCCTCGACGTGGCTGGTGTGGGAGGCGTAGTCGACGGGGATCATGCGGGCGCGGATCCCGGCTTCCGTCGCCGCCTCGTGGCAGTCCCGCAGCGCGTCCGCGTCACCGGCGACGATGGTGGAGGCGGGCCCGTTGACCGCGGCGATCTCGATGCGTCCCGCGTACTCCGCGATCCGGTCCTCCGCCGCGGCCCGGGGCACCGGCAGGAACATCATGCCGCCGCGTCCGGCGAGGCGGGCGGCGATGGCCTGGCTGCGCAGGGCGACCACCCGGGCGGCGTCGTCCAGGCTGAGCGCGCCGGCGATGTGCGCGGCGGCGATCTCGCCCTGGGAGTGGCCGACCACCGCGTCCGGCCGCACGCCGTGGTGCTGCCACAGCCGTGCCAGGGCGACCATGACGGCGAAGGAGGCCGGCTGGACGACGTCGACCCGGTCGAAGTCGGGCGCCCCGTCCGCCTGCCGCAGCACGTCGAGCAGGTCCCAGTCGACGTACGCGGACAGCGCCCGCGCGCAGTCCGTGATCGTCTGGGCGAACACCCACTCGGTGTCCAGGAGCCGGGCGCCCATGCCCGCCCACTGGTGTCCCTGGCCGGGGAAGACGAACACCGTCTTGCCGTCCACGTCGGCCGTGCCGGTCACCACGTTCGGCGACTGCTCCGCCGCGAGCAGGGATTTCAGCCCGCCCGACAGTTCCTCGGACGTGGTCCCCAGCACGACCGCACGCCGGTCCATGCGGGCGCGGTGGAACGCCAGCCCGTGTGCGACGACCGCCGGGTCGAGGTTCCCCGAGGATTCCAGCAGCCGGCCGGCCTGGGCGGCAAGGGCGGCCTCGGTCCTGGCGGAGACCAGCCAGGGGACGACGGCGGGCCGGGGCGTGTCCGGCGTTCCGGGCCGGTCCGGGGCCTGTTCGAGGATGACGTGGGCGTTGGTGCCGCTGACGCCGAACGAGGACACCGCGGCCCGGCGCGGACGGCCGGTCCTCGGCCACTCCCGCCGCTCGGTGAGCAGTTCGACCGCCCCGGCGCTCCAGTCGACCTTGGTGGACGGCTGGTCGACGTGCAGCGTCCTGGGCAGCACCCCGTGCCGCATCGCCTGGACCATCTTGATGATGCCGGCCACCCCGGCCGCCGACTGGGCGTGCCCGATGTTCGATTTCAGTGATCCCAGGAACAGCGGGTAGCCGCGGTTCCTGCCGTACGTGGCGAGGAGGGCCTGCGCCTCGATCGGGTCGCCGAGCGTGGTGCCGGTGCCGTGGCCCTCGACCGCGTCCACCCCGTCCGGGGTGAGGCCCGCGTTGGCCAGGGCCTGGCGGATGACGCGTTGCTGGGACGGGCCGTTGGGCGCGGTCAGGCCGTTGGAGGCGCCGTCCTGGTTGACCGCGGAGCCGCGCACCACCGCCAGCACCGGGTGCCCGAGCCGCTGCGCGTCCGACAGCCGTTCCAGGGCGAGGACGCCGACGCCCTCGGCCCAGCCGGTGCCGTCGGCGGCCTCCGCGAACGCCTTGCAGCGGCCGTCCGCCGCGAGCCCGCGCTGGGTGGAGAACTCCACGAACACGCCCGGCGTGCCCATGACCGCGGCACCGCCCGCCAGCGCCATGTCGATCTCACCGCTGCGCAGTGCCTGCGCGGCCAGGTGCACGGCGACCAGCGAGGACGAGCAGGCCGTGTCGACGGTGATCGCCGGCCCCTCCAGACCGAGCGTGTACGACACCCGGCCGGAGGCCACGCTGCCGGAGTTGCCCGTGCCCAGGAACCCCTCCAGGCCCTTCGGGGAGAACTCCAGGCCGGGCGCGTAGTCGTGGTACATCACCCCCGAATAGACCCCGACCCGGCCGCCGGCCAGCGCGGTCGGGTCGACCCCCGCCCGCTCCAGTGCCTCCCAGGACGTCTCCAGCAGCAGCCGCTGCTGCGGGTCCATGGCGAGCGCCTCGCGCGGCGAGATGCCGAAGAAGCCCGCGTCGAACTCGGCCGCGTCGTGCAGGAACCCGCCCTGGTTCACGTACGAGGTGCCGGGGCGCTCCGGGTCCGGGTCGAAGAGCCGCTCCAGGTCCCAGCCGCGGTCCTCGGGGAAGCCGGAGACCGCGTCGCGGCCCTCGGCGACCAGCTGCCACAGCTCGTCCGGGCTGCTCACCCCGCCCGGCAGCCGGCACGCCATGCCGACGATCGCGATCGGCTCGCGGGCCGCCGCGGCGATCCGCTGGTTCTCCTGCTTGAGGCGCTCGTTCTCCATCAGCGAGGCGCGCAGCGCCTCGACGATCTTGTCGCTGGGCGTCGTACCCATGACACTCTCCCTGTCCGGTGGTTGCCTGTCAGTTGCCGAGGGCGCCCAGCGCCCGGGCCACCAGGTCGTCGGCGTCCATCGCGGCGATCCGGTGCAGTTCCTCCTCCACCGCCACCGCGGCGACCGGAACCGCGGCCGTCTCCTCCTGCTCCGGTGCGGTCTCGGGCAGCAGTTCGGCCAGCAGGTGGCGGGCCAGCGCGGCCGGGGACGGGTGGTCGAAGATCAGCGTGGCGGGCAGCCGCACACCGGTCGCGGCGGAGAGCCGGTTACGCAGCTCCACCGCGGTGAGCGAGTCGAACCCGACGTCCTTGAAGGCCTGCGCGGGCTGCACCGACTGGCCGCCGAGCACCGTCGACGCGTGGCCGCGCACCAGTTCCAGCAGCCGGCGCGACCGGTCCGCCTCGGGCAGTGCGGCCAGTTGCCCGGCGAGGGACTCCCCGTCGGTCCGGGCACCGTGTGCCGCCCTGCGCGGTGGGCTCACCAGCGAGCGGAACACGGCAGGCAGCGTCCCATCGGCCGCCGCGGCGCGCAGCGCGGGGACGTTCATCCTGCTCGCCACCAGCACCGCTTCCGGCGACCGCAGGCCCTCGTCGAACAGGGCCATGCCCTCCTCGGCGGTCAGGGCCAGGGCGCCCTGCCGGCTCATCCGGTCCTGATCGCCCCCGTCGAGATGCCCGGTCATGCCGCTCGCGTCCGCCCACAGGCCCCAGGCGAGGGAGACGGCGGGGACGCCGTCGGCGCGCAGCCGGCGGGCGTAGGCGTCGAGCGCGGCGTTGGCGGCGGCGTAGTTGGCCTGCCCGGGGTTGCCGAGGATGCCGGCCGCGGAGGAGTACAGCACGAACGCGGCCAGGTTCCGATCCCTGGTCAGCTCGTGCAGATTGCGGGCCGCGTCGGTCTTCGGCGCGAACACGGCGTCCAGGTGGCGCGGCGTCTGCGCGCCGAACGTGGCGTCGCTCAGGACACCGGCGGTGTGGACGACGGCGGTGAGGGGGTGATCCGGGTCGACGGCGGCCAGCGCGGCGGTGAGTCGGTCCCGGTCGGCCGCATCGGCGGCGAGGACGGTCACCCGCGCCCCGAGGCTCGTCAGGTCCCGGGTCAGCGCATCGGCGCCGGGTGCCTCCGGACCACGGCGGCTGAGCAGGAGGAGGTGCCGTATGCCGTGCTCGGTCACCAGGTGCCGTGCGGCGAGGGCGCCGAGGGTGCCGGTGCCACCGGTGATCAGCGCGGTGCCCTCCGGGTCCAGCGGGCTCGGGCCCTCCGCCACCTCCGCCCGGACCAGCCGCGGGATGCGGACCCGGCCGTCGGCCAGCGCGAGCTGCGGCTCACCCGTGGCCAGGGCGGCGGGCAGCAGGCCCTCGTCCCCCTCGGCCGCGTCGACCAGGACCAGGCGATCGGGGTGCTCGTTCTGCGCGGTGCGCACCAGGCCCCACACGGCCGCCTGAGCCGGATCGTCGACAGCGCCACGGGTCAGGACCACCAGACGGCCGTCCTCGTCCTCTGCGGCCAGATGCGCCTGCACCGCGGCCAGGACCTCACCCGCCAGCAGGCGTACGTCCTCACCGGTGCGGCCGGTCAGATCCAGCACCGGCCAGTCCGCCCCCACCGTCTCCTCCGGCGTACGGACCTCCTGCCACTCCACCCGGAACAACGCGTCCCGCACACCGGCGTCCCCCGAGTCCAACTGCCGCGGATCCACCGCACGGAAGGCCAGCGACCCCACCGACGCCACGGGGTTCCCCGTCCCGTCGGCGGCCTGCACGGACACCGCGTCCGCGCCCCGGGGCGCGAGCCGTACCCGAAGGGCCGTGGCACCCGTGGCGTGCAGGGTGACCCCGTTCCACGCGAACGGCAGCAGCGTGCGCTCGTCCTTCGGCTGGTCCGCGAACGCGGCGGTGTGCAGGGCGGCGTCGAGCAGCGCCGGGTGCAGGCCGAATGCCTTGGCGTCCCCGGCCGCCTCCTCGCCGAGCGCCACCTCGGCGAACAGTTCCTCGCCGCGCCGCCACACCCGCCGCAGGCCCTGGAACACCGGCCCGTACTCGTACCCGGCGACGTACCGCAGATCGTAGAAGTCGGCGACGGACAGAGCCTCCGCGCCCTGAGGCGGCCAGACTCCGAAGTCGAACGCCTCCGCCGCGGGTTCGCCGGCCCGGGTCGTGAGGAACCCGGACGCGTGCCGGGTCCACGCCTCGCCGTCGGCGCCGCGCGAGTGCACCGTGACGCTGCGGCGGCCCAGTTCGTCCAGCGCGCCGGCGGTCACCTGCACCCGCACCTCGCCGGAGGCGGGCAGCACGAGCGGTGCCTCGACGACCAGTTCGTCCAGGGCGCCCGTGCCCACCAGGTCCCCGGCGTGCACGGCCATCTCGACGAGTGCGGTCCCCGGCACGAGGACGGTGCCGGACACCGCGTGGTCGGCGAGCCACGGATGCGAGCCGAGCGACAGCCGGCCGGTGAGCAACACCCCGCCGTCCTCGGGGAGTTCGACGACCGCGCCGAGCAGCGGGTGCTCGGCGTCGTCCAGGCCGGCGGTACCGAGGTTGCCCGCGGATTCGGGAGCCCGCAGCCAGTAGCTCTGGTGCTGGAAGGGGTAGGTGGGCAGGTCGACGTGGGTGTGGCCGGTGGAGTCGGGGAGGGGGTCGGTGACCACGCCGCGGGTGTGCAGGACGGCCAGGGAGGTGTGGAAACGGGCCGG
>NZ_JAYMHD010000034.1:0-258825 GCF_035656535.1 Streptomyces sp. H51
ACCGCCGAGTCCTACCAAGCAGCCGTCACCCTCGCAGCCCTGCTGATGTGGGCGTGACATTTGACGACAACTCCTAGGACCTCGGGGCCGCCGGCGGGCGGGCGAGCGTCGTCGCGCGCATCGGGCCGGCCCGGCGGGAACTCGCGCGCCGTCCGGTGTCGCCGGCCCGGTCACCCTGGGCCCGGAGTTCCGCGCCGCGGTCTCCGGGCGCGGTGCGGGGCCCGACCCGGTCGTCCTCCCGGCCGAGGGCGGCGAACCCCTCGCCGAGCCGGACGGCCGCTACCTCTCCATCCGGGTGGCCGACGGCTTCACCGGCCGCGTGATCGGCAGGTCCGCCACGGAGGGCAGCGTGACGTACGACCGGTTCGACTGCGCCCCCCCTCGCCGACGGCTGAACCGCGCGGCCGGACGTTTCCGCAAGCCCTCGGAAACTGTCGGCCCGCCCGGAGGCGCCTCGAAGCCCCCGCGTTCCGCACGCGTCGGCCGCAGATTCACCGTGCACAAGGGGTTGCCACCGTTCAGGGGCTGTCTCTAGGGTGCGGCAACAACGCATCTTTCTGGATCTTATTCGAAACTTTCGATCCAGTGGACGGCCGTGGATGCGCCGTCCCGTACCCAAGGAGCGCATGATGGGCGACCGGGCACTGTCCCGCCGCGGCTTCCTCGCGGCCTCCGCCGCGGCCGGTCTCGGCATGACGGCACTGAGTGGTTGCGGCGGAGACTCGGACGGAGGGTCGTCGTCGGGGACGACCACCATCGAGTGGTGGAACATCTCCACCACCCAGCCGACGAAAAACGTCTGGGCCGGCCTCGCCAAGAAGTTCGAGGCGCAGAACCCCAAGGTCAAGCTGAAGATCGTGCAGTTGGAGAACGACGCCTACAAGTCGAAGATGACGGCGCTGACCGCCTCCGGGAAGCTGCCGGACATCTTCCACACCTGGGGCGGCGGCGTGCTGCAGCAGCAGGTCGACGCCGGGCTCGTCGAGGACCTCACCGACCGGACCAAGCCGTGGGCCGACGGACTGCTGCCGGTCGCGAAGCAGCCGTATCTGCTCGACGACAAGGTGTACGGCATCCCGTTCGACATAGGCATGATCGGCTTCTGGTACAACAAGGCGCTGTTCGCGAAGGCCGGTATCAGCGAACCCCCCACCACCTGGGGCGGGTTCCTCGAAGCCGTGAGCAGGCTCAAGGCGAAGAAGATCACCCCCATCGCGCTCGCCGGCAAGGAGAAGTGGCCCGGCATGTACTACTGGGCGTACCTCGCGATGCGCACCGCCGGCCTCGACGCCCTGAGCAAGGCCGCCGACGACAAGGACTTCACCGGCGCCGGGTTCGTCCAGGCCGGACAGCACCTGAAGGACCTCGTCGCGCTGCAGCCGTTCCAGAAGGGGTTCCTCGGCGCCGCCTACTCCACGCCCACCGGACAGGCCGCCACCGTGGGCAACGGCAAGGCCGCCATGGAACTCATGGGCCAGTGGGCCCCCGTCGTGGAGGCGGACGCGGGCAAGGGCCTCGGCGCGGACCTCGGCTTCTTCCCGTTCCCGGCCGTCGAGGGCGGAAAGGGTGCCATCACCGAGGTGTTCGGCGGGGGCGGCGGGCACGCGCTGCGCAAGGGCGCCCCGCAGGCGGCCGTCGACTTCCTGAAGTTCTTCGCCTCCGAGACCACGGACCTCGAACTGGTCAAGAAGACCAACACCCTGCCGGTCGTCCCCGGAGCCGAGAAGGGGCTCTCCGACCCCAACACCAAGTCCGTGCATGCCCAGTTGAAGGCCGCCACCGGCTTCCAGCTCTACCTCGACCAGGCCTACGCGCCCGCAGTCGGCCAGGAGATCAACGACAGCGTCGCCGCGCTCATCGCCGGGTCCAAGTCGCCCGCGCAGGTCACCCAGGCGATCACCAAGACCGCGAAGGAAGAGCAGTAGTCGGCGATGACCTCCACTTTCCTTCCGGACAAGCGGACGGGGCCCGGTGTCGTCGTCCCGCCCCCGGCCGGAGCCGCGGCCCGGGGGCGGGCCCGGCGGCGGGCGCTGAACTGGCTCACCGCGGTCGGCTTCCAACTGCCCGCGCTGGTGCTGTTCGTCACGCTGGTGCTGCTGCCGATGCTCTTCGCCCTCTACGCCGCCTTCTTCCGGTGGGGCGGCTTCGGCATGCCGTCCGAGTACATCGGCGGCGACAACTTCACCCGGCTGTTCGACGACCCCGTCTTCCTGGGCGACCTGTGGCGCTGCCTGGTCCTGGTCGTGCTGTCGCTCGCGCTCCAACTGCCGTTCGCGCTCGCCATGGCGGTGCTGCTCAACCAGCGGCTGCGTGGCCGGGCCGTCTACCGGATGTTGTTCTTCGCCCCGTACGTACTGTCCGAGGCCATCACCGGCGTGCTGTTCAGCATGGTCTTCGCGCCGGGCGACGGGCTCGCCGACCACGTCCTCGGCGCCGTCGGACTGGACGGTCCGGGCGGCGAGTGGTTCGCCGACCCGTCCTACGTCATGGCCACCCTGTTCCTGGTCATGACGTGGAAGTACTTCGGCTTCCACATGATGCTCTACCTGGCCGGACTGCAGTCCATCCCGGCCGAGTTGACCGAGGCGGCGCTGATCGACGGCGCCGGGCCCTGGCAGCGCTTCCGCAACGTCACCCTGCCGCTGCTCGCGCCCACCCTGCGCATCAGCGTGTTCCTCTCCGTCATCGGGGCGATCCAGCTCTTCGACCTGGTCTGGGTGATCACCCAGGGCGGGCCCGACCACCACTCCGAGACGATGGCCGTGACCATGTTCCAGTACGGCTTCAAGCGCTACCAGGTCGGCTACGCCAGCGCGGTCAGCGTGGTCATGTTCGGCATCTGCCTCGCCTTCGCCCTCTCCTACCAGCGGTTCGTGCTCCGCCGCGACCTCGAAGGGGCCACCACGACGATGAGGGGAGCCGGCAAGTGAGCCGCAAGACCGCACGCACCCTGCCCCTGCACCTGATCCTCGTCGCGGTCGGCGCGGTGATGGCCGTACCCCTCATGTACGCCGCCCTCTCCGGCTTCAAGTCCACCGACGAGCTCTCCCGCAACCCCTTCGGACTGCCCGAACACTGGCGGACCGGCAACTACACCGGCATCCTGCGCTCCGGCGACTTCTGGCGCCTGGTCGGCAACAGCACGCTGATCGCGGTCGGCACGACCGTCCTGGTCGTCGCGGTCTCCGCGCTCGCCGCCTTCTCCTTCGCCCGGTTCGCCTTCCGGGGGCGGGAGGTGCTGTTCACCGTCTTCACCATGGGGCTGATGTTCCCCTTCGCGGTGGCCGCGCTGCCGCTGTTCCTGCTGCTGCGCTCGCTGGACCTGCTCGACAACCCGCTGGGCGTGATCCTGCCGCAGGCCGCGTTCGGGCTGCCGATGACGATCATCATCCTGCGGGCGTTCTTCCGGGAGATCCCCGGCGAGCTGGAGGAGGCGGCCACCCTCGACGGCTGCACCCCCTTCGGGTTCTTCTGGCGGGTGCTGCTGCCGATGGCGCGGCCCGCGCTCGGCACGGTCTCCGTGCTCGCGGTCGTCACCAGCTGGAACAACTTCTTCCTGCCGCTGCTGGTGTTCACCGAGAACAAGTGGTGGACGCTGCCCATCGGCGTCCAGCAGTTCCAGGGCGAGTACTCCGCCGAGTACGCCCGGGTCTTCGCCTACCTGGTCCTGGCGATGGTCCCGGCCCTCGCCTTCTACTCGGTCGCCGAGCGTCAGCTCGTCGGCGGCCTCACCGCCGGCGCCACGAAGGGATGACGAGCGCCCGCGAACGTACGGCTCACCCACACCGTCCGACCGTGAGGAGTCGCACCATGCGCAAGCACCGCCTGAGACTCGTCGTTGCCGTGGCCGCCGTCCTGGTCGCCGCGGGCGCCGGCACCGCGTCGCCCGCCCAGGCACACGACACGCAGTCCACCCTCGCCGACCTGGCCGAGCGGCACGGACGCTACTTCGGCAGCGCCACCGACAACCCCGAACTCACCGACACCGCGTACACGGCGGTCCTCGGCAGCGAGTTCGACATGATCACCCCCGGCAACGGCATGAAGTGGTACGCCAGCGAACCGGAGCCGGGCGTCTTCGACTGGTCCGCCGGCGACGAGATCGCGGACCTCGCCCGCCGCGACCACCAGCGGTTACGGGCCCACACCCTGGTCTGGCACAACCAGCTGCCGGGCTGGCTGACCGACCGCGAGTGGACGGCCGACGAGCTGCGGGCGGTCCTGAAGCGGCACATCCTCACGGAGGTGCGGCACTACCGGGGCAAGGTCTACTCGTGGGACGTCGTGAACGAGGCGTTCAACGAGGACGGCACCTACCGCGAGACCCTCTGGTACAAGACCCTCGGCCCCGGCTACATCGCCGACGCGCTGCGCTGGGCCCACCAGGCCGACCCGCACGCCAAGCTCTACCTCAACGACTACAACATCGAGGCCGTCGGCCCGAAGTCGGACGCCTACTACCGGCTGGCACAGGACCTCAGGGCCCAGGGCGTCCCGCTGCACGGCATCGGACTGCAGGCCCACCTCGCCCTCCAGTACGGCTATCCGGCCACCCTGGAGGACAACCTGCGCCGCTTCTCCCGGCTCGGCCTGGACACCGCGCTCACCGAGGTCGACGTCCGCATGCCGCTGCCGGCGGACGCGGAGAAGCTCGCCGAGCAGGCCGACTGGTACCGGGACCTGACCGCGGCCTGCCTCGCGGTGCGCCGGTGCGTGGGCATCACGGTGTGGGACTGGACCGACAAGTACTCGTGGATCCCGGCGTTCTTCCCGGGAGAGGGCGCCGCGCTGCCGTGGGACGAGGAGTTCCGGCCCAAGCCGGCGTACGCCGCGATAAGGCAGGCGTTCGGCGAACGGTGACGGCACGGACCCGCGCCGGGGGGAGGTGCCTCGCCGCTGCAGGGTGGCGGCGAGGCATCCCGGCGCGCCGCCGGGGCCGGGCGGGTCGGCGTGGCGGGGGCAGCCGGGGCGGGCCGGCGATCAGGCCGATCCTGCGGTGGCCGAGGGCCGGCGGGTGCTCGGTGGCCGCCAGGCCGCCCGCCCGGTCGGCGGCGCCGATGGCGGGGACGTCCAGGCCCCGTCGGCGGTGAAGGTCGTCCGGGGCGTGGCGGAGGCCACGCACGCGGCCGGGGCCGGCACCGTGGTCTCGGCGATCCACGAACGCTCCGGCGACGCCCGCGAGCGGGAGCGGCCGTGGGCCACCGGGAGACGGTCGGCAACGACACCCCGGCCTGCCGGGGGATCTCCGTGATCGTGACCCTGCCGCGGGCCTCGGCCCGTTCCCCGGCGTCGGACTCGCGCGCTGCCGTCCCCACCTCCGCCGCTGCCCGCCCCGGTACGTCCGGGAGCGGACGGGGAGCGCTGCCGGGCACGCGTCAGGGCCGGTTCGCGGCCGGTGTCCGCGAGCCGGCCCCTGGGAGCCGCGGGCGGTCGGCGGACCGCCCGCTCGTGGATCAGGCGGCCGTCATCACGCGGTGCGGGGCGATGATCTGACCGTCCGGCAGGAGCTCACCGGTGTCCTCGAAGAGCAGGACGCCGTTGCACAGCAGGCTCCATCCCTGCTCCGGGTGGTGCGCCACGAGTCGGGCGGATTCCCGGTCGGCGGAGTCTGCTGAGGGGCACGGTGGCTGGTGCTGGCACATTGGTGGGATCTTTCGCTCTGTCGTGGTGTTCGAGATGGATGGTGTGTCCGTGTCGCGCCGTGAAGCCTCGTCCATGGCCGCCCCCCGTTGACAAGTCGGTCGGAACCCAGTGTTGCCCCACGGACGTCGATCCGCAGGTATTTCGCAGCACCGCTTCTCACAGGTTCAGGACGCACCGTCCTCCGGGGACGGTTCAGGGCGACCGCACTGTCCCTTCGGGTGGTTTCGCATGGCCGGATGGGGCTAGTCCGGACCGGTCGGAGCCGGCCGGGGGCACGTGTGAGCACCCCGTGGCTCGCACGAGCGGAACAGGTGGCGGGGTGTGGCGTGGCGGGGTGAGGAGGGGAGGGGAGTGCGGGAGCGGCGTGCCCCGCCCCGGGGTCCGGGGCGGGGCACGCGGGTGGTCGGGCCGGGTGGGCTCAGGCGGTCTGGCGCAGCAGGGGCGCCGGGGTCACCCGGCGGGTCAGCGTCGGCAGCAGATCGGCGACCCGGTGCGGCTGGTGCGCCGCGATGCCGGGAGGGGCGGGGGCCAGCGGGACCAGGATGTCCGTGGCGGCGGGGTTGCCGGTGGCGCCGTCCGCGGCGCAGTCGCCGTGCAGCCACAGGGTGAGCATGTACAGGCCGGGCACGGACAGCAGGCGGGGCTGGTAGGCCTGGGTCAGGGTCTCGGCCTGCCGCAGCGCCTGCTCGGTGGAGGGGATGTAGGGGCCTTCGAAGAAGTGCGAGAAGGCCCAGCCGTCGGCGGTGAGCGTGGTCTCGGCGGCGGCCACCGAGCGGTCGCCGGAGCGGATCAGGAACCGCCATCCGGCGAGCCGGGTGGCGGCGCCCGTGGCGGTGATCGCCTCCAGCACGTGCACGGGAAGCGGAAGCTCGGGGGTGACGGGTCCCTGGTGACGCAGCAGGGACGGGGTGCGGGCCTCACGGACGGCGGTGGGGGAACCGAGCGCGGTGAGGACGGAGCGAAGTGCGGGCGTGGGAGCCGGGGGGACATGCAGCGGCATGGTGGGTCGCCTCTCATTCGGCAGGCACGGTGACGCGAAGGCGGGGGCGGACGGCGCTGTCTGCTCACGAGGCCAGGGAGGCGGGGGCCGGGGTCTGGTAACGAGGGGTGTGGGTGAGGCCTGCCGTACGTCGCCTCGACGGCGGGTTCCATGACCGCGGGCGCCAACCCTCTGCCTGTTCGCGGAGTTTATACGAGGTATGTTCAGGCGGTGTTTCGGCTAGCCGTTTGCGGTGTACTCGGCAAGGACGCATTCGGTCGGCGTTACGCGGGAATCATCCCGATTCCCGGTCGACTCCGCAGCGGTGACCTCGGAGAATCTCCGGGAGGTGGTCGGCCAATTCTCGTCGGCGTTTTTCACGAGTTCGTGAGCTGTCCGCAACTGCGTTGTGACGCATGCCCGGCGAATGTGCCGCGGGTCACTTCCTCCAGCGTAGCGGGCCACCAGCCCGCGTGGGGACGTTATCGATCGGCTGGGCTGGGCATTATCCCAACCAGGACGCCGGCGGCCGATCTTCGGCCCGCCCATTCGAGGAGGGACACTTCGATGGGGGAGAAGGTCGTGGCAGGCGGGTTCGACCTGTCCGATCGGCAGCACTACCGGGACAAGCTACGGCGGTGCCTGACGGGGCTCGAGCGGTTGCTGGCTCAGGAGCGCTTCGATCGGCCGAAGAACCTCATGGGTCTTGAGATCGAATTGAATCTGGTCGGCACCGACGGCATGCCGAAAATGCTGAATGCGCAAGTACTCGAGCGCATCGCGAGCCGGGACTTCCAGACAGAACTCGCCATGTTCAACCTGGAAGTCAACATCGCCCCACACCGATTGGGCGGGCGGGTATTCGACCGGCTCGCCGAAGAACTCCGTACGTCACTGGCATATGCCGACAGGAAGGCGGGGGAGGTGGATGCGGGAATCGTGATGATCGGTATTCTGCCGACGCTCGACCGGGACGACCTGGTCTCCTCCAACCTCTCCGCGGTGGACCGCTACACCCTGCTCAACGACCAGATCGTGGCAGCCCGCGGCGAGGACTTCGCCCTCGACATCGACGGCGTGGAACACCTCAGGTGCACGTCGAAGTCCATAGCCCCGGAGGCCGCCTGCACCTCCGTGCAACTGCACCTCCAGGTCACCCCGGGCCGTTTCGCCGACGTGTGGAACGCGGCCCAGGCCGTCGCCGCCGCCCAGGTCGCCATCGGCGCCAACTCCCCCTTCCTGTTCGGCCGCGAGCTGTGGCGCGAGTCCAGGCCCCCGCTGTTCCAGCAGTCCACCGACACCCGCCCGCCGGAGCTGCAGGCCCAGGGCGTGCGCCCGCGCACCTGGTTCGGCGAGCGCTGGATCAGCTCCGCCCACGACCTCTTCGAGGAGAACCTGCGGTTCTTCCCGGCGCTGCTGCCGATCTGCGACGAGGAGGAGCCGCTGGAGGTCGTCGATGCGGGCGGGGTCCCCAAACTCGCCGAACTCGTCCTGCACAACGGCACGATCTACCGCTGGAACCGCCCGGTCTACGGCATCGCCGACGGCGTCCCGCACCTGCGGGTGGAGAACCGCGTGCTGCCCGCGGGCCCCACCATCACCGATGTCATCGCCAACGCGGCCTTCTACTACGGCGTCGTCCGCGCCCTCGCCGAGGAGCCGCGTCCGGTGTGGACCCGGCTGCCCTTCGAGGCGGCCGCCGCCAACTTCGACGCCGCCTGCAGGCACGGCATCGACGCCCGCCTGGAATGGCCGCGGCGCGGCCGGTACGCCGGTACCGCCCAGGTCGACGCGGTGACCCTGGTGCGCGACGAACTGCTGCCGCTCGCCGAGGCGGGCCTGACCGCGTGGGGCGTCGAGCCAGCCGACCGCGACCTGTACCTCGGCGTGATCGAGGAGCGGTGCCGCCGCCGGGTCAACGGCGCCTCGTGGCAGGCGGCCACCTTCCACCGGGCACTGGAGTCGGGGCTGTCGCGGGAGTCCGCGCTGGCGGCCACCACCCGGCGGTACTGCGAGCTGATGCACGCGGGGGACCCGGTGCACACCTGGCCGGTGGGCCTGCCCAAGCCCGTGCCCCTGGGCTGACGGGCCGGGGCCTTCCCGGCCGGCGCCCGCCTCCGACGGCCCGCTCGGCCTCCTCCTCGTCGGCGTCCGCGACCCACGGCGACCACACGCGGCGTCGGCGGGGGCCGCGGCCGCCCGCCTCATACTGATCGTGCATGCTGTGACGTCCCATGACGGTGGCGCTGACGGTGGCGCTCTCCCCGGCGGTGCCGCCGGCGTGGCCATGAGGCCGGAACAGTCGATGGAGGCAGGTGTGCAGGCAGAGGCGGGCGCGGTGGCCGGTTCCTCTCCCGAGGAGCGTCCCTCGCGGCGGATCTTCCGTGACGAGACGCTGCTCGTCCTGGGGCTCTCACTGGGCGCGAGCGGGGTTTCCGCCCTGATCAGCTTTGTCGGATCGGTCACCCGGCCAGGCGGTCTGAAGGACCAGGCGGCCACGCTCAACGCCTCGGCCGCGCCGGGGCGCCCCTGGCTGGATCTGGCCTGGCAGCTGTTCGGGATCGCCACCGCTCTGGTGCCCGTCGCGCTCGTGGCGCACTTCCTGATGCGGGAGGGGCGGAGCCTGCGCACGCTCGGCTTCGACCGCACGCGGCCCTGGCCGGACCTGGGGCGCGGGGCCGCGGTCGCCGCGGTGATCGGCAGCACCGGCATCGCCTTCTACCTGGCCGCCCGCGGGCTGGGCTTCAACCTCACGGTGGTGCCGGAGGCACTGCCCGACGTGTGGTGGAAGTACCCCGTGCTGGTCCTGTCGGCGGTGCAGAACGCCGTCCTGGAAGAGGTCATCGTCGTCGGCTATCTGCTGCGCCGGCTCGGACGGCTGGGCTGGACGCCCGGAGCCGCGCTGATGGGCAGTGCCGTGCTGCGCGGCTCCTACCACCTCTACCAGGGCATCGGCGGCTTCGTCGGGAACCTGGTGATGGGCGTGGTCTTCGTCCTGCTGTACCGGCGCTGGGGCCGGGTGGGGCCGCTGGTGGTGGCGCACTCCCTGCTCGACATCGGGGCGTTCGTCGGGTACGCGCTGCTGGCGGGAAAGGTGGGCTGGCTGCCTACGGCGTGAGCAGTGTCCCCTCGACGACCGTGACCGCGCGGCCGGTCAGCAGGGTGCGTTCGCCGCGCAGCTCGGTGCGGACGCGGCCGGGCCGGGAGGAGGCCTGCAGGCCGGTCAGGACGGAGCGGCCGAGGCGCTCGGACCAGAACGGGGCGAGGGCCGTGTGCGCGCTGCCGGTGACGGGGTCCTCGTCGATGCCGACGTTCGGGAAGAAGCAGCGCGAGACGAAGTCGTGGCCGACGGCCGGGTCGGCGGCCGGTGCGGTGGCGATGATGCCGCGCTCGGAGTGGGCGGCCAGGGCCCTGTGATCCGGGTCGAGGCCGCGGACCGTCCCCTCGTCGGCGAGTTCCAGCAGCAGGTCGCCCACGTTCGGGCCGGTGTCGAAGGCGGCGCGCGGTGCGGCGCCCAGTGCCTCGGCGACGCCGTCGGGGACCTCGACGGGCGTGAGCGGCGCCGTGGGGAAGTCCAGCGTGACCGAGCCGTCCGCACCGGGCGTCGTGACGAGCACGCCGCTGCGCGTGGCGAACCGCACCGGGCCCTCGTGGGCGCCGGTGGTGCTCAGCACGTGGGCCGTCGCGAGCGTGGCGTGGCCGCACAGGGCGACCTCGGCCGCGGGAGTGAACCAGCGCAGCGCCCAGTCCGCCTCCCCGCCCCCGGGCAACCGGTGCGCGAACGCCGTCTCGGCGTGGTTCACCTCCCGGGCCACCTGCCGCATCCAGTCGTCGGCCGGGAAGGCGTCGGCGTCGAGGAGCAGGACCCCGGCGGGATTGCCGGTGAAGGGCCGGTCGGTGAAGGCGTCGACGATTCGTATCCGCATGCCACGACGCTAGGGCGGGCGCCGGCCCCCGTACCACGTCCAATTCCGGCTTCCTGGCCCTTGCCGGGGTACGACGCCAGGAGCGGACGGCCGGGGGTCACGACGCCAGGAGCGGACGGCTGGGGTTCATGACGCCCGGAGCGGACAGCGGCGGGCCCCGGCCCCGACGCCGTACGGGCGTCGGGGCCGGGGCCCGCCGGAGGGGTCCCGGCCTGGACGGTCAGTCCGTGCCGGACTCCATGGCGGCGCGGTCCAGCAGTTCCTCGTCCTCCGAGACCTCGCCGCGGGAGGCGATGGCCTCGGCGCCGCCCTCCGGCATGCTGCCGATCAGGCCGGTCGCGGCCGCCTGGGCGGCGCCGACGGCGGGGTGCGCGGTGCCGATCAGCCCGATCCCGGCGTACTGCTCCAGCTTGGCGCGGGAGTCGGCGATGTCGAGGTTGCGCATGGTGAGCTGGCCGATCCGGTCGACCGGGCCGAACGCCGAGTCCTCGGTGCGCTCCATGGACAGCTTGTCCGGGTGGTAGCTGAACGCCGGGCCCGAGGTGTCGAGGATCGAGTAGTCCTCACCCCGCCGCAGCCGCAGCGTGACCTCACCGGTGACGGCCGCGCCGACCCAGCGCTGCAGCGACTCGCGCACCATCAGCGCCTGCGGGTCCAGCCAGCGGCCCTCGTACATCAGCCGGCCCAGACGCCGTCCCTCGGTGTGGTACTGGGCGACGGTGTCCTCGTTGTGGATCGCGTTGACCAGGCGCTCGTAGGCCGCGTGCAGCAGCGCCATGCCGGGGGCCTCGTAGATGCCGCGGCTCTTGGCCTCGATGATCCGGTTCTCGATCTGGTCCGACATGCCCAGGCCGTGCCGGCCGCCGATGGCGTTGGCCTCCATCACCAGGTCGACGGGGGAGGCGAACTCCTTGCCGTTGATCGTCACCGGGCGGCCCTGTTCGAAGCCGATCGTCACGTCCTCGGTGGCGATCTCGACCTCGGGGTCCCAGAACCGCACACCCATGATCGGCTCGACGGTCTCCACGCTGGTGTCCAGGTGCTCCAGCGTCTTGGCCTCGTGGGTGGCGCCCCAGATGTTGGCGTCGGTGGAGTACGCCTTCTCCGTGCTGTCCCGGTAGGGCAGGCCGTGCGCGATCAGCCACTCGGACATCTCCTTGCGGCCGCCGAGCTCGGTCACGAAGTCCGCGTCCAGCCAGGGCTTGTAGATCCGCAGGTGCGGGTTGGCCAGCAGGCCGTAGCGGTAGAACCGCTCGATGTCGTTGCCCTTGAAGGTCGACCCGTCGCCCCAGATCTGCACGTCGTCCTCGAGCATCGCGCGCACCAGGAGGGTGCCCGTGACGGCGCGGCCGAGCGGCGTGGTGTTGAAGTAGGCGCGCCCGCCCGAGCGGATGTGGAACGCCCCGCAGGCGAGCGCGGCCAGGCCCTCCTCGACGAGCGCGGCGCGGCAGTCGACCAGACGCGCGACCTCGGCGCCGTAGGTCTTGGCGCGGCCCGGCACCGAGGCGATGTCGGGCTCGTCGTACTGGCCGATGTCGGCGGTGTAGGTGCACGGGACGGCGCCCTTGTCGCGCATCCACGCGACGGCGACCGAGGTGTCGAGACCGCCGGAGAAGGCGATGCCGACGCGCTCGCCGGCGGGGAGGGAGGTGAGGACCTTGGACATAGGAAGAGTATGCATGAATCCGCATGGCTATGCAAAGCCCTGTTTGGTGCATGCCCCGTGCGGGCGGTGCGGGCGGTGCGGCGGCCGGGCGGCACCGGGCGGTGACCGTGCCGCGCGAACGGACGAGCCGCGGGCGTGAGGCGGTCGAGTGCCTACCGGGGGGGGTGGAGATCTGGATCAGGTTGCCGCAGGTGTCGTCGAGGACGGCGGTGGTGACGGGGCCCGTCTCCACGGGCTCCTGGGTGAAGCGGACGCCGAGGGCGCGCAGGCGCCGGTACTCCGCCGTCACGTCGTCGACGGCGAACTGGGCGAGCGGGATGCCGTCCTCGACGAGCGCGTCCCGGTAGGTCCTGGCGGCCGGGTGCTCGGCGGGTTCGAGGAGGAGTTCGGTGCCGTCCGGCTCGTCGGGCGAGACCACGGTCAGCCACCGGTGCTTGCCGCCCAGTGGGACGTCGTGCTTCTTCGTGAAGCCGAGGACCTCGGTGTAGAAGCGCTCGGCCTTGTCCTGGTCGTCGACGAAGACGCTGGTCAGATGGATTCTCATGGGGTGCTCTCCTCCGGTCCGGACGTGTCGGGCGCGAGCCATCGCTCGGTGATCTGCCGCAGTGGGGCCGTGTTCAGGTCGTGGAACTTGCAGCGGCCCTCCCGCCTGGTCTCGACGAGTCCGGCGGCCTCCAGTACGGCGAGGTGCTGGGAGACCGCCTGGCGTGAGATGCCGAGCCGGTGCTTCATGGTCAGCCGGGAGCAGATCTCGAACAGGGTCTGTCCGGACTTCTCCGTGAGCTCGTCGAGGATGGTGCGGCGGGTGGGATCGGCCAGGGCTTTGAACACGTCGGCCACGACCCGAGAATAGGCAAGCAGTCACTTGCGTATCAAGCACGGACACGCGCCGCCCGGTGTTCCGGGCCGGCGCTGGATAGGCTCCCGCCATGCACCTCCGTGTGGATGTCGTCAGGGAAGCGAGTCAGGAAATCGTCGACGCCTTCGGCCGGCTCCTGCCGCAGTTGTCGTCGACGGCGAAGCCCCTCGACCGGGAAGCGGTCGACCGGATGGTGCGCTGCGACGCCAACACCGTGCTGGTGGCCCGCACTCCCGAGGCGATCGTCGGGACTCTGACGCTGGTGCTGTCGCCCCTGCCTTCCGGACTGCGGGCCCGCATCGAGGACGTGGTCGTCGACGGTGCGGCGCGAGGCCGTGGAGTTGCCGGTCTGCTCACCGAGGAGGCCGTGCGGATCGCCCGGAAGGCGGGCGCGCGGACGGTGGATCTCACCTCCCGGCCGGACCGCGCGGCGGCGAACCGGCTCTACGAGCGCGTCGGGTTCCGGAGCAGGCGGTCGACGGTCTTCCGGCTCCCGCTCGACGAGAGGTAGCGGGGTCCGTGTCATGACCCGGCGCTGACGCTCGGAGTCCCGGCCCGCTCGGGCGGGGTGCCCTCGGCCGCGGGAGCGGGCGCGCCGACGCTCGGAGGTCTCGGTCGATGCCCTGCTGACGGGTCTTGTCGTCCGAATGTTTCCGATATATCGTCGAGTCATCGCGACAGGTCGACGATGGAATGGAGTGAGTGCGATGCGCAGTCACGGATTCGAGCGTGGGCACGGTGGACCCGGCCCCCGGGGACGGGGCGGTTTCGAGGGACTGCGCGGTGCCTTCGGCCCCTTCGGGCCGGGCGGCGGCCCCGGACCGGGGTTCGGCTTCGGCGGTCCGGGTTTCGGCCCGGGCTTCGGTCCCGGCCCCAGGGGGCGCGGCGGACCGCGCGGCAGGGCGCGGCGCGGCGACGTGCGCGCGTCGATCCTGGCCCTGCTGAAGGACCGTCCGATGCACGGTTACGAGATGATCCAGGAGATCGCCGAGCGCAGCGGCGGGGCGTGGAAGCCCAGCCCCGGCTCGGTGTACCCGACCCTCCAGCTGCTGGAGGACGAGGGGCTGATCGTCAGTGAGAGCGAGGGCGGCAAGAAGCTGTTCTCGCTCACCGAGGCCGGCCGCGCGGCGGCCGACGAGGGGCCCGAGGCGCCCTGGGAGGAGGCCTCCCGCGGCATCGACTGGGAGGCGCTCGGCGAGATCCGGCAGGCCGGTTTCGGCCTGATGGAGGCCTTCGGCCAGGTCTGGAAGACCGGCAGCAAGGAACAGCGCGAGAAGGCGCTGACCGTCATCAACGAAGCCCGCAAGAAGCTGTACCTGATCCTCGCCGACGGGGACTGACGGCGGCTCGCCGCCGGGTGCGGGGCGCCCCGCGGATCGCTCCGCGGGGCGCCTTCTCGCGGGTACGGTCCTCGGGTCCTCCGGTCCTCAGGTCAGCAGTCCGTCCAGCCTGCGCAGCGACTCGTTCAGCGCGGTCGTGGCCGAGTCCTTGAGCCTGGCCGCCATCAGCGACACCGCGGCCCCCGTGAACTCCCCGGCGATCCGGACCGTCGTGGCGTCGCCGTCTGGCGTCAGCGTGTAGCGCGTGGCGAGGTTGACGGCCATCGGGCCCTTGCCGCGGATGGCGAGCACCCGGGCCGGCTCCACCTCCTCGACGGTCCACTCCACCTCGGCCGGGAACCCCATGAGCTTCATGTTCTCCTGGAACGTCCCGCCGACCGCGAGTTCGGCCGGACCGCCCCCGGGGAAGCTCGTGTGGGTCGCGTTCCACTCGCCGTGGGCGGACCAGTCCGTCAGCCGCGCCCACACCTTCTCCGCGGGCGCCCCGATCCGTGCCTCCGCGCTGACCTCGGCCATGCGACCACCTCTTCGTGTCGGGCTGTGGTGTCGCGGAACGTAGCCGCACGGGCCGCAACATTCAATACTGATGAACCGTCAGATTCTGGTGTGCGGCGGCCTGATCTCATCCCCAAGGAGGAGATTTCGGGTCATGGAGTCCACTCCCCGTCGGACGCGGAAATGCTTCCGCCCGGCGATGACCGCAGGGGCCGGGGCTGATGGGGTGGGAGACGTGCAACCCCGTATCCCCAGGCAGTCGGCGGACGAGCCGCGCCCCGGCCCTCGCGCCGACGGCGATGCCGGACCAAGTGACGAATTGGCGGCGGTGGTCTCCGGCGCCCGGCGGCGGGCCGTGCGGGACGGGGACCAGCAGATAGACACCGCCCACCTGCTGCACTCGCTCCTCGAGCAGGACCCCGAGGCGCGGGGCGTCTTCGGCGACGGGCCCGGGCTCGCGCGGCTGCTCGGTTACCTCGTGCAGCGCAGCATCGGCTACGGCCTGCGCTGGCAGGGCTCGGTGGAGGACTCCGGCGCGCCGTCTCCGGCGCCGGAGGCGGAGGGGTACTCGCCGCTGGCCGCGCGGGCGATGGAACAGGCCCGCGAGCGCGCCGCCGGCCGGGGCGCCGGACCGGCCCACGGCATCGACCTGCTCGCGGCGATCGCGGCGGAGCCGCGGGCCCGCGCGGTGGAGGTGCTCGGCCGCGCCGGCGTCGAGGCCGAGGCCGTGCTCGCCCGGATCGAGGAGCTGTCGGCGCAGTCGGGATCGTCCAGCCGCTGAGACAGGTGCCATCGAGGGTGACGCTCATGTCGTCCCCTGTCATCATGTGCCCGTGCATATGTCTGAGAGCAGTCAGGGCAGCCGCGGCAGGGGCGTCGGGCTCGGCCTAGCGCTGGCGTCCGCGGTGGCGTTCGGCGGGTCCGGAGTCGCGGCGAAGCCGCTGATCGAGGCGGGGCTGGATCCGCTGCACGTGGTGTGGCTGCGGGTGGCGGGCGCCGCCCTGGTCATGCTTCCGGTCGCGGTACGCCACCGCGCGCTGCCGCGTCGCCGCCCCGCGCTGCTGGCCGGGTTCGGACTGCTGGCCGTGGCCGGGGTCCAGGCCTGCTATTTCGCCGCGATCTCCCGCATCCCGGTCGGGGTCGCGCTGCTCGTCGAGTACCTCGCGCCGGCCCTGGTCCTCGGCTGGGTGCGGTTCGTGCAGCGGCGGCCGGTGACGCGGGCCGCCGCGCTCGGGGTGGTCCTCGCGGTCGGCGGTCTCGCCTGCGTGGTCGAGGTCTGGTCGGGCCTGAGCTTCGACGCCCTCGGCCTCGTCCTCGCGCTCGGCGCCGCCTGCTGCCAGGTCGGCTACTTCGTCCTGTCGGACCAGGGCAGCGATGCCGGCGACGACGCCCCCGATCCGCTCGGTGTCATCGCCTACGGCCTGCTCGCCGGCGCCGCCGTCCTCACTGTCGTCGCCCGCCCCTGGGGCATGGACTGGTCGGTGCTGGCCGGCACCGCCGACATGGACGGCACCCCCGTCGCGGCCGGCCTGCTGCTGGCCTGGATCGTGCTCGTCGCCACCGTCCTCGCCTACGTCACCGGGGTACTGTCGGTGCGCCGGCTCTCGCCGCAGGTCGCGGGCGTCGTGGCCTGCCTGGAGGCGGTCATCGCCACCGTCCTGGCCTGGGTGCTGCTCGGCGAGCACCTCTCCGCGCCGCAGATCGTCGGCGGGGCGGTCGTCCTGGCGGGCGCCTTCATCGCCCAGTCGTCGGCACCCGCCCGGGGATCCGCCGAGCCGGTGGCGAGCGGTGGTCTCGAAGTCGATGTACCGGCCCGCCGCGGCGCCGCCTAGGACAGGCCCTATGCTGTCGCTCATGCATGCGAACGCGCTCGTCCTGCCCCCTCCCGCCGCCTGAGGCGGGCCCCAGGTCGGACACGCCCGGCACGGTGCCGGGCCGGTCGCTGCTGCCCGCAGAAGCAGTCCACGGTCCCGCTGACCCGGGACCTCCCCACGCACTTCTGCGGAGAACACTCGTGTCGAACGCTGATCGCGGCCTGCCCGTCGGGCGAGGCCTGCTCTACCTGATCGTCGCCGGTTTCGCCTGGGGCACCGCGGGCGCGGCCGCCTCGCTGGTCTACCGGACCGGTGACATGGGCCCCGTCACCCTCTCCTTCTGGCGGTGCGCGCTGGGTCTCGTCCTGCTGCTGGCCGCCCGCCGGCTGCGCCCGCGCGCCCGGTCCGCCGTCCGGGAGCCGTTCGCCCGCAGGGCCGTGCGGGTCGGCCTCACGGGCGTCGGGCTCGCGGTGTTCCAGACCGCCTACTTCGCCGCCGTGGCCGCGACCGGCCTGGCGGTGGCCACCGTCGTCACCCTGGGTGCCGGGCCGGTGTTCATCGCGCTCGGCGCCCGGCTGACCCTGGGCGAGCGGCTCGGACGGGGCGGTGTGGCGGCCGTCGCCGGGGCGCTGGCCGGGCTGGGCGTGCTCGTGCTCGGCAGCGGCGGCGCGACCGTACGGCCGTGGGGAGTGCTGCTGGCGCTCGTGTCCGCGGCCGGATACTCCGTGATGACCCTGCTGACCCGCTGGTGGGGCCGGGGCGGCGGGACGGACGCCGCCGAGACGTCGGTGGGCGCGTTCGCGGTCACCAGCCTGTGCCTGCTGCCGTTCGCCCTGGCCGAGGGGCTGCTTCCGCACACCCCCGACCCCGTCCGGCTGGTCTGGCTGCTGATCTACATCGCGGCCGTTCCCACGGCGCTCGCCTACGCGCTCTACTTCGCCGGCGCCGCCGTCGTCCGGTCGGCCACCGTGTCGGTGATCATGCTGCTGGAGCCGGTGAGCGCGGCGGTCCTGGCGATCGCGCTGCTCGGTGAACGGCTCACCGCGGCGACCCTGGTGGGCACGCTGCTCATGCTCGGGTCGGTGACCGGACTGGCCGCGGCGGAGGCGAGGACGCCGGCCCTCGCCTGACGGGCGCGGCTCAGCGGTCCGCCCGCCACGTCCCCCGCCTGCGCAGCTGGTGCTCCCGGGCCGCCGCGTCCCGGGGGCCGCCACGGGCCGCGAGCCCCGCCACGATCCGGTCCTGCACCTCCCGCGGCCGGTGGCCGGCGTACTTGAACTTCGCGCGGACGCCGGTCACCTCCAGCCGCAGGCCCCGGATGCCCGTGAGCATCCTGCCGTACGGCTCCTCGCCCACCGCGGCGAGGGCGGAGCCGCCCTCCGGCTGGAAGTGGCCGACCTGGCGGTTGAGCAGGCCGGCCTTCTCGGCCGGGTCGTCCACGATCCGGGCCGTGCAGCGGAGCTGGACGGCGGCGTAGAAGCTGGTCGGGGTGCCGTGTTCGGCGGGGCCGCCCGGCGCCGCCTGCCAGGGGCCGGGGACGAACACGTAGTCGTCGACCACGCTCAGCAGTACCTCCGGGTCCGCCTCCAGTGCGGGCCACAGCGGGTTGGGCCGGGCCAGGTGCGTGACGACCTCGCCCTGCTCGCCGCGTCCGGAGTCGTAGACGAAGTGCAGGGGCTGGACGTGGGGCGGCTCGCCGGGCAGGCCGTTGACGGCGAGCTGCCCGAAGTCGTGCACCGCGAGCCACTGCCGCCATTCGGTGTCGTCGCGGGGCGCGTCCCAGGGGTGGACCAGCATCACGGCACCGCCAGGTAGTCCGGGAGGCCGGTGCCGGGCGCCAGCAGGCCGTCGGCGACCGGGGTCCCGTAGCCCTTGCGCAGCGGGACGACGCCGGCCCAGTGGGGGAGGGCCAGGTCCTCGGGCTCGTCGTTCACGCCGCCCGTGCGGACCTTGGCGGAGACCTCGTCCAGGTCGAGGCGGAGCACGGCGGTGGCGGCCAGCTCCTTCCTGTTCGCGGGCCGGGAGTCGGCCGCCCGGCCCGGTACGACGTGGTCGACGAGCGCGTCCAGGGCGGCCCGCTTCTCCTGCGGGTCCGTCACGTCGTGGGCGACGCCGTGCACCACCACGGAGCGGTAGTTGACCGAGTGGTGGAAGGCGGAGCGGGCCAGGATCAGCGCGTCCACGTGCGTGACCGTCAGGCACACCGGCAGCCCCGCGTCCGCCTGTCCCGTCATCCGCAGCGGGCGCGAACCGGTCGAGCCGTGCACGTAGAGCCGCTCGCCGACCCGGCCGTACAGGGTGGGCAGCACCACCGGCGCGCCGTCGCGCACGAAGCCGAGGTGGCAGACGTAGCCCTCGTCGAGTATCGCGTGCACCAGCTCCCTGTCGTACGACGCGCGCTCCGCGGAGCGGGTGGGGACGGTGCGGTCGGTCGGGGTGTAGGCGGCGGGCGGCGGCGTCGGGTGATGGGTGCCCTGCATGGCGGTCTCCGTCGGTCCTCGGGGTGATCCGGTTGCGGTCGATATTGCACTAGTGCATAATCTGCTTTGTGCTAGGAGAATATCGGATCGAGGGCCGGCGTGCGGCGGACATCGCGGCGAGCGTCGAACGCGCGGTGGGCTCCGGCGCGCTGGAGCCGGGCCGACTGCTGCCGCCCATGCGGGAGTTGGCGGTGCGGCTGGCGGTGAACCCCAACACCGTCGCGGCCGCCTACCGCATCCTGCGGGAACGCGGGGTCATTGAGACGTCGGGGCGCCGGGGCAGCCGGGTCCGGTCCAAGCCGGCCACCACCGGACGCGATCACATCCGGGTGGACGTGCCCGAAGGGGTGCGGGACGTGGCGAACGGCAACCCGGATCCGGCGCTGCTGCCGTCCCTGGCGAAGGCGTTCGCGGCCGCGGCGGAACAGGGCGACCGGGAGCCGGTGCTGTACGGCGACGCCCTGGTGGAGCCGGAGCTGGCGCGCCTGGCGCGGGCCGGGATGGACGCCGACGGGGTGCCGGGCGGACCCCTGGCCGTCGTCTCCGGCTCGCTCGACGCCGTCGAGCGGGTGCTCGCGGCGCACCTCAGGCCCGGGGACACCGTCGCCGTGGAGGATCCGGGATGGGGCAGCCTCCTCGACCTCGTCCCGGCGCTCGGGCTGCGCACGGCGCCCGTCGGCGTCGACGACGAGGGACCGCTGCCGGACGACGTACGGCGGGTCCTGGAGTCGGGGGCGCGCGCCCTGATCGTCACCGACCGCGCGCAGAACCCGACCGGCGCCGCGGTGAGCGCCACCCGCGCGCGTGCCCTGCGCGCGGTGCTGCGCGACCGTCCCGACGTCCTGCTGATCGAGGACGACCACGGCCACGGCATCGTGGACCTGCCCCTGCACCCGCTGGCCGGCGCCACCCGCGCCTGGGCCTTCGTGCGTTCGGTCGCCAAGGCGTACGGCCCCGACCTGCGGCTCGCCGTGCTCACCGGTGACACCGTCACCGTCGACCGGGTCGCCGGCCGGCACCGGCTCGGGCCCGGCTGGGTCAGCCGCCTCGTCCAGCGCGCCGTGGTGCGGCTGTGGACCGACGACTCGCCGGACCGGCAGGCCGTCGTGGCGGCGTACCGCGGGCGGCGGGACCTGCTGATCGGCGCCCTCGCGGAGCGCGGTGTGCGGGCCCACGGGCGCAGCGGCCTGAACGTCTGGGTCCCGGTACCGGACGAGACCGGCGCCGTCGCCCGCCTGCTGCACGCCGGCTGGGCGGTGGCCCCGGGCGCCCGCTTCCGCATGGACGCACCACCCGGCATCCGGATCACCGTCTCGACCCTGTCGCAGGGAGAGACCGCCGATCTGGCCGCCGCGATCGCCGCCGCGGTGAGCCCGGCCGCGGGGCGCGGGTACGTGTGAGCGGCCCCGCTCCCCGCGGACCGTCAGGACCTGGCCGCCGGCTCCGCCCGCTCCGCCCGCTCCGTCGGCCGGAGAGGGGAGCGGGCCGGCGCCGCCCCGGCCTTCCGGGGCCCCGGCCCGGCCTGCGTCAGGGCCGCCCCCGCCAGCACGATCAGGGCGCCGACCGGGGTCGACCAGCTCAGCGACTCGCCGAGGACCGCCACTCCGGCGGCCGTGGCGATGACCGGGATGAAGTAGGTGACCATCTGGGCCGTCGTCGGCCCCACCTCGGAGACCAGGCCGTACTGGACGAGCACGGCCACGCCGGTGCCGAGCGCCCCGAGGGCGGCGACCGCGAGCAGCGGTACGGGGGAGAGCGCGGCCGGGAACGACGTGAACAGCGGTGTGACGACGGCCAGTTGCAGCGTCGCGAGCAGCAACTGGGCCCCGGTCAGGGACAGGTTGGAGTGACCGGAGCCGGCCAGGGTGCGGCGGACGTAGATCCAGCCGACGGGGTAGCTCAGCGAGGCCAGCAGCGCCATCGCCGTGCCCGTCGCGTCCAGGCCGTGGAAGCCCTGCCAGGCGCCGAGGACCGTCAGGACGCCGAGGAACCCGATGCCCAGTCCCGCGACCCGCAGCCGGGACGGCCGGTCCTCGGAGAGGGCGACCAGGGACAGGGCCATGCCCCACAGCGGCGAGGTGGCGTTGCAGATGCCAGCCAGCGTCGACGGGATGGTCAGCTCCGAGTACGCGAACAGGGAGAACGGCAGCGCGTTGAGCAGGAACGCGGCCACCGTCAGATGCCCCCAGGTCCGCGCGCCCCGCGGCAGCCGCTCCCGCTTCGCCGCCATCGCCGCCGCCAGCACCGCCGTCCCGAACACCAGCCGCCCGAGCGTCACCTGGAAGGGCGCGTACGCCGCCGTGCCGACCTTGATGAGCAGGAAGCTGAAGCCCCAGATGAGGGAGAGGGCGCCGAAGCGCAGACGCCAGTCGAGGGCGCGGCGGCGGCCGGCCGGCCCGGCGGCGGTGACGGTGGTGACGGTGGTCATGACCGCCACCCTGCCGCCGCCGACGTCTTAGCACAATGGAGATTTGCCGCCAGGTGTCTCGTAGCATCGCTTACATGTTGAACCTGGAGCGCCTGCGTACCCTCGACGCCCTCGCCCGGCACGGCTCGGTCAGCGGCGCGGCCGAGGGGCTGCACGTGACGACGTCGGCGGTCTCGCAGCAGATGGCCAAGCTGGAGCGGGAGGTGGGCCAGCAGCTCCTGGCCAGGAACGGCCGGGGCGTCCGGCTCACGGACGCCGGCCGGCTGCTCGCCGAGCACGCGGCGCGCATCCTGTCGCAGGTGGCGCTCGCCCAGTCCGACCTGGAGGCGCAGCGCGGCCAGGTGGTCGGCGAACTGCGGCTGGCCGCCTTCCCCACCGCCCTGCGGGGGCTGTTCCCGGCCGCGCTCGCCGCGCTGCGCGTCGACCACCCGGCGCTGCGGGTGCGCTCGCGGGAGGTGGCGCCGGAGGAAGGCGTGCGGGCCGTGCTCCGGGGCGACGCCGACCTGGCCGTCGTCCTCGACTGGTACAACAAGCCGCTGCCCATGCCCGACGGACTCGCCAAGGCCTCGATCCTCGACGACCCCGTGGAGGTCGCCATGACCGAGGACCACCCGCTCGCCGGCCGGGACGAGGTCGACCTGGACGACTTCGCGGACGACGAGTGGGTCGCCTGGCCCGAGGGCGAGTTCTGCCACGAGTGGCTGCTCTACACGCTGCGCACCAAGGGCATCGAACCCCGTATCGCCCACTGCGCCGAGGAACACCACACCCAGCTCGCGCTGGTCGCCGCCGGGCTGGGCGTCTGCGTGGCGCCCCGGCTCGGCCGGGACCCGATGCCGGCCGGTGTGCGCGCCGTACCCGTGCGGCACCGCGTGCACCGGTACGTCTACGCCGTCTGGCGCGTGGACGCCGACCGCCGCCCGTCGATCCGCGCGGCGGTCCGGGCGCTGCAGGACGCGGCGCCGAAGACGCGGTGAACCACCGGCGCCGGGGCGGACGGCGGGCGGCGGCGTGAGCTACCGCGACGCCAGCTTGCGGAAGTCCCAGGACACGGTCTTCGCGGGCGTCAGCCGCACCCAGGCGTGCCGGCCGTCGTGCGGCATCTCCTCCATGCCGAAGTTCTTGCGGGCGAACAGCGTCTCCGGCACGTCGAGTTCGGCGCACAGCTCGCCCGTGCGCGGGCTCTCGCCCACGAACTCCACGGACCCGGACAGCTCCACGCCGCGCAGCTGGTCGTACTCCTCGCCGGTGTCGACCACGACCGCGACGCGGGGATCACGGCGCAGATCGCTCCAGCGCTTGCTGCGCACCACCGAGTACAGCCACATCGAGGTGCCGTCCCAGGCGAACCACAGGGTGCTCACGTGCGGAGCGCCGTCCGCCGAGACGGTGGCGACCCGGCAGGTGCGCTGGGTGGTGAGGAACTCGTCCAGCTCCCCGGACGTCATCATGATCTTCCGGCCCCGGCGCTGCGTGACGGTCATGCGGCCACCTCTTCTCCCACGTCGTGCCGGAGGAACCCGGTTGATCCTCTGACATCACGTCAGAAGAGGATGAGCCGTCTTCCCTCCGTGCGCAATGCCGACTAGTCTCGCCCGCTCCCACCCGTCGGTGTTCAGGGGGACCCGTGCCGTCCGACGAACAGATCGGCGAACTCCTCGATCCGGCGACCACCGTGCTGCTCACCGTGGAGTGCCAGCAGGGCGTCGTCGGCTCCGACAGCGCCCTGCCCGAACTCGCCCGGGAGGCACGCGCCGGCGGCGCCCTCGGCAACGTCGCCCGGCTGGTGGCCGCCGCGCACGCCGCCGGTGTCCAGGTCGTCCACGCGATCGCCGAACGCCGCCCCGACGGCCGGGGCGCGAACCGCAACGCCCGCCTCTTCCGCGCCGCCGCGAGGCTCCCCGTCCAGCAGCTGTCCGGCACCACCGCGGTCCGCGTGGCCGCCCCGATCGAGGTCACCGAGGAGGACTTCGTCGTACGGCGGCTGCACGGGCTGTCCCCGATCCAGGGCACCGGCGTCGACGCCCTGCTGCGCAACCTCGGCTGCCGCACGCTGGTCGTCACCGGCGTGTCGGCCAACGTGGCGATCCCCAACGCCGTCTTCGACGCGGTCAACCTCGGCTACACCGCCGTGGTGCCCCGCGACGCCATCGCGGGGGTGCCCTCCGACTACACCCCCGCGATGATCCGTCACACCCTCGCCCTGGTCGCCACGATCGTCACCACGGACGAGGTGCTCGGCTGCTTCCGCGAGCCCCGGCGCCGCCGGATCACCCCAGCGTGATCGAGTCCCCGCTGACGGTGATCTGCTCGGCGGGCAGCGCCCGGGTCGCCGGCCCCTTCTTCACACTGCCGTCGGCGACCGAGAACTCGCTCTTGTGACACGGGCAGACGATGACGCCGTCGGCGATGCCGCTCACCGCGCAGCCCTGGTGCGTGCACTTGGCCGAGAACGCCTTGAAGGTGCCGGCCGCGGGCTGGGTGACCACCACCCCCTGGTCCTTGAAGATCTTCCCGCCGCCCTCGGGGATGTCCGCGGTCTTCGCCAGGACGGTTCCGCCGCCCGCCGCCGAGCCGTCGCCGGTGGTGGTCGCGCCGGCCCGGGCGTCGGAGGAGCCCGAGGAGCCCGAGGAGCCCGAGGAGCTCGACGCGTCGTCGTCCGACCCGCACGCGGTCAGCGCGACGGCGAGTCCCGCCGCGCCCACCGCCGCCACGACGGTACGCCGGGCGGGTGCCGGAACGGGATGGAGCGGTTCGCTGGTCATGCTGACCTTCCCTTCACACGGCTTCGTGATCCGCACAGGGGTACGGCCCAGGGGTGCGGGTTGTTCAGCCGACGCCGAGACCGGGGCCGCCGCCTCGCCGTCGGCCAGTAACCTGGGGCGATGCTCAAGGAAGTCAGCGCGACCCGTTACATCACGCCGTTGCGCGAGGGCGGTTCGCTGCCGGGGCTCGTCGAGGCGGACGACTTCGGGACCTACGTCATGAAGTTCACCGGCGCCGGGCAGGGCCGCAAGACGCTGGTCGCCGAGGTCGTCTGCGGTGAACTCGCCCGCAGGCTGGGCCTGCGCACGCCCCGCCTGGTGACGATCTCCCTCGACCCGGTGCTGGGGCTCGGCGAGCCCGAGCAGCAGGTGCAGGACCTGCTGCGCTCCAGCGGCGGCGCCAACCTCGGCATGGACTTCCTCTCCGGCGCCCTGGGGTTCGACCCGCTCGCCTTCGCCGTGAGCGCCGAGGAGGCCGGGCGGATCGTCTGGTTCGACGCGCTGGTGAACAACGTCGACCGCTCCTGGCGCAACCCCAACCTGCTGATGTGGCACGGCGAGCTGTGGCTCATCGACCACGGCGCCACCATGATCTGGCACCACAACTGGCCCGCCGCCGACGCCTCCGCGGCCCGCCCCTACGACGCCTCCGACCACGCGCTCGCCCGCTTCCGCCCCGATGTCGCGGGCGCCGCCGCCGACCTGGCCCGCCGCGTCACCGAGGACCTGCTGGCCGAGGTGACCGCGGAGATCCCGGACGCCTGGCTGGCCGACGAGCCCGGCTTCGCCGACCCCGACACGCTCAGACGGGCCTACGCGCGGCCCCTGCTCGCCCGGGCCGCCGTCGTCCACGAGCGCGTGACCGGCATCGAGGAGGGCAAGTGAGCGAGCGCCACATCCACATGGCCGGTCACGTGACCGAGCGCCACATCACCCGGGCCGGGCAGGGCGGCGACCGCGACGTGTTCGAGTACGCCCTGCTGCGCGTCGTCCCCCGCGTCGAGCGCGGCGAGTGCATCAACGCCGGGGTGCTCGTGTACTGCCGGGCCCGCTCCTACGTCGGCGCCCGCACCCACCTGGACGAAGCGAGGCTGCTCGCGCTCGACCCGGACGCCGACGTGGCCGGCGTCCGGGCGGCCCTGCGCGCGGTGGAGCGCGTGTGCGGCGGCGGCGACGAGGCGGGGCAGGCCGCCGGCGACGACGCCGGGCGGCGCTTCCGCTGGCTGATAGCGCCGCGTTCCACGGTCGTCCAGCCCGGACCGGTGCACACTGGGCTCACCGCCGATCCGGCGGCGGAGGCGGAGCGCTTGCTGGAGCTGCTGGTGAGGTAATGGATCACACCCGCCTCGTGTGGCGTTGACACCGGGTGCCAGGGCTTCTAGCGTCACGTCTGCCGAAGGTACTAAGCGGTCGCTCACCAAGCGGGCGTACTTTCTCAAGGGCGAGGAGAAGCAGCAATGTCCACCACTGAGCAGCGGGTCGCCGTGGTCACCGGCGGAGCGCGCGGCATCGGGGCCGCCACCGCCGTACGACTGGCCGCCGAGGGTCGCGCGGTCGCCGTGATCGACCTCGACGAGGCCGCCTGCAAGGACACCGTGGAGAAGATCACCGCGGCGGGCGGCAGGGCGATCGCCGTCGGCTGCGACGTCTCCGACGAGGCGCAGGTCGAGGCGGCCGTCGCGCGCATCGCCGAGGAGCTCGGCGCGCCGACGATCCTCGTCAACAACGCCGGTGTGCTGCGCGACAACCTGCTGTTCAAGATGAGCGTCTCGGACTGGGACACCGTCATGAACGTGCACCTGCGCGGCGCCTTCCTGATGTCCCGGGCGTGCCAGAAGCACATGGTCGACGCGCAGTTCGGACGCATCGTCAACCTGTCGTCGTCCTCCGCGCTCGGCAACCGCGGCCAGGTCAACTACTCCGCCGCCAAGGCCGGTCTGCAGGGCTTCACCAAGACCCTGGCCAAGGAGCTCGGCAAGTTCGGCATCACCGCCAACGCGGTCGCTCCCGGCTTCATCGCCACCGAGATGACCAAGGCCACCGCCGACCGCGTCGGCATGGGCTTCGAGGACTTCAAGGCCGCTGCCGCCACGCAGATCCCGGTGGCACGGGTCGGCGAGCCGGACGACATCGCCAACGCCGTCGCCTTCTTCACGGGCGAGGCGGCCGGCTTCGTCTCCGGCCAGGTGCTGTACGTCGCCGGCGGACCGCTCGACTAGGGACGAGGGAACATGACTGCAGAACTCTCCGGCAGGGTCGCCCTCGTCACGGGCGCCAGCCGCGGCATCGGCTACGGCATCGCCGAGGCGCTCGTCGCGCGCGGCGACCGGGTGTGCATCACCGGACGCAACGAGGAGGCCCTGAAGGAGGCCGTCGACAAGCTCGGCGCCGACCGGGTCATCGGCGTCGCGGGCAAGGCGCACGACCTCGACCACCAGGCCGAGGCCGTCGCGCGCACCATGGAGGCCTTCGGCCGCGTCGACCACCTGGTCAACAACGCCGGCACCAACCCGGTCTTCGGCCCGATCGCCGACCTCGACCTCGGCGTCGCGCGCAAGGTGTTCGAGACCAACGTCATCTCGGCGCTCGGCTTCGCGCAGAAGACCTGGCACGCCTGGCAGAAGGACAACGGCGGCACCATCGTCAACATCGCCTCCGTCGCCGGCCTCGCACCCTCGCCGTTCATCGGCGCGTACGGCGTCAGCAAGGCCGCGATGATCAACCTGACGCAGCAGCTGGCGCACGAGTTCGCGCCGAAGGTGCGGGTCAACGCGATCGCCCCGGCCGTCGTGAAGACCAAGTTCGCGGAGGCCCTGTACGAGGGCCGGGAGGCGGAGGCGGCCGCCGCCTACCCGCTCGGCCGGCTCGGCGTGCCCTCCGACATCGGCGGCGCGGCCGCGTTCCTCACCTCGGAGCAGTCCGACTGGGTCACCGGTCAGACGCTCGTCGTCGACGGCGGCATCTTCCTGAACGCCGGCGTCGCCTGACGCGAAGTATCCGCGACGGGCGCGGCCGTACGAATGCGGCGCCCGTCGCGGTGCGCGGAAAGACCACGGATCCCTGACAACGTCGTCAGAAGCACGCTGATCAAGCAGGCCGCGGACGGGCAGGTTCACCCGGCGTGGGGCTGCGGTATGGTCTGCCGTCCCTTGGTATGGCAGATCGAGGAGCGTGCGCGTGTTCAACCGGAACCGATGCCTGCGGAAGGTGGCGGCCATCGCGTCCATGTCGTCCCTGGTGGCCGGGTGTGGCGTCCTCTCGTCGGGCTCCTCCGACGACAAGGGCCCCATCGTCGTCGGGACGACCAGTGCCCCGAGCACCCTGGACCCCGCCGCCTCCTGGGACAGTTCCTGGGAACTGTTCCGCAACATTTACCAAACGCTCCTCAGCTACCCCACCGGCGCGACCAGCCCGCAGCCCGACGCGGCCGACAACTGCCGTTTCACGGACCGCTCGAACACGACGTACAGCTGCCAGCTGCGGGACGGGCTGAAGTTCTCCGACGGGCACGCGCTGGACGCCGAGGCGGTCAAGTACTCGATCGACCGGATCAGGACCATCAAGGTCAACGGCGGCCCCGAGGGCCTGCTGGGCAGCCTCGACCGCGTCCAGGCGCTGGGCGACAGGGAAGTCGTCTTCCACCTCAACAAGCCGGACGCGACCTTCCCGTTCGTGCTCGCCACGCCCGCCATGTCCATCGTCGACCCCGAGGAGTACCCCGCCGACTCCCTGCGCAAGGACGGCAAGGTCTTCGGCTCGGGGCCGTACACCCTGCGGTCCTACCAGGACGGCCAGAAGGCCGTACTCGCCAAGAACGGCAACTACAAGGGCTACGCCGACCGGAAGAACAGCGCGGTGACCATCCGCTACTTCCAGGACTCCGCCGAGATGGTCCGGGAGCTCAGGGCCGGCAATCTCGACGTCGCCTTCCGCGGCCTCAACGCCGACGACATAGTCAACCTGCAAAGACACGACAACGACGGCGCGCTCCAACTCGTCGACGGTGCGGGCACCGAGATCAACTACCTGGTGTTCAACCCGAAGGACTCCTGGGCCGGCAAGCTCGCCGTCCGCCAGGCCGTCGCCCAGGTCATCGACCGCGGCGCGATCGCGCACAAGGTCTACAAGGACACCGTCGAACCGCTGTACTCCATGGTCCCCAAGGGCCTGACCGGGCACACCACCGGATTCTTCGACGACTACGGCAGCCCCAGCCCCGCCAGGGCCCGGAAGATCCTCACCGAGGCGGGCATCACCCAGCGCGTCCCGCTCACCCTCTGGTACACCACCGACCGCTACGGCTCCTCCACCAAGCTGGAGTTCGAGGAGATCAAGCGGCAGTTGGACGACTCGGGCCTGTTCACGGTCACCCTCGAGAGCCGGCCCTGGAAGACGTACGTGACCGGCTACCAGAACGGCGAGTACCCGGTGTTCGGGCGCGGCTGGTTCCCCGACTTCCCCGACCCCGACAACTTCATCGCGCCCTTCGTCGGCGCCCAGAACGCGCTCGGCACGCCCTACCCGGCGCCCGAGATCACCAGCAAGCTGCTCCCGCAGTCCCGCAGCGAGAGCAACCGGGCCGAGGTGGTCAAGGAGTTCGAGCGGGCCCAGCAGATCCTGGTGAACGACGCCCGGCTGCTGCCCATCTGGCAGGGCCGCCAGTACGTGGCCGCCAGCGACGACATCTCCGGCGCGGAGCGGGCACTCGACCCGTCGACGATCATGATGATGTGGGCGCTGTACCGCAAGACCAGTTGGTAGGAGCCGGCCGTGCGGTCGGCGGGCCGATTGTCAGTGGCCGCCTGTAGGTTCTGAGACCTGGAAACGACCGCACACCGTAAGGAAGTTGACGTGACCGACATCGCCATGCTGCCCGAGTCCTGGCGCGGCGTCCTGGGTGACGAACTGCAGCAGCCCTATTTCAAGGAGCTGACGGAGTTCGTCGAGGAGGAGCGGGCGAAGGGTCCCGTCTACCCTCCGCGGGAGGAGGTCTTCGCCGCCCTCGACGCGACGCCGTACGACGCGGTGAAGGTCCTCGTCCTGGGCCAGGACCCGTACCACGGCGAGGGCCAGGGGCACGGGCTGTGCTTCTCGGTGCGCCCCGGCGTGAAGATCCCGCCGTCGCTGCGCAACATCTACAAGGAGATGCACCAGGAACTGGGCACGCCGATACCGGACAACGGCTATCTGATGCCGTGGGCCGAGCAGGGCGTGCTGCTGCTCAACGCGGTGCTCACGGTCCGCGGCGGCGAGGCCAACTCGCACAAGGGCCGGGGCTGGGAGAAGTTCACCGACGCGGTCATCCGCGCGGTGGCCGGCCGGCCCGACCCGGCGGTCTTCGTGCTGTGGGGCAACTACGCGCAGAAGAAGCTCCCGCTGATCGACGAGACCCGGCACATCGTCGTCAAGGGCGCCCACCCCTCGCCGCTGTCGGCGAAGAAGTTCTTCGGCTCCCGCCCGTTCACGCAGATCAACGAGGCGGTCGCGCGGCAGGGTCACGCCCCGATCGACTGGACGATCCCCGACCTGGGCTGACCGCCGTCGGGCCGGTTCCGGGCGGGACCGGCCCGCACCCGTGGGAAGGTCCCGCCGGGAGCCGTGGGAGGGTCCTGCCCGGCACCGTGGGAAGGTCCCGCCGGGAGCCGCGGCGCGGTCCAGCCCCATGCCCGGCCGGGGCCTGCGCAGGACGTGCCGCGCCGCCGATTCCGGCGCGATCCGCCGGGCAGGCACTAGGGTCCTCCTGGGCCCTGGCGTCGGAGGACCGGCCACGAGCGCGCGCGGAGGAGACGGTGGCGGAGCGACAGGAGCAGGCGGTGCCGGACGCCGTGATGACGCGGATCGGGCAGGTCGTCATGCTGCACCACGCGGGCGACCGCGAGGAGGCCCGCCACCGCTATCTGCGGCTGTGGGCGGAGATCGGCGAGGACGGCGACCCGCTGCACCGCTGCACGCTCGCGCACTACATGGCCGACGCCCAGGACGATCCCGCGGACGAGCTGGCCTGGGACCTGCGGGCGCTGACGGCCGCGGAGGAACTCAACCACGAGCGCCTCGCCGGGCACGCGGACGCGCCCGCGGTGCGAGCCCTCTACCCCTCCCTGCACCTCAACCTCGCGGCCGACTACGTCAGGCTCGGACGCGGCGGGCCGGCCCGCACCCACCTGCGCCTGGCCCGCGGGGCCGCCGAGGCGCTGGCGGACGACGGCTACGGAGAGGGCGTCCGGGCGGCGATCAGCCGGCTGGAACTGCGCCTGGAAGAGGGCGGCACCGCTCAATGGCCGTAGGTCCGCTCGCAGATCGCGGTCTCCGGGCTGTCCGCACGCCAGCCGCCGTACCTGCGCCCCAGGGCGCACACGTCCGCGCTCTTCACGGGAGCGGGGACGGGCGCCGCCGGGGCCTCGACGCGGGGACGCGCGGGGTGCGCCGGCCGAGGCTCGGCGCGGGGAGCCGGGCGCCGCTGTGACGGTCGCCGGGCCGGCGCCGGGGCCGTCGGCGCCGGCCGCCCCGCCGCCGGCCGGGTCCGCTCCGGTGCCCGGGCCGGCCGGGACGGGGAGGTCGTCGTCAGTGCCTCCCGGGCCGGCGCCTGCACGGTCCGCGGTTCCGGGCGGGGTGCCACGGGCGGTCCGGACGCGGGCGGGCGCTGGACCGTCACACAGCCGGCCAGAGCCGAGACGGCCACGGTGAGCAGGAGGGTTGCGGTGGTCGTCGTTCGATGCACCCGCGCCACGATGTCGAAGTCCGCGCGCCGGCGGACGCCGGACCGGCCCAGGATGCCCCGCACGGGTGATCTCCGCCCCCCTGCGGAGGGGCCGCGCGGGCCGCGGGTGACGTCAGTCGCCGGTCGCGCCGTCGAGGCGCTCGCGGATCAGGTCGGCGTGCCCGTTGTGCCGCGCATACTCCTCGATCATGTGGGTGTGGATCCAGCGCAGGTTGTACCGCTCGCCGGTGCGCCGGTGCCGGCCCCTGGACACCTCGTCCAGGCCGAAGCCGGCCGCATGGCGCCGGGCCGCCTCGATCTCGCCCTGCCAGACGGCGTACGCCTCCTGCCAGGTGTCCGCGTCCGTGACGTGGAAATCGCCGTCCGGGTCCTCGTCGCTGTAGTACAGCGGGCCGGCGACGTCGTCCGGCTCGTCGGCCAGCACCCTGCGGTACCAGGACCGCTCCACCTCGGCCATGTGCCGGACCAGCCCCAGCAGGGACAGCGCGGACGGCTCCGCCGCGGGGGTTCTGAGCTGGGCGTCGCTCAGGCCCTCGCACTTCCACGCGAGGGTCTGCCGGTGGTAGTCCAGCCAGCCCTCCAGCATGGTGCGTTCGTCGGCGGTGGTCGCAGGTTCCCTGCGCTCGGTCGTCATGACCGGCATCCTCGTCCAACGCCGCCGACGTCACCAGGGGTTTTCGGCACGGCGGAGGCGACGTGGACTCCGCCGGACACCCCGGCCCGCGGCCCCCGTATGCTTCCGGCAGGCACCGTCGGCAACTGCGGGAGGTAGGGCCGTGAAGGTCGGTTGCATCGGACTCGGCGACATCGCGCAGAAGGCGTACCTGCCCGTGCTCGGCGTGCTGCCCGGCGTGGAACTGCACGTGCAGACCCGTACGCCCGCCACGCTCGACCGGGTCGGCGACAGCCTGCACCTGCCGCCCGGCCGGCGCCACCGCGACCTCGACGGCCTGCTCGCCCAGGGCCTCGACGCCGCCTTCGTGCACGCGCCGACCGCCGTTCACCCCGAGATAGTGACCCGGCTGCTCCAGGCCGGCGTGCCGACGTACGTCGACAAGCCGCTCGCCTACGAACTGGCCGACTCCGAGCGGCTGGTGGAGTTCGCCGAGGAGCGGAACGTCGGCCTCGCCGTCGGCTTCAACCGGCGTTACGCCCCCGCGTACGCGCAGTGCGCCGAGCACCCGCGCGAGCTGATCCTGATGCAGAAGAACCGGGTCGGGCTGCCGGAGGAGCCGCGCTCGATGATCCTCGACGACTTCATCCACGTCGTGGACACGCTGCGCTTCCTGGTGCCCGGCCCCGTCGACGACATCGCCGTGCGCGCCCGCGTCGAGGACGGGCTGCTGCACCACGTCGTGCTGACGCTGGCCGGGGACGGTTTCACCGCGCTCGGCCTGATGAACCGGCTCAGCGGCTCGACCGAGGAGATCCTCGAGGTGTCCGGGCAGGACACCAAGCGGCAGGTGCTCAACCTCGCCGAGGTGATCGACCACAAGGGCCAGCCCACCGTGCGGCGGCGCGGCGACTGGGTGCCGGTGGCCCGGCAGCGCGGCATCGAGCAGGCCGTCCTCGCGTTCCTCGACGCGGTGCGGGCCGGCAAGGTGCTCAGTGCCCGTGATGCGCTGGAGACTCACGCACTGTGCGAGCGGGTGGTACACGCGGTGCTGGAGCGGAGCGCCTGAGCCGGATGCCGCGCAGGCCCTCGGCGGCGCACCAGACGGCCAGCACCAGGATCGCGCCGCGCACCGCCCAGTCCCCGTGGCGGGCGTACGGGGTGACGCCGTGCGCCAGCGGCACGTCGTACACGTGCGTGGTGTGGGCGTCGGTGCCCAGCCACGGGCCGACACGCTGCCCGCTCGGCCCGTAGACGGCGGAGACGCCCGTCAGGGTGGCGTGCACCATCGGGCGGCCGGTCTCCGCGGCGCGCAGCGCGGCCAGCGAGGCGTGCTGCTCGGGGGCCCAGCTGTGCTGGAACGTCGATGTCGCCGACTGCGCGACGAGCACCTCGGCGCCGTCCCGGGCGAGGTGGCGGCTCATGTCGGGGAACGCGGACTCGAAGCAGACCATCGGACCGACGCGCAGCCCGTGCCCGACGTTCATCACGACCTGCTCGGTGCCGCGCCTGCGGTCCTCGCCCGCCGCCTTGCCCACGGAGGTCGCCCAGCCGAGCAGGGAACGGGCGGGGATGTACTCGCCGAACGGCACCAGCCGCATCTTGTCGTAGCGCCGGCCGGTGAGGCCGTCCCGGCCGACGAGCACCGAGCTCTTGTAGATGCCGGGCTTGTCGGAGCGGCGGGCGTCCACGTTGACCAGGATGTCGGCGCCGGTCTCGCGGGCCAGCGCGGTGATCCTGCGCGTCAGGTCGGGCCGGGCGGCGAGGTCGTATCCGACGCTGCTCTCGCCCCACACGACCAGGTCGACGTCCTGTCCGGCGAGCCGGCGGGTGAGCGCTTCCTCGCGCGCGAAGCGCCGGTCGGCGCCCTCCATGACACCGGGCTGGACGACGGCTATCCGGACCCGGCCGTCGGTGTGCGGGCGCGGCGACCACACCCAGGCCGCGGAGGCCGCCACGGCGGTCGCGAGGAGACCGGCCACCGCGGGCACCCGCGACGCCCGGACCGACACGAGCACGGCGACCGCGACGTTCACGGCCACCACCAGGTAGCTGAGCAGCCACACCCCGCCGACCGACGCCAGCCGCAGCGCCGGCGCCACCTGCCACTGACTCGAGCCGAGCATGCCCCACGGCCCGCCCAGTCCCTGCCATGAGCGGACCAGCTCGACCATCAGCCAGCCCGCCGGCAGCACCAGCAGGGCGGCCGACGCCCGGGCCGGACCGGGCGCCCCGCCCAGGAGCCGGTGCACCAGCCAGCCCCAGGGCGCCCACAGGGCCCCCAGCAGCAGGGCGATCAGGAAGATGAAGACGTGCAGGCTCGGCAGCAGCCAGTGGTGCACGGCCACCAGGAAGCCGAACCCGCCCCACCAGCCGTTCCAGGCCGCGCGCCGCCCGGTCGGGGCGGAGCGGACGAGCACGATCCACGGGACCAGGGCCACGTAGGCGAACCACCACAGCGAGGGGGCGGGGAACGCGAACAGCGGCAGCGCGCCGGCCAGCGCGGCGATCACCGAACGGCGCCAGGGGGAGGTCCGCCAAGGGGAGGTCTGCCATCGACCGAAGATCTTCATATGGCGCCTCTCTACCCAGTGACGACTCCAGTGTGCGTGCAGCCGGTGATCTGTGACAGGGGACATCCGGCTCAGTCGGCGGTCCCGGCAGCCGAGGGCCGTGCGGGCAGGCGGCGCCACTTCTCCCGAACGACCACCTCGGTCAGCCGCCAGCCGTCGGAGGTGCGCAGCAGGGCGAAGTCGTACCGGCCGCCGCACACCAGGTCGGGTGCGGAGGAACCCTCGCCGTCCGCCGTGAACCGCATCGGGTTGACGTAGTCGGCCCGCACCCGGGCCGTGTCGCCGGCGTCCTGCTCCAGGACCCCGAAGCGCACCCGGCGGTTGACGATCAGATGCTGCCGCACCGGGAACAGCCGCATGCTCTCCGCGAGCCATTCGGCGACCTTCCCCGCGTCCCCCTCGACACCGCCGGCCGAGCGGTAGTCCGCCCGCCCGCCGGGTGCGAACAGCTTCCGGTACGCCGCCCAGTCCCCGTCGTCCACGGCCACCGCGTAGTCGGT
This sequence comes from Streptomyces sp. H51, assembly GCF_035656535.1. Lineage (NCBI taxonomy): Bacteria > Bacillati > Actinomycetota > Actinomycetes > Kitasatosporales > Streptomycetaceae > Streptomyces > Streptomyces sp. H51. Next base: position 34,800 of record NZ_JAYMHD010000034.1, read on the forward strand.
GACCAGTTCGTCCACGGCCACCCGGTCCAGTACGGCTGCGAGCTCCACACGCTGCGTCATCGCCTCAGTGTTGAGCACACCGGGCCCCGGGCCAAGCGGGACGGCGACATTCGGTGGCGGGACGGCGTCACCCCGGTGCCGACGCGGGGCGCGGGCGGTAGAGTCGGCTCGCCCGGTGCGGGCCGGGGACGCGTGCCGTCGAGGGGGATCACATGGCTGTGTTCTGCGCATTGGCCGCGGGGGTCACCCTCTGCGGTGTGCTGCTCGACGCCGGCGTCATCAGCAGCGGCTGGGCGGTGCTGGCGGTGTTCGTCGCGGTCACCGGCGGAATGACGGTCATGTTCCTGGCCATGGAGAGCTGGGCGGAAGGCGGTGGCAGCGCGCCGTCGGGCAGTGACTCGGACGGCGGTTACAGCTGCGGCGGGGGCAACGACTACTGACCGCCGTCGCTCGCGTCCTGCCCGGGCGGATCGGCCAGGAGCCGTTCGAAGGCGGTGGGCCGGGGGCGGGCGGTCAGGAACTCCTTGATGCGTGCGGCGCACTCGCCGGGCGTGAGGCGGCTCGTGTCGCACTCCACGTCGTGGACGCCGTGCGCGTGCACCTGCTGCATCTGGCGTGCGGCGAGGCCGGGCGGCCGGTCGCCGCGGGCGCGTTCGCGGCGCTCCAACTCCTCGGCCGGACAGTGCACTTTGACCAGAACCACGTCCTGCGGCACCAGTACCGACAGGCAGTCCCGCAGCCGCCACTCGGCGCTCAGCACATGGTCCATGACGACGTTGTTGCCGGCGGCGGCCATCCCGGCGACCGCCCGGTGATAGCCCTGCCAGGTGCGGTGCAGGACGATGTCCAGCTCGTCCGGCGGTACGGGGACCGGTGAGCGCATCGCATGGAAGGCGTCGACCGGCATGTGGAAGTACGGCTCGTCGAGGATCCGCAGCAGCTCGGCCGCGATGGTCGACTTGCCCGAGCTCGATGTGCCGTTCAGGAAGACGACGACGCCGCGACGGTCCGGAACGTGGGTGAGGTGCCGCATGCGGTGTCTGCCGGTCCCCTTATCTTCTTTCTCGGGCCTCAGGCCGCTTCGATGACGTCGGCCCGGATGGCGGCCGCCCACTCGACGACCAGCAACTCGTACTCCGCGCGCTCCTGGGCCGACAGGGAGCCGCCCGCGCGCATCCACAGGGCGCGGATCTGCTCGTTCACCTCGGCAGCAGGCCGCACGGAACCAGGGGCCACGGAATCGGGGGACATGCGCCCCAGCCTAGGGGCAAGAACTGACACTGCGCTACCGGGCGGCTACGCATCCCGTATGCATTTCGTCACGAACTCTCGGTCGGCCGTTTGGATCCGGCCGGTCCGGAAGCGGCTGGTTCATGACGCATCCGAGGGTGACGCCGCTGGTCAGGGGCGCGTGGGTGGCGAGGGCGGGGGTGTGGCGGGGTGGGTGGTACGGGGTGGCGTACGCCCGTGGCGAGGTGGTGTGCGCCACGGCGCGCGGAGGCCGAGGCGCGCCGTTCTCCGTCAGCCGGCCGACTCCGCCGCGTGCGGGCTCAGCACGCCCGCCGCCACCAGGGCGATGATGACGATGCCGAGGACGACGCGGTACCAGACGAACGGCATGAAGCTCTTGGTCGAGATGAACTTCATGAACCAGGCGATCACGGCGTACCCGGAGGCGAAGGCGATCACCGTGGCGAAGAGGGTGGGACCCCAGGAGACGTGGTCGCTCTCCATCGCGTCCTTGAGCTCGAAGAGGCCGGAGGCGAGCACGGCCGGAATGGCGAGCAGGAACGAGTAGCGGGCCGCCGCCTCGCGCCGGTAGCCCATGAACAGGCCGCCGCTGATGGTGGCGCCGGAGCGGGAGACGCCCGGGATCAGCGCCATCGCCTGGCATATGCCGAAGATCAGGCCGTCCTTCACCCGCAGGTCGTCGAGTGTCTTGCGCTGCTTGGGCGCGCGGTGCCGTCCGCTGCTCTCGTCGCGCGCCGCCATCCGGTCGGCGATGCCGATCACCACGCCGACGACGATCAGCATCGTGGCGGTGACCCGCAGATCGCGGAACGGCCCCTCGATCTGGTCCTTGAACAGCAGGCCGAGCACACCGATCGGGATCGAGCCGACGATCACCAGCCAGCCCATCTGCGCGTCGTGGTCCTCGCGCATCGCCTTGTCGGTGAGCGAGCGCGCCCAGGCCCAGATGATCCGCCCGATGTCCTTGCGGAAGTAGATGAGCACGGCGGCCTCCGTCCCGATCTGGGTGATCGCGGTGAAGGCGGCGCCCGGGTCCTTCCAGCCGGAGAAGGCGGCGGTCAGCCGCAGGTGCGCGCTGGAGGAGACGGGGAGGAACTCGGTCAGCCCCTGGACGAGTCCGAGGATGAGGGATTCAAACCAAGACATGGAGGAAGCGGGTCCAAGTGCTGATCGCGGCCAGGGAATTCGGGCAGGTTTCGGACACACGGCGTCCCGGGTGCGGTGATCACGTGTGTCCAGGGCAGCCTAGCGTCCCCGGGTGACAGCCCTCGCACAGGGGCTCGAACGGACGGGTGTGCGGGGGAGCGGGCAGGCGTTCGGGGGGGGCGGGCGCGGGGCGGAGGGGAACTCGCGCGGGGGCCGGCGCCGGCCCGGTCCGCGTGCCTTCCGCGGCGGGCGGATCATCGGCCCCGACGCCGGGGGTCCGCAACGAGCCGTTCGCCGCCGTCGCCCCGTCGTGGGCCTTCTGCGACGAACTGGTACTCCCTCCCGGCGAGTCCCTCACGCGCCGCTACCGGATCGTGGTGGCCGACGGCGTCTGGGAGCGGGCGGAGATCGCCGGGTACCTGGCGGCGCACCCCTGGTGACCGCGCGGGCCTGACGCGGCTCAGGCGGCGGACGGGCCCGCCACCGTCCAGCCGGGCGCCTGCGGGTGGGCGGTGAGGTCCTCGTGGCGGACCGTCTCGCCGCAGGACCGGCAGGTGACGACCGGGACCAGTTCCTCGCCGCATACGTGCTCCAGCACCATGGGGCGGTCGCCGTCCCCGCGGAGGTGGCGGTCGCCCCACGCCATGAGGGTCATCAGCACCGGCTCCAGGTCGGTCCCCGCCTGGGTGGGCACGTACTCGAAGCGCTGCGGCCGCTCGCTGTAGACGCGCTTGGTGAGGATCCCGGCGTCGACGAGCCGGCGCAGCCGGGTGGCCAGGACGTCGCGCGGGGCGCCGATGTTGCGCACCAGTTGGTCGAACCGGCCGTTGCCCAGGCAGACCTCCCGCAGGACCAGCAGGGAGTACTTCTCGCCGACGAGCGCCAGGGCGTCGGCGATGGAGCAGGGGCGCGGATCTTTGGTGGCGGCCATGGCCTCCAGTCTAAGTGCGGACCGAAGAGGGTTCGGATTTCAAACTTATAGGGTTTGTTTTTCCAACTCTACTGGTTATGGTGGGTCCAGATTTCCTACTCACAGGTAACCGAACAGCGAGCCGGACAGGTGACCGTCCAGGTGACCGCTCCGAACGGAGGCCCGCAGCATGCGTGACGCAGTCATCGTCGAAGCCGTACGCACCCCCATCGGCAAGGGCAAGCCCAACGGCGCCCTCGCGCACGTCCACCCCGTGGAGCTCCTCGCCCACACCCTGCGCACCCTGGTCGAACGCTCGGGCGTCGACCCGGCGCTGATCGACGACGTGATCGGCGGCGCCGTCGACCAGGTCGGCGAACAGGCCATGAACACCACCCGCTACGCCGCCCTGTCGGCGGGCCTGCCGGAGTCGGTCCCGGCGACCACGGTGGACCGCCAGTGCGGCTCCTCCCAGCAGGCCGTGCACTTCGCCGCCCAGGGCGTGATCTCCGGCGCGTACGACATCGCCGTCGCCTGCGGCGTCGAGTCGATGAGCCGCGTGCCGATGTGGTCCAACGTGCCGCCCGGCAAGGACCCCTTCGGCCCGGGTGTCGCCGGGCGCTACCCGGAGGGGCTGGTCCCGCAGGGCATCAGCGCCGAGCTCATCGCCGCCAAGTGGTCGATCACGCGCGAGCAGATGGACGCCTTCGCGGTGTCCTCGCACCGGAAGGCCGCCGCGGCCTGGAGCGCGGGCCTCTTCGACGCCGAGGTCGCACCGCTGGACGGCGTCGCCCGCGACGAGTGCGTACGCCCGGACAGCACCCCGGAGATCCTCGCCGGTCTCAAGCCCGCCTACTACGACCCCGCCTTCGCCGAGCGCTTCCCGCAGATCGAGTGGAACGTCACCGCGGGCAACGCCAGCCCGGTCAACGACGGTGCCTCCGCGGTGCTCGTCACCTCCGGCGAGACCGCCGCCCGCCTCGGCCTGCGCCCGCTCGCCCGTCTGCACAGCTTCGCCGTCACCGGCTCCGACCCGCTGCTGATGCTCACCGGTGTCGTGCCCGCCACGGAGAAGGTGCTGCGCAGGGCCGGCCTGACCCTCGACGACATCGACCTGTTCGAGGTCAACGAGGCGTTCGCCGGCGTCGTCCTGGCCTGGCAGCAGGAGACCGGCGCCGACCTCGGCAAGGTCAACGTGCACGGCGGCGCCATCGCCCTCGGGCACCCGCTCGGCGCGAGCGGCACCCGGCTGACGAGCACGCTCGTGCACGCGATGCGCGAACGCGGCGCCCGCTACGCCCTGCAGACCATGTGCGAGGCGGGCGGCCTCGCCAACGCGATGATCCTGGAAGCGGTCTGACCGCTCCGCCGGGCGTGCCGCTTCGTGCCGCCGGACGGCCGCGGCGCCGTGGTGGCGGGTCGCGCGGTTCCCCGCGCCCCGTGGGGCGCCGCCCGACCGCGGCGGGCTCCGCTCGGCCCGCCTCGGCCGTTCAGCGGCGCCGCAGGTGGTGCCGCTTGCGCCAGGCCACCGTCGCGCCCAGCAGGGCGGGCGCGGCGATGCACGCCATGGCGATCAGGAAGGCGGGGGACGTCGGCGCCGAGGCGCGGGCGCCGGCCACGGCGTACGCGGCGGTGTTCGGGACCGAGCCGAGCGCCGTCGCGAGGAGGAAGGAGAACCAGCCCATCCGGGAGACGGCGGCGCAGTAGTTCGCGGCCCAGAACGGCACGCCCGGGAACAGCCGCGCCGCCATCATCGAGCGGAAGCCGTGCCGGCTCAGCTGCCCGTCCGCCGCCAGCAGCAGCCGGCCGCGCAGCAACGGGCGCAGCGCGTCCTGCCCGAGCACCCGGCCGAGGCCGAAGGCCAGTCCGGCGCCGAGCACGGTGCCCGCCAGCGCCGTGCCGAGGCCCAGTCCGGAGCCGAAGAGCGCGCCCGCGGCGAGGTTCAGCAGCGGCCGCGGCACGAACGCGACCGTGCACAGCCCGTACGCCACCGCGAACACCACGGCCGCCGCGGCCCCGCCGAGCTGCGGCGGCCAGCCGTGCGTCAGCACGTTCTGCGGCTCGAACAGCAGCACGCAGGACGCGGCCGCCGCGAGCAGGGCGACCAGCAGGGACAGCCGCGACCACGGCGACAGCAGCACGCGCGTGCGGCGCGTCGCCGGTCCCGGTACCGCGGGCAGGGCGAGGGGGACGGCGAGTTCCGCGGTGGCGGCCCGGGGAGAGGCCGTGGCCGTGCCCCCAGAGCGGGTGGTGGCATCGAGCATCCGGTGACAGTAACCGACACCCGCGTGTGATCGCCGTATGGTCCGTCTCATGCGCGGCGGGCGCGGTGCCTCCCGCCGCGGGAAAACCGTTCGACGCCGGGCGGCGCGTCGACGATGATCGGCTCATGTTCCGGCACGCCTTCACCCTCGCAGCGTCCGCAGCCGCGGATGCGCCGAAGGCTGCCGTCGTCCTCCCGCCGGCCGCCGTCGACGGCGCACGAAGCTGACCCTCCCCGGAACGTCCGGCGGACCCCGCAGGGGGAGGGTCGGCAGGTTCTCGGGGTCCCCGTCCCGGCCGGTGTCCGAACCGGCCGGGGCCATCGCTCAGCAGCACTGAGAGGCTTCGAGGTACCGCCATGCCCAAGACGGCGTACGTGCGCACCAAACCGCACCTGAACATCGGCACGATGGGCCACGTCGACCACGGCAAGACCACCCTGACCGCCGCCATCACCAAGGTGCTGGCCGAGCGCGGCACCGGCACCTTCGTGCCGTTCGACCGCATCGACCGCGCCCCGGAGGAGGCCGCCCGCGGCATCACCATCAACATCGCGCACGTCGAGTACGAGACCGACACCCGGCACTACGCGCACGTGGACATGCCGGGCCACGCCGACTACGTCAAGAACATGGTCACCGGCGCCGCGCAGCTCGACGGGGCGATCCTCGTCGTCTCCGCGCTCGACGGGATCATGCCGCAGACCGCCGAACACGTCCTGCTCGCCCGGCAGGTGGGCGTGAACCACATCGTCGTCGCGCTGAACAAGGCCGACGCCGTCGGCGACGGCGAGGACGCGGTGCTCGCCGACCTGGTCGAGCTGGAGGTCCGCGACCTGCTCACCGAGCACGGCTACGGCGGCGACGCGGTACCGGTCGTCCGGGTCTCCGGACTGAAGGCCCTGGAAGGGGACCCGAAGTGGACGGCGGCCGTGGAGGCGCTGCTCGACGCCGTGGACACGTACGTGCCGATGCCCGAGCGGTACCTGGACGCACCGTTCCTGCTGCCCGTCGAGAACGTGCTCACCATCACCGGCCGGGGCACCGTGGTGACCGGCGCGGTGGAGCGCGGCACCGTGCGCGTCGGCGACCGGGTCGACGTGCTCGGCGCCGGGCTGGAGACGGTCGTCACCGGCCTGGAGACCTTCGGCAAGCCCATGCGGGAGGCGCAGGCGGGGGACAACGTGGCGCTGCTGCTGCGCGGGGTGCCACGCGACGCGGTGCGGCGCGGGCACGTGGTGGCCGCTCCGGGCAGCGTGCTTCCCCGGCGGCGCTTCACGGCACAGGTGCACGTGCTGTCGGCGCGCGAGGGCGGTCGCGGCACGCCGATGTCGACGGGGTACCGGCCGCAGTTCTACATCCGGACGGCGGACGTGGTCGGTGATGTCGACCTCGGTGAGGCGGCCCTCGCGCGGCCCGGGGAGACGGTCACCATGACCGTCGAACTGGGGCGCGAGGTGCCTCTGGAGCCGGGGCTCGGATTCGCCGTCCGCGAGGGAGGACGGACCGTGGGGGCGGGCACCGTGACAGCCGTCGGCTGACGGCGGCCGGTCGACGCGGGGAACCGCGGGCCGGTGCGTCGGCCGCACGGCTCCCCGCGTCCCCGCCGCCCTCACCCGCCCGCACAATGGTCGGGTGAGCGAACCCATACCCGTGACCCGGACCACCGACCACGGCACCGCCAAGCTGATGCCCGACGTCGACCGGAGGCGGGCCTGGCTGCTGACGGTCGACGGGGCGCCGCAGTCGTACGTCGACCTGGACGAGCCGGAGCACCTGGAGTTCGAGTACGCCCGGCGGCTCGGGCACGTCCTCGACACCGTCGCCGGGCCGGGCCGCCCGCTGGACGTGGTCCACCTCGGCGGCGGAGCGCTCACCCTGCCCCGCTACGTGGCCGCGACCCGGCCCGGCTCCCGGCAGGACGTCGTCGAGGCGGACCGCGGTCTGCTGGAGCTGGTCGCCGAACACCTGCCGCTGCCCGAGGGCGCGGGCGTCGCGCTGCACGCCGCCGACGCCCGCGCCTGGCTGGAGGCCGCCCCCGACGACTGCGCCGACGTGCTGGTCGCCGACGTCTTCGGCGGCTCCCGGATCCCGGCCCACCTCACCACCGTCGACTACATCCGGCAGGCCGCACGGGTGCTGCGCGCCGACGGGGTGTACCTCGCCAACCTCGCCGACTCCGCGCCCTTCGCCTTCCTGCGCTCCCAGCTCGCCACCTGCGCGGTCGAGTTCGAAGAGCTGGTGCTGATCGCCGAACCGGCCGTGCTGCGCGGCCGCCGCTTCGGCAACGCGGTGGTCGTCGCCGCGCACCGCCCGCTCGACACGGCCGCCCTGATCCGGCTCACGGCGGCCGACGCCTTCCCCGCCCGCGTCGAACACGGCGCCGGGGTGCGGGAATTCACCGGCGACGCGCGGCCGGTGCGGGACCCGGACGCCGTACCGTCGCCCGAGCCCCCCGACGGCGCGTTCGGCATCGGCTGACCTGTCCTCACCCCTCCGTCAGGGCGTCACCCCTGCGTCGGGTCGCCGTGCAGGCGCACGGTGCTGAGGATCTTCCTGACCGTCTCGTCGGACACCTCGTCCTTGACGCCCTTGGCCCCGTAGAAGGTCCAGGACACGAAGTCGCCCGCCGAGTTCTTGAAGGCGAACGTGGTCGCCTTGCCGTCGGAGTCGCACTTGCCCTTCTTCGCGACGCCCGTCGAGTACGTCGTGGCCACGCTCCCCTTGACGCCCGACGCCGTCGTGTAGTCCTCCGGCTTGCCGATGGTGAGGAGCTTCTTGGCGGCGTCCGACTGGTCGGTGTAGCCGCCGAACACCCACCAGGCCGAGTCGTTGCGTGCGACGTCGGAGGTGTTCTTGGCGCCGTCCTGGCCCTTGGTGCCGGCCGCCGCCAGTGCCGTGTCGTCGGTGCGCCCGTCCTTGTCGGCGTCGGACGAGCACCACTTCTCCTTGAGATAGGCGGGCGCCGACATGCCGATGAGGACGGAGCCGTCGCCCTTCTTCTCGTCCTCGAACCCGATGAAGGTGCCGGGCGACTCGACCGCCCAGTCGGCCGGCACGTCGAAGGCTGTGCCCCACTTGGGGTTCACGACCACCTTCCAGCCGGGGATCGTCGCCTTCTCGGTCTCGCCGCCGCGCGGGTTGTCGTCCGTGCCCGTCGCGGACTCGCTCGGGGCGGTGGTGGGCGACGGGCTCGTCGTCCGCCTGTCCTTGCCGCCGTCCGCCGTGTCGTCCTCGCTCCCGCCGAGCACCAGGAATCCGGTGACGCCGGCCGTCAGGAGCACAGCCGTGGCCGCCACGATCGCGACCAGTTTCGTCCGGCCGCCTCCGCCCCCCGGCGGCTGGGGAGTGCCGACCGAGGTGGGCGCGCCCCACTGCGGCTGCTGCGCATAGGGGTTGGGCTGCTGGAAACCGGGCTGCTGATACGGATTCGGCTGCTGGTACCCCGGCTGCTGGTAGGGGTTGTTCTGCGCGTGCGGGTTCTGCTCGCCCCCGGGCGGCTGCTGTCCTGGCCACATGGGCGTTCACCCTAGTGCCGCCCGCGGCCCGGTGCGGCACCCCGGGTTCGTCAGCCGTGACGCACCGGGGACCCGGGTCCGGGCGCACCCCGCGGACGGGGGCGGCAGGGGCCTGGTCAGCGCAGGCTACTCATGGGTAACCTTCGGGCATGAGCGCAGATCAGATGTCGATCGGCGAGTTGCTCGCCGCGACGGTGCCGATGGTTCGCACCCTGAACCTGGAGTACCTCGAGACCACGCCGGAGAAGGCCGTGCTGGCCCTCCCGGACCAGAGCGAGTACCGCAACCACGTCGGCGGGCCGCACGCGGGCGCGATGTTCACGCTGGGCGAGTCGGCCAGCGGCGCCGTCGTCCTGGCCGCGTTCGGCGACCAGCTCTCGCGGGCCGTCCCGCTCCCGGTGCACGCCGAGATCGCGTTCAAGAAGATCGCCCTCGGTCCCGTCACGGCGACCGCGACCCTGGGCCGCCCCGTCGCCGACGTCGTCGCCGAACTCGACGCGGGCACCCGCCCGGAATTCCCGGTGAGCGTCGCCATCCAGCGCCAGGACGGCGCCGTCACCGGTGAGATGACGGTGCTGTGGACGCTGCGCCCCAACGGCTGACCTCCGCTCGCCGCCGGGACCCGATCCCGTCGCCGCCCGCCACCCGGGCCCGATCCCGTCGCCGCCCGCCACCCGGGCCCCGGCAGGACTCCGGCCGGGGCCCCTCTTCCGGCGGGGCGGTCGCGCGACGGCCGGGCCGCGCGCCCTGCGGTGCCGCCCGCCCTGTTGCGCGCCCGCGGTGCTGTGCGCCTGGGCTGCTGTGCGCTCTGTGGGCGCCCGTGGTGCCGCGCCCGAGGTGTCGGCGGTCGTCTCCCTGACGGCCGCTCACCACGGCGTCCGGGCCGGACCGCACGGCCGTCCCCCGGGAGCACCGGAAGGAGCCGGCGGCAGCCCGGTGGGGCACCGGGTGCGACCGCCGGGACGCCGCCGCCGTGCACCGACCCGGTAGGCTTCCCGGGTACGCCCCGTGCGCCCCCGCGGAAACGCGGCGGCACGGACAGAGTCACGAACGGGAGGGACCGGCGGTGCACGTCCAGGAGTGGCTCGACACGGTGCCCGCGGCAGCCGTCTACGCCGTGGTGGGACTGGTCATCGGTCTGGAGAGTCTGGGCATCCCGCTGCCCGGCGAGATCATCCTGGTCTCGGCGGCGCTGCTGTCCTCCCAGCACGCCGGCGTCGACCCGGTGATCCTCGGCGCGTGCGCCAGCCTCGGCGCCGTCGTCGGTGACTCCATCGGCTACGCCATCGGCCGCAAGGGCGGGCGGCCCCTGCTGGCGTGGCTCGGCCGGAAGTTCCCCCGGCACTTCGGCGAGGGGCACGTCGCCACCGCGGAGAGGTCCTTCGAGAAGTGGGGCATGTGGGCCGTCTTCTTCGGCCGCTTCATCGCCCTGCTGCGCATCTTCGCCGGCCCGCTGGCGGGCGTGCTGCGGATGCCGTACTGGAAGTTCCTGATCGCCAACGTCCTCGGCGGCATCCTCTGGGCGGGCGGCACGACCGCCGTCATCTACTACGTGGGCGTGGTCGCGGAGTCCTGGCTGAAGCGCTTCTCGTGGCTGGGCCTGGTCGCGGCGGTGCTGATCGGCCTGACCTCGATGCTCGTCCTCAAGCGCAAGGCGAAGAAGGCGACGACGCACAGCGAGCCGGCCGAGAAGGAACCCGTCCCGGCCGTCGACTGAGGGCCCACGCGGCCGTCGGCCGAGGATCCACGGGGCCGTCGGCCGAGGATCCACGGGCCTACGGCCTCTCGTGGACCTCGCGGTGCGCCGCCGCCAGGTCCGCGTACAGCGTCCCGTTGAGCGTGACGCCCGCCCGCTCCTCCTCGGTCAGCGGGCGCCTGACCTTCGCCGGCACCCCGGCGACGAGGGAACCCGGCGGCACCTGCATCCCCTGCGGCACCAGCGCCTGCGCGGCCACCAGGGAGCCCGCCCCGATCACCGCGCCGTTGAGCACGGTCGCGCCCATCCCGATCAGGCAGTCGTCGCCGACGGTCGCCCCGTGCACCACGGCGTTGTGCCCGACCGACACCCGCTCCCCGATGGTGACCGGGAAACCCGGGTCGGCGTGGAGCGTGCAGTTGTCCTGCACGTTGCTGCGCGCCCCGACGGAGATCCGCTCGACGTCGCCGCGCGCGACCGCGCCGTACCAGAGGCTCGCCCCGGCCTCCAGCGTCACGTCGCCGATCACCGACGCGGTGGGCGCCACGAACGCTTCCCGGTCGATCTTCGGTTCCCGGCCGCCGATGCCCGTGACCAACGCCTTGTGCGTCATCGCCCTCTCCTCGTCGTCGGATGCCCCCGCACCGTACGCCATCCGGTGGGGTGAAGATCACAGGGCCTCGGCCTCTTGAAGGCCCGCCGCGCTGAGTACCGTGACCCCGTGCCGATGCGCAAGAACACGTTCTCATCATGGCGGCGCCGCCTCGCGCAGCGCGCCGTCCACGCGGGCTGGGCCTGGGCGCAGCGCACCGGCTCGGTCACCGCGCAGCACCCGGGACGGTTCCGCTTCGGGGCGATCGGGGCCGGCACCAGGCTGGCCTTCCCGCTCGGCACGGTCTTCGGCGAACCCTGGATCCACCTGGGCGCCCACTGCATCGTCGGCGAACAGGTCACCCTCACCGCGGGCCTGATGCCCGACCTCGACCTCGGACCCGAGCCGATCCTGCGCATCGGCGACGGCGTCGTCCTGGGCCGCGGCAGTCACGTCATCGCGGACACCATGGTCACCATCGGCAGCGACTGCTACTTCGGGCCGTACGTGTACGTGACGTCCACGAACCACTCCTACGACGACCCCCACGAGCCCATCGGCAAGCAGTGGCCCCGGATGGAGCCGGTGGAGATCGGCACGGGCTGCTGGATCGGCACCGGCGCGGTGATCCTGCCCGGCGCGCGGATCGGGCGGAACGTGGTGGTCGCCGCCGGCGCGGTGGTCCGGGGTGTGGTGCCCGACCACGCGGTGGTCGCCGGGGCGCCCGCGCGGGTGGTGCGGCGCTGGACTCCCGCGGACGGCTGGCAGCCGCCGCTCAGGACGCCCCCGCCGGTGCCGATCCCCGACGGGGTCACGCCGGAACAGCTGCTGGCGCTGTCGGAGCTGGACGAGGAGGCGGCGGCGAGACTGGCGCAGTCGGACGCGGAGTCCTGACGTCCTGACTCATCCGGTCGCCAGCAGCAGGGTGCCCACCAGGGCCATGCCCGCGCCCGCCGCCTGGATCCGGTGCAGCCGTTCGCTGAGGAAGCCGCGCGCGGCCAGTGCGGTGACCACCGGGTAGAGCGAGGCGAGCACGGCGGCGACGGTGACCGGGCCGTACCGGGCCGCGATCGCGTAGGTGCCGTTCGCCGCGACGTCCGCCAGGCCCACGAAGGCCAGCGCCGGGAGCGAGGCCCACGGGAAACCCTCCGGCGGCAGCGCCGCGCCGCCCCGCCGCACGGAGACGTACAGCGCGGCGCCGCCGACGGCCACGTTGGCCACACGCTGCACGAAGAGCGCGAGGAAGAGGCCGGTGACGGATGTCGACGCCTCCGCGATGAGCGCGAACACCGCGCCGAAGCCGAGCGCCGCGACCAGCGTGAGCAGGATGGTCTGCCGCCGCACGGGGACGCCCCGCTGCGGCCCGCCCGCGAGCACGACACCGGCGACCGCGACCGCGATGCCCGCGGCCTGGATCAGGCCCGGACGCTCGCCGAGGCACAGGCCCACGCCGACCGGGACGGCCACGCTCAGGGTGGCCAGCGGGGAGACGACGCCCATCGGGCCCTGGGCGAGGGCCTTGTAGAAGCAGATCATCGCGACCGGCCCCACCAGTCCGGCCGCGAAGGCGAACCACAGCCGCGGCCCGGCCTCGCCCCAGCCGCCCGTGGCCGCCACGATCACGCCGAGCACGGCCGCCGCGACCGTCTGCGAGACGACGACCACCGTGAGCACCGGAGCGCGCCGGGTCAGCAGCCCGCCGCCGAAGTCGGCAAGGCCCCACAGCAGGCTGGTGGCCAGGGCGAAGAATGCTGTCACGGCTCGCCTCGCAGTACAGTTCGGTGCACGATCGGGTGCACCCCACCGTAGTCCAATGGAGTGGACTCTGTCATCCAGGATATTGCCCTCGGGTGTGGTGCTCTCATGGGCCTCGACGAGTTGGACGGAATGTGTCGGACCTCGACCTGCTGACCCAGTCCCTGGCGCGCAACGTCAAGCGCTGGCGCAACGAGCGCGGCTTCACCCTCGACGCACTGGCCGCCCGCGCCGGGGTCAGCCGCGGCATGCTCATCCAGATCGAGCAGGCGCGCACCAACCCGAGCATCGGCACGGTGGTCAAGGTCGGCGACGCGCTGGGCGTCAGCATCACCACCCTGCTCGACTACGAGCAGGGCCCCAAGGTCCGGGTCGTCCCCGCCGAACAGGCCGTGCGGCTGTGGCACACCGACGCGGGCAGCTACAACCGGCTGCTCGCGGGCACGGAGGCCCCCGGCCCGCTGGAGATGTGGGACTGGCGTCTGATGCCGGGCGAGAGCAGCCCGTCCGACCCGCACCCGGCCGGCACGGTCGAGCTCGTGCACGTCACGGCCGGCGAGCTGACGCTCACCGTGGACGGCGCCGAACACCGCGTCCCGGCCGGCGCCAGCGCCTCCTTCGAGGCGAATGTCCCGCACGTCTACGGCAACACCGGCCGGGTCCCGATGGAGATGATCACGGCCGTCTCCGTCCCGCCGGTGCGCTGAGCGGCCCGGGGCCCGCTGTTACCGTGCCGCCATGGACGCACCCATCGGACACTTCGACCACGCCGTCCCCGCCCCCGACGCCCTCGGCGACCTGATCCGCCCGGTCGCCGACGCCGTACGCCACTGGAGCGGCAGCGTCCCCGCCGACCAGATCGTCTACGTGGACACCGACCCGCGCTGGGCCGACACCGCCGTCTTCGTGGAGCACTACGGCCGGGAACTGCGCCGGCAGTCGGCCAACTGCGTGGTGGTCGCGGGCCGGCGCGGCAGCGAAACCGCCCTGGCCGCGTGCGTGGTGCTGTCCACCACCCGGGTCGACGTCAACGGCGTGGTACGCCGCCGCCTCGGGGCCCGCAAGGCGTCGTTCGCCTCGATGGACACGGCCACGGGCGAGACCGGCATGGAGTACGGCGGCATCACCCCGCTCGGGCTGCCCGAGGGCTGGCCGGTGCTGGTGGACCCGGCCGTCGCCGACCTGCCGTACGTGCTGGTCGGCAGCGGGCGGCGGCGCGGCAAGCTGCTGGTGCCGGGCAAGGCGTTCGCCGAACTGCCCGGCGCGGTCCTGGTCGAGGGGCTCGGGGTGGCCTGACCTCCCTCCAGGGCGGTCGCGTGGTACAGCTCCGGCGGCCGCTGCGAGAACCGGAAGGCGTTCCGCGGCAGCGGAGCCGGGGCGGAGGGTGAGGTCCCCGGGCATCGGGGCGGGGCCGCTCAGCCCAGGCGCGGGATCTCGATGGCGGGGCACCGGTCCATCACCATGTCCAGCCCCGCGGCGCGCGTGCGGTCGTAGGCCGCCCGGTCGACGACACCCAGCTGGAACCACACGGCGCGAACGCCCTTGGCCACCGCCTCGTCGGCCACCGCCCCCGCCAGGTCGCTGTTGACGAACACGTCGACCACGTCCACGTCGAACGGGATGTCCGCGAGGGAGGCGTACCCCTGCTCGCCGTGCACCGTCTCCGCCTTGGGGTGGACGGGCACGACGCGCTTGCCGAAGCGCTGCAGCACCTGGGCGACGCCGTACGCGGGGCGCCGCGTGTTCGACGAGAGGCCCACCACCGCCCAGGTGTCGCCGAGCTCGGTGAGAATCCTGCGAACCGTCGCCTCGTCGCCGTACACAGCCGGCCTCCTCGTAGCCTCGGGAAAGAGCTGTCCGGTCGCACAACGGCGCCCGGTGCCGGGGGATTCCCCGCCCGCCCGGTGCCGGGGGATTCCCCGCCCGCCCCGTGTCCCGCTCACCCGAACGGCGCCGCCCCGCGGCGCCGCCCGGACCACGAGCCGCGCACCGCGACCAGGCCGAAACCGGGCGGTAGCCTGCGCCAGGCCGCCCGCCCGCCTACGCTCACCCCGTGCTGCGCATCACCGACGCCCGGACCGGCGAACCCGTCGACGCCACCCCGACCCGGCGGGGACTGACCCGTGTCGTGGCCCACGCACCGGGTCACGACACCACCGCCCTGCGCGTCCTGCTGGTCGCCGACCTGCTGGTACGAGCCCTGGAACTCGGCGGCACCCCGGTGTGGGCGCTGCTGGCCGGCCGACGGGAACGGGAGGAACTGCGCGCCGCGGCGGCGGCGCTGGGCGTCCGGCCCTTCGAGGACGGCCCGGAAACGGGCCCCGGCCCGGGCGGGGCCCGGGTCATCCACGTGGCGGCGGAGGACGGGCCGGTGCCCGACGGCGTCCGGGTCGCCGTCGCCGCCGCGACCGCCGACGCCCCGGGCGGCGACACCCCGGCCACCGCGGACGACCCGTCGGTGCTGCGCCTGGCTCTGCTCTCCCGGCGCCGTACCGCGCCCGCACGTCTCGACGCGGCCGCCCTCACCGACGCCCGCGACACCCTCGCGCGCTGGCGCGGCGCGGTCGCCGCCTGGGCGCGCCGGCCGTCCCGGCCGGTTCCCGACGAGGTACGCGGCCGGCTGCGCGCCGCCTGGGAGGACGACCTGGACCTGCCCGCCGTGCTGGAGGTCCTGACCCGGGTGGAGAACGATCCCGGCCTGCCGGACGGCGCCCGCTTCGAGACGTACGCCTACGCGGACCGGCTGCTCGGCCTGGACCTCACCCGCGACCTGGGATCCCCGGCGTGATCGCGCGCGCCGGAGCGGGCCCGCTGCGCCGCCTGGTCGTCGTGCGGCACGCCAAGTCCGCCTGGCCGGCCGGCGTCCCCGACCACGAACGTCCGCTGGCGCCCCGCGGCCGCCGGGACGCCCCGGCCGTCGGCCGCGCCCTCGCCGCGGCCGACTGCCTCCCCGACCTCGCCCTGTGCTCGACCGCCGTCCGCGCCCGCCGGACCTGGGAGCTGGCCTCGGCGCAGTGGGGCACGCCGCCGCCCGTGCGCCACGACCCGCGGCTGTACGCCGCCGACGTGCCCGAACTGCTGGAAGCGGTGCGCGAGACCCCGCCCGAGGTCGAAACGCTGCTCCTGATCGGGCACAACCCCGGCCTCGAGGAACTGGTGCTGGAACTCGCCGGGGACGGACTCGGCGGCACGCTGGAGCGGGTGCGGGCGAAGTTCCCGACGTCCGCGATCGCCGTGCTGGCCTGGCACGGCACCGAATGGCAGGCGCTCGCCCCGGGCGTGGCGCTGCTGACCGGTGTGCTCGTGCCGAGGGGAGAGAAGAAGCACGGCGGGAAGAAGCACGGAGGAAAGAAGCACGGCGGGAAGAAGCGGGGCTAGCCTTGGTGCCGTGACGGCGGTGGCCGTTCCGGTCGCCCTCCACCGGCGCCCAGCCCGCCGACAAGTCCGCCGGTGGACGTTCCGTCGCACACCGGCCCCGGCGGGGAAGCTGCCCCCGGCACCTGCCGCGACCTCAGGCCGGTGCAGCGTCCCCGGAGACATGGTCGGCACCGTTCGCTTCGTCCTTGGCCATGCCGAGGAAGCGCCGGATCGCCTCGACCGGCATGTCGAGCTCCTCGGACGCGCACCGCTCGTCGCCGAACACCTGCACCGCCTCGGCGACAGCCACGGCCAGCTCGACCTCTGCCTTGCGGACCTTGGCCTCGGCCTTGTCCACCGTGTCGACCACCGCCAACTGCCGGCGCTGCTTCTCCTGGAGCCTCTGCTTGCGGGAAACGGACTTCTCAGAGTTCTGCACTGTCATGACCAAGATCATAATCAGTCGTGCGCATGCTGCTGAAATCGGCAATCGACCTGCTTCACGCGGGAGTTCACGGCTCCACGGCGCGGCCCGGCGGGGGAGCGTCCGTGCCGCGCGCCGGTGTTCGGGACACGAGCCGCCGAGGGCGCCGGGACTCCGCCGCCGGTCGTGGTCCCCCGGCCGACAGGTGCATCGTCCCGGACGCGCCCGTGGGGCCAGGGCGGACATCGCGTGCTGGCTCGACGCCGGGTGAGGCGGTCGGCGCGGTCCGGTGGCCGTCGGGACCCCCGCCGGCCACGGATTAGGCTGGTCCGATGCAGGACGAGTACCGCACAGTCGCCCGCGCGGGCGTGCACGAGACCGAGGTCAACCGCTCACGCTTCCTGTGCGCCCTCGCCCCGGCGGCCACCGAGCGGGAGGCCCAGGACTTCATCGCGTCCGTGCGCAAGGAGCACGCGGACGCCACCCACAACTGCTGGGCCTACGTCATCGGCGCGGACGCCTCCGTCCAGAAGGCGAGCGACGACGGCGAACCGGGCGGCACCGCGGGCGTCCCCATGCTCCAGATGCTGCTGCGCCGCGACATGCGGTACGTCGTCGCCGTCGTCACCCGCTACTTCGGCGGCGTCAAGCTCGGCGCGGGCGGTCTCATCAGGGCGTACGGCGGAGCGGTCGGCGAGGCGCTGGACACGCTCGGCACGATCACCCGGCGACGGTTCCGGCTGGCCACGCTGACCGTCGACCACCAGCGGGCCGGCAAGGTCCAGAACGACCTGCACGCGACCGGACGCGAGGTGCGTGACGTCCGCTACGGCGAAGAGGTCACCATCGAGATCGGCCTGCCGGACGCCGACGTGGACGCCTTCCGCGCCTGGCTCGCCGACGCGACCGCCGGAACGGCCGGGTTCCAACTGGGCGGGGAGGCGTACGGGGACGCCTGAGAACCCGGACAACAGGTGCGTAACGGGCATATGTGCGGCGGGTCGTGACGGGACGGTTCGACCGTGGGCGTCCGTGATGTCAGACCCGGCCGTTAGTCTCGGGGCTCATGAGGCTGCTGCACACTTCCGACTGGCATCTCGGCCGGGCGTTCCACCGGGTCGGCATGCTCGGGGCCCAGGCCGGGTTCATCGGTCACCTCGTCGACACCGTGCGCGAGCACCGGGTGGACGCGGTGGTCGTGTCGGGAGACGTGTACGACCGTGCGGTGCCGCCGCTCGCCGCCGTGGAGCTGTTCGACGACGCGCTGCACCGGCTCGCCGCCCTCGGCGTGCCCACCGTGATGATCTCCGGCAACCACGACTCGGCCCGCCGCCTCGGCGTCGGCGCCGGGCTCATCGGGCGCGCGGGCATCCACCTGCGCACCGAACCGTCCGCGTGCGCCACCCCCGTGGTGCTGTCCGACGCGCACGGCGACGTCGCCTTCTACGGGCTGCCGTACCTCGAGCCGGCGCTGGTCAAGGACGAGTTCGGGGTGCGGAAGGCGGGCCACGAGGCGGTGCTCGCCGCCGCCATGGACCGGGTCCGCGCCGACCTCGCCACACGCCCGCCCGGCACCCGGTCCGTCGTCCTCGCGCACGCCTTCGTCACCGGCGGCGAAGCCAGCGACAGTGAACGGGACATCACCGTCGGCGGGGTGGCCGCCGTCCCCGCCGGCGTCTTCGACGGCGTCGACTACGCGGCGCTCGGACACCTGCACGGCTGTCAGACCATCACCGACCGCGTCCGCTACTCCGGCTCCCCGCTGCCGTACTCCTTCTCGGAGGCCGGCCACCGCAAGACCATGTGGCTCGTCGACCTGGGCGCCGACGGTTCCATGGATGCCGAGCGCGTCGACTGCCCGGTGCCCCGGCCACTGGCCCGGATCCGCGGCCGCCTGGAGGACCTGCTCGCCGATCCGGCCCTCGCCCGGCACCAGGAAGCGTGGGTCGAGGCGACGCTCACCGACCCGGTCCGCCCGGCCGAGCCGATGGCCCGGCTCACCGAGCGCTTCCCGCACACCCTCAGCCTGGTCTTCGAGCCCGAGCGCTCCCCGGAGGACCCCGACGTGTCCTATGCCAGGCGACTCGCGGGCCGCAGCGACCAGCAGATCGCCGAGGACTTCGTCGCCCATGTGCGCGGCGCCGGACCCGACGAACACGAACGGACCGTGCTGCGGGAGGCGTTCGACGCGGTGCGCGCGGACGACGCCGTGCGGGAGGTGGCGCGGTGAGGCTGCACCGGCTGGACGTCACCGCCTTCGGACCGTTCGGCGGGTCGCAGAGCGTCGACTTCGACGAGCTGTCGGCGGCCGGTCTCTTCCTGCTGCACGGCCCGACCGGCGCCGGGAAGACCTCCGTCCTCGACGCCGTGTGCTACGCGCTCTACGGCGCCGTGCCGGGTGCCCGCCACAGCGGCCAGGGCCTGACCCTGCGCAGCGACCACGCCGCACCCGGCACACGCACCGAGGTGACCCTCGAACTGACCGTCGCCGGACGCCGGTTGGAGATCACCCGGCAACCGCCCTGGGAGCGGGCCAAGAAGCGCGGCACGGGCACCACGCTCGACAAGGCCCACAGCGGGCTGCGCGAGTACGACGCGACGGCCGGCGCCTGGAAGCAGCTCAGCCGCTCGCACCAGGAGATCGGCGAGGAGATCACCCAGCTGCTCGGCATGAGCCGTGAGCAGTTCTGCCAGGTCGTGCTGTTGCCGCAGGGCGACTTCGCGCGGTTCCTGCGCGCGGACGCCGAGGCGCGCGGCAAGCTGCTCGGCCGCCTCTTCGACACCCGCCGCTTCGCCGAGGTCGAAAAGCGCCTCGCCGAGGGCCGGCGGGCCGCCGAGACCCAGGTGCGGGACGGGGACGCCGCGCTGCTGGCCGACGCGCACCGGATGCAGCAGGCCGCGGGCGACGCCATGGAACTGCCCGCGCTGCGGCCGGGTGACCCCGGCCTCGCGGCGGCGGTCCTGACCGCGGCGGCCGTCGCCCGCAGCACCGCCCGGGAGCAGCTGACGGTCGCCCGGTCGCGCCTCACGGCCGCGGAGTCCGCGCAGGCCGCCGCCGAGCGCGCGCTGGGAGAGGCCCGTGAACTCGCGCGCCTGCAGGACCGGTTCACCCAGGCGCGGGAGCGGGCCGCCCGGCTCCAGGAGCACGCCGACGCCCACCGGCAGGCCCAGCAGCGCATGGAGCGCGCCCGCAAGGCGGAGGCGGTGGCCCCCGCACTGGACCTCAGGGAGGCCGCCGAGGCCGAACACCGCCGGGCGGCCGGGGCGGAGGCACGCGCGCGGGCCCGACTGCGCGCCGCCGTCACCGGGCAGCCGGCGGACGGCGACGAGCGCGCGGCGAGCGGCGCCCGGACGGACGGCTCCGGGCGGGAGGAGGGCTCCGGGCGCGCGGCGGCCCCCGAGCGGACGCCGGGCGCCCGGGCCGCCGGACCGGCGGAGGGCGCCGACGGGCCCGCGGCCGGCCCGCTCGCCGACACCGGCGCCGCGGGTCTCGCCGCCGCCGCACGCCGCAGCGCGGAGGAACTGGGCGGCCTGGAGTCGGCCCGGCGTGCCGAGCGGCGGCTCGCCCAGCTCGTGGCGGAGCGCGCCGGCCTGGACCGGCAGGAGCGCGCCGACGACGAGGTGCTCCAGGAGGCCGACGCCTGGCTGGCCGGCTGGGAGGACGCCCGCGCCGGCCTGCACGGCCGTATCGAGGCCGCCCAGGAGGCGGCCACCCGGGCCGAGCAGCTGGCCGTGCAGCGGGAGCCCGCCCAGCGGCGGCTCGGCGCCGCCCGGCAGCGCGACCAGCTCGCCCGCGACACCGAAGCGGCCCGGGCCCGCGCCCTCGCCGCACGGGAACGCGCCGCCGAGGCCCGCGCCCACTGGCTCGACCTGAAGGAGCAGCGGCTGAGCGGCATCGCCGCCGAACTGGCCGCGAACCTCGCCGACGGCGAGCCCTGCGCCGTCTGCGGAGCCACCGAGCACCCCGCCCCGGCCCGCAAGGTCGCCGGGCACGTCGGCCGGGAGGCGGAGGAGCGCGCCCTCGCCGCCTGTCAGCGCGCCGACGAGCAGCGCGCCGAGGACGAGCGCCGGCTCGGCCTCGTCCGGGAGGCGCTGGCCGCGGCGAGTGCCGAAGCCGGTGACACAGCGACGGACCGGCTCGCCGCCGAGGTGGCGGACCTGGAGCGGCGCTACGCGCGGGCCCGCGACGCCGCGTCCGGTCTGCACACCGCGAGCGAGGAACTGCGGCGCGCCGAGCACGAACACGAGCGGCGCACCGCCGTGCGCCAGGAAGCGGCCGTACGGGCCGCCGCCCGCGTCGGCCACCGCGAGCGGCTCGACCGCGAACGGGCCGCCCTGGAGGAGGAACTGGCCCAGGCCCGGGGCGCCGCCGACAGCGTGGCCGCCCGCGCCGCCCAACTGGAGCGCGAGGTCGCGCTGCTCACCGAGGCCGCCGACGCCGCCCGCGCGGCCGAGGAGACCGCCCAGCGGCTCAAGGCCGCGGACGCCCGGCTCGCCGACGCCGCGTTCCGCGCCGGGTTCGACACCCCGCAGGCCGCGGCGGCCGCCCTCCTCGACGACGCGGCCCACCGTGAGCTCCAACACCGCCTGGACGCCCGGCAGTCCGAGGAGGCCGCGGTGCGCGCCGTCCTCGCCGAGGACGACACCGCGGCCGCCGCCGGGCGGCCGCCCGCGGACGTCGCCTCGGCACAGCGGGCCGCGGCCGCCGCGGCCCAGCGCCTGCGTGAGGCGGCCTCCGCGCGCGACGCCGCCGCCCGCCGCTGCGCCGAACTCGACCGGCTCTCCGCCGGGTCGGCCGCGAGCGTACGGCGGCTGGCCCCGCTGCGCGCCGAGTACGACCGGGTCGCCCGCCTGGCGGCCCTGACCGCGGGCACCTCGGCGGAGAACGAGCGCAGGATGCGCCTGGAGTCGTACGTGCTGGCGGCGCGCCTTGAGCAGGTGGCGGCCGCGGCGACGGTGCGGCTGCGGCGCATGTCGTCCGGCCGTTACACACTGGTCCACTCCGACGACCGGGCCGGGCGGGGCCGCAGCGGGCTCGGCCTGCACGTCGTGGACGCCTGGACCGGGCGCGAGCGGGACACGGCGACCCTGTCGGGCGGTGAGACGTTCTTCGCCTCGCTCGCCCTCGCGCTCGGTCTCGCCGACGTCGTCACCGACGAGGCGGGCGGCGTCCGCCTCGACACCCTCTTCATCGACGAGGGGTTCGGCAGCCTCGACGACCAGACCCTCGACGAGGTCCTCGACGTCCTGGACTCCCTGCGCGAACGCGACCGCAGTGTCGGCATCGTCAGCCACGTCGCCGACCTGCGCCGCCGTGTCCACGCCCAACTGGAGGTGGTGAAGGGCAGATCCGGGTCGGTGCTGCGGCAGCGCGGTCAGTGACCCAGCGGGCGGCGGGGCAGCGGCGAGGAGTACACCACGCTCGTGGTCACCGAGCCCAGCGCGCCGATCTTGCCCGACACCTCCTCCAGGTGGCGCATCGAGCGGGCGGCGACCTTGATGACGAAGCAGTCGTCGCCCGTGACGTGGTGCGCTTCCAGGATCTCCGGCGTCACGGCGACGAGATCGTGGAAGGGCTTGTAGTTGCCGGTGGGGTACCGGAGCCGGACGAAGGCCAGGATCGGCAGGCCGAGCCGTTCCGGGTCGACCACCGCCGCGTAGCCCTGGATGACCCCGGCCTCCTCCAGGCGCCGCACCCGCTCGGTCACCGCGCTGGCGGACATGGAGACGGCCCGCGCCAGCTCGGCGAAACTGGCCCGGCCCTCCCGCTGGAGGACGTCGAGGATGCGCCAGTCGGTGGCGTCCGGGGAATGCACGGTCATGAGTGAGCAATAGCAGGGAGATCCACGGCCGATCAAGCGGAACGCCGGGGATCACTGCTTCAGGACGCCGATCGGCGCCCGTACTTTTCTGCCCATGACCACCACCTCAGCCGCCACCGCCACCGCCACCGCCACCCTCAACCCGGTCCTCCGCGTCCCCCCGGCGTCTCCCGCCGCGGCCGCCGCCCACTTCCGCGCGAGCCTCGCCTTCCACGCGGACGCCTCCGACGTGGCCGCCGCGCTCGCCGCGGGCGGCGACGCCGGGTTCGTCGTCGTGGACTCCCGCTCCACCGAGTCCTGGGACCAGGGGCACGTTCCGGGCGCGGTCCACCTGCCGACCGCGCTCATCCCCGAACAGGCCGAGCGACTCCTCGACAGGTCCGTGCCGGTCGTCACGTACTGCTGGGGCCCCGGCTGCAACGGCGCCACCCGGGCGGCCCTCGCCCTCGCCGAACTGGGCTACCGGGTCAAGGAGATGCTCGGCGGCTTCGAGTACTGGGCACGCGAGGGCTTCGAGTACGAGACCTGGCGGGGCCGAGAACGCCGCCCCGCCGACCCGCTGACCGCACCGGCCGGCGCCGACGACTGCGGTTGCTGACCGTCCGCCCGGCGCGGGGCGTCATCGGCCGGCGGTGACCGCGGGACCCATGGGGCCGGAGTGACGCAGGGGAACGCTGGGGATGCCGGGATCACCGGGCCGTCGTGAGTGTAGGTTCTGCGCCATGGTGCGATACGCGGATCCCGGTGCGCTGGAGTGGGTGGAGTCGGGCGGCGGCCCGCTCATCGCGGTACCGGAGACGGTGCTGCCGTTCTGGGCGGGGGCCGACGGTGACGAGACCGCCTCCGACTACGACCGGGCCTGCGAGGTCGACGGCAGCGTGGGGCTGCTCCCGGTCGGGGACTGCGCCGCCCTGGTGCTCGGCGACGAACCGGCCTCGACCTCCTATCTGCCGCAGCACGCCGCCTTCGTACGGTGGTGCGCCGCCGGCAGCGAGGACGAACTCCTCGCCGGTGTGCCCGAAGCCCTCGCCACCGCCGACTGGGAGGACGAGGTCCGCTGGGACGTGCCGGGTCCGGTCCTGCTGTTCGACTCGGCCTGGCCGGGAACCGAGACGGAGCGCACGGACGCACTGCGCGTCGCGCTGGAACCGGGCCGCTACGCGGTGCGCGCGGCCAGTGTCCAGCCGGGCCCGGAGACCTGGCTGGGCCTCGTCCGACTGCGCCGCCTCTGACCCGGGACTTCGCCTGCGGTGCGCGGGCGCGCACCCCGCCAGGCCCCCCGGACGATCGGTCCGCCTCTTCGCCCGGCCGGCCTTTTCGCCCGGTTCGCCTCGTCGTCCGGTTCGCCTTTTCGCCCGGTTCGCCTCGTCGTCCGGTTCGCCTCGTCGTCCGGTTCGCCTCGTCGTCCGGTCCGCCTCGCCGCGTGGCTCGCCACGGACGAGGCGGACCGGATCACCGGCCGGGTGAGCTGAGGGCGGGCGTGGTCAGAGGGCGGACAACTCGTCCACCAGGTCGTCCAGGCCCAGCGAGCCCTGCGACAGCGCCGCCATGTGCCAGGCCTTGAGGTCGAACGCGTCACCGTGCCGCTCGCGCGCGTTCTCCCGGCCCAGCAGCCAGGCGCGCTCGCCCAGCTTGTAGCCGATCGCCTGCCCCGGCATGGACAGGTAGCGGGTCAGCTCGCTCTCCACGAAGTCCGCCGGGCGGCTGCTGTGCGCGCCGAAGAACTCCTGCGCCAGCGCGGGCGTCCAGCGCTCCCCGGGGTGGAAGGGGGAGTGGTCGGGGATCGTCAGCTCCAGGTGCATGCCGATGTCGATGACGACCCGCGCGGCCCGCATCATCTGCGCGTCCAGGTAGCCCAGCCGGCGCTCCGCGTCGGTGAGGAAGCCCAGCTCGTCCATCAGCCGCTCCGCGTACAGCGCCCAGCCCTCGGCGTTGGCGCTGACCATGCCCACGCTGGCCTGGTAGCGGGAGAGGTCGGCCGCCACGTGCTTCCACTGCGCCAGCTGGAGGTGGTGGCCGGGCACACCCTCGTGGTACCAGGTGGAGACCAGGTCGTAGACGGGGAACCGGGTCTGCCCCATCGTCGGCAGCCAGGTGCAGCCCGGACGCGAGAAGTCGTCCGACGGGGCCGTGTAGTACGGCGCCGCCGCGCTGCCGGGCGGCGCGATCCGGGACTCGACCCGCCGGACCCGCTCCGCCAGGTCGAAGTGGGTGCCGTCCAGCTTGTCGATCGCCTCGTCCATCAGCGCCTGCAGCCAGCGCCGCACCTCGTCGACGCCCTCGATGTGCGTGCCGTGTTCGTCCAGGTGCGCCAGCGCCACCCACGGAGTGGCGGCGCCGGGCAGGACCTTCTCGGCCTCGGTCCGCATCTCGCCGAGGATGCGGTGGAACTCGGACCAGCCGTACGCGTACGCCTCGTCGAGGTCGAGGTCCGTGCCGTTGAAGTAACGGACCCAGCGCGCGTACCGTTCGCGGCCCACCACGTCCGGTGCGCCCTCGACCGCCGGCGCGTACACGTCCCGCATCCATTCGCGCAGGGCCACCACGCCCCGCGTGGCCTCCCGGGCCGCCGCATCCAGGTCGGCACGCAGCGCCTCGGGCCCCGCGTCCGCGAAGTGCTCGAACCAGCCCCGGCCGTCCCCGGCGTCGGCCCACTCGCCGAGCTGCCCGACGAACGTCCCGGTCGCCCGCGGGCCGCCGTACAACTTCCGCTCCAGACCGAGCGCGAGCGACTCCCGGTAGCCCTCCAGGGCGGCTGGTACCGCGCGCAGCCGCTCGGCGACCGCCGCCCAGTCCTCCTCGGTGGCGGTGGGCGTCACGGTGAACGCCTGGCGCACCCCGTGGGCGGCCGAGCTGAGGTTGCTGACGTCACGCAGGCCCTCGTCCGCCTCGTCGATCGCGAGCGAGGCGGTGAGCCGCTCGCGCAGCAGCCGCGCGCAGCGGCGCTCGACGTCGCTGTCCCCGCCGGGCCTGCGCTCCGCCTCGTCGAGCCGGGCGAGCGTGTCCCGCTTCAGCCGCGCCAGCGCCTCCTGCCCCGCGGGCGAGAGGTCGGGCAGACGGCCGGCGCTCTCCTTCACGCCGAGGTAGGTGCCGATGACCGGATCGAGGGCGATGAGTTCGTCGACGTACGCGTCGGCGACCTGACGGGGCAGCTGGCTGTTGGTCTGAGACATGCGGTCCATCCTCGTACGAGGGGCCGCCGCGCGTCACCGGGATTGAGCCGACGGCGTAGGCGGCAGCAACGGCCCGCAGTCCCACTGCTGGAAGATCAACCGGGTCTCCACCCGGGCCACTTCACGGCGGGCCGTGAACTCGTCCAGGACCAGCCGTTGCAGGTCCGTCATGTCCGCGACGGCGACGTGCACCAGGTAGTCGTCGGGTCCGGTCAGATGGAACACGGTCCGCGACTCCGGCAGCGCCCGGATCCGGTCCACGAACGGCCCCACCAGCTCCCGCCGGTGCGGCCGGACCTGCACCGACAGCAGCGCCTCCAGACCCCGGCCGAGCTTGGCCGGATCGAGCCGCAGCTGGTGTCCGAGGATCACCCCCGCCCGGCGCAACCGGGTCACCCGGTCCAGGCAGGTCGACGGCGCGACGCCGACCTGCGCGGCGAGGTCGCGGTAGGTGGTCCGGGCGTCGTTCTGCAGCAGCCGCAGCAGGTGGAGGTCCACCGGATCCAGTGCGACGGATTCGGTCATGCGCCGAACGTAACACGGGGTTCGGGTCCCGGGACCCGGCCGGTGTTCACCCTTGCGCCCATGGACTCTGCGCGCACGGACACCCCGCACGACGAAGCACGCACCGCACCCGGAGCTCCGGCCACCGCACCGAGAGCACTGGCCACCGAGGCCGTCCACGCCGGCCGCGACGACCTCGCCCGGCAGGGACTGCACGCCCCGCCCATCGACCTGTCGACCACCTACCCCTCGTACGACAGCCGGGGCGAGGCCGCCCGCATCGACGCCTTCGCCGCCACCGGCGCCGAACTCGACGGACCGCCCGTCTACGGCCGGCTCGGCAACCCGACCGTCGCCCGCTTCGAGACCGCCCTGGCCCGGCTGGAGGGCACCGAGGCGTCGGTCGCGTTCGCCAGCGGCATGGCCGCGCTGACCGCCGTCCTGCTGGTCCGGGCCTCCCTGGGCCTGCGGCACGTGGTGGCCGTCCGGCCGCTGTACGGCTGCAGCGACCACCTGCTCACCGCCGGACTGCTCGGCTCCGAGGTCACCTGGACCGACCCGGCCGGGATAGCGGACGCGCTGCGCCCGGACACCGGACTGGTGATGGTCGAGTCCCCGGCCAACCCGACGCTCGCCGAGGTCGACCTGCGGGCCGTCGCCCACGCCTGCGGCTCGGTCCCGCTGCTCGCGGACAACACCTTCGCCACGCCCGTGCTGCAGCGGCCCGCCGAGCAGGGCGCGCGGCTGGTGCTGCACAGCGCCACCAAGTACCTCGGCGGCCACGGCGACGTGATGGCCGGTGTGGTGGCCTGCGACGAGGAGTTCGCCGGACGGCTGCGGCAGGTGCGGTTCGCCACCGGCGGCGTCCTGCATCCGCTCGCCGGATACCTGCTGCTGCGCGGCCTCTCGACGCTGCCGGTGCGGGTGCGCGCGGCCTCCGCGAACGCCGCCGAACTCGCCCGCCGCCTCGCCGCGGACCCGCGCGTCGCCCGTGTCCACTACCCGCGCATCGGCGGCGCGATGATCGCCTTCGAGGTCGCCGGCGACCCGCACGAGGTGATCGCGAGCGTCCGCCTGATCACTCCGGCGGTCAGCCTGGGCAGCGTCGACACCCTCATCCAGCATCCGGCGTCCATCAGCCACCGCATCGTCGACGCCGACGACCGGCGCGGCGCCGGGGTGAGCGACCGGCTGCTGCGGATGTCGGTCGGGCTGGAGGACGTCGAGGACCTGTGGGCCGACCTGGACCGGGCGCTGGGTGAGCGGGCGCCCGCCTCGGAGACGGGCACGCTGAGCGGAGCGTCCGTCACGGGGTGAGCGTCCGTCACGGGGTGAGCGTCCGTGACGGGGTGAGCGTCCGTGACGGGGCGCCCGTGGCTTCCGTCAGGACGGGGAACGGCCCGGCGGGAATCCGCCGGGCCGTTCCCCGTGGTGCGGTGCCGTGCCTCAGCCGCGCCCGCCGGACCGGCCCTCCGCCACCTCGTGCGGCAGGCCCGAGCCGATCACGGTCGTGTCCAGGCGGGCCGTGATGACCAGCGTGCCCTCCTCGATCTGGTAGTCGAGGGGCAGGCCGAGGCCGCGCATGGCGGCGACCATGCCGGTGTTGGACGCCTGCGTCACCGCGTAGACGCTCTCGCAGCCCGCCTCGATCGCCATCGCCACCAGGCGGCCCAGCAGTTCACCGCCGATGCCGCGCCGCTGCCAGCTGTCCTCGACCAGCAGCGCGACCTCCGTCTCGTCGCCGTCCCACAGCAGATGGCCGAGGCCGACCATTCGCCCGGACGCCGTCCGCACGGCGAGCGTGCGGCCGTAACGCGGGCTCAGCAGGTGGTTGAGGTAACGGTCCGCGTCGCCGACCGGCCCGTGGTACCGCATGCCGAGCGTCCGCGCCGAGCACCGCTCGTGCATCGCCTTCGCGGCATCGATGTCACGGATGTCGGCCCGGCGCACGATGATCTCGTTGCCCTCGGGCAGCGTCAGCACGTCCTGGCCGCGCGGCACCCGCGGTCCCAGCCGGGCGTCCAGCTCCACCAGTGCCCGCGCCCGGGCGAACTCGGTCGGGGTGAACGGCAGATACGGCCGTTCCACGGTGATCACTCCGCCCTCCGGCGCCCGCAGCCGCATCACGGTGTCCTCCAGCGCCCCCTCCACCGGAACCCCCTCCGTCGCCCGGCCCCCGCCGAACGGCGAAGCGGGCATCTGGCGGATGGTGCACCGGCCCAGCAACTGCCGCAGCGCCAGCGGCAGTTCCGCCGCGTCCAGCGCGGTACGGGCGGCCAGGCCCAGCACCCGGGTCGGCGCGTCCACCAGGTCGTGGGCGTCGGCCCGCTCGATCCAGGTGTCGGCGCCGCCGGCCAGTGACACCACCCGGGTGAGCCCGGACGCCGCCAGCTCGCCGGGAGCCCGCAGCAGGAACTCGTCCACCGTGCCGTCGGCCAGCGGGTGCGTCTGCAGGCTCAGGATGTCCACCCGCTCACCGGCCAGCGCGGTGCACAGCGCGGCCAGCGAGCCCGGTTCGTCCCTGACCGTCGTCCGCATCCGCCACAGCGTGCTGTGCCCGGGCGCGGTCCGCGGCGCCGGGGCCGACGGGCCCTGTTCGTCCTGCCCGGTCCGCCGCCCTGTCGGCAGCGGCCGGGCCTCGGTATCACTCGTCGGCGGTGCGTGGCCGTGGCGGCGTGCCCACCATGTGTGGAACCCCGCCGTCGCGGCCAGGGCCAGCGCCGAGATCACCAGCAGGGCCGGGCCGTCCGGTCCGTGTCCGATCAGGTTCGCCACGGCGTCCGCCACCGCGACCGCCGTGAAGAGAGCGGCCAGTTCCACCACGTCCCGCCGCCAGTGGTGCACGGGACGTCCGTGCTTCGCACGGGTCACATTCGACATTTCTCGACTCATGCACTCACTGTGAAGGAACGGTGTTGCGTGATCGCGAACGCTCTGTGACTGATCGGTAAAGCGTGCTTATGCCCTTTTTGTTGATCTTTTTACGATTGCCTCGCGGTGCGGACGACAGGGCAGGTCACGCGGCGCTCTCTCCGGTCAGCGCGCTGTGCAGCCGACGGGCCTGCGCCACCAGCCGGGACGAGCCGGACCGCCGCGCCGTCCGTTCCAGGTGCGGCAGATGCCCCCGTGCCCCGGACCGCTCGGCGCACTCCGCCGCGACGCCCAGCAGATCCGCGAGCCCCCGGGGCGCCGTCCCCGCGCCGTCGGCCGCCGGGCCTGCCAGCAACGCCGGCAGGGTGTGCCGCAGCACCTCCCAGACCGTGGCGTTCGCCCCCGTGGCGGCTGCGGTGCGCGCCGCGTCCGCCAGCCGCAGCGGCTTCACCGCGCCGTGCCCCGCCGACTGCCCGAGGTCCGCGCCCAGCCGGGCCGCGTCGAGCTGCCCGCGCGCCGCCAGCGTCAGCAGCGCGTCCACGGCCGCGAGCCGGTCCTCCGGATGCCGCGCGCCGAGCCCGTACGCCACGCACAGGTGCACCGCCTCGCCCGCCTCGCCGCCGGACTCGGCGAGCCGGGGCAGGACGGCGGTGACGCCCCGGGTGCCGTCCACGGCCGCGCCGGACAGCTCCGGCAGCATCCGCACCGCCACCAGCTCGCGCCGCTCGGGGAGCAGGGCCAGCCAGTGCGGGCGTATGCCGTTGTTCCAGTGGTGGCAGTACCGGAGGCCGGCGACGGCACTGGTCGGCCGGCCCAGGGGGCGGAACTCGGCGGGCAGGTCCTCCTGCAGCTCCGGCAGCTCGCCGGCGTCGACCAGGAGGCGCGGCCCGATGGCGCGCCTGCGGGACGCCGGCAGGGCGGATCCGTCCGAGGCCAGCCACCGGGCGAGCCGCTCGCCCTCCGCCGTACCGAGAGCCGCAGCGCGCCCGGCCGCCGCCGCGGCCGCCTTCCGGTCCGACCGCCCAACCCGCAGCAGTGCCTGCGCGAAGTCCGCCGCCGCGGGCCGCGCGCCGGTGCGCCGGTAGGCGTCGAGCCGGTCCACGAGCTCGTCCGGCTCCAGCAGGCCCGTGCTCCACGTCGGCGTCGACAGCAGGAACGGCAGCGGATCGGTGCGGATCCGGTACGCCACCTCCCACAGCCGTGCGCCGAAAGCCCGGCACAGGGCGCCGTGGGCGCAGCCGTCGGCCGTGGTCCCCTGCTGGACCGCCGCGAGGAGGGTGCCGGTGCCCACACGCCCCAGCAGGGTCGCCAGCAGCAGGTCGACGGCCTGCGCCGGGTCGAGGAGGCTGCGGGTGCGGGCGAAGCGGGTGTCCGCGCGGACGTCCTCCGAATGCCACCAGCGGCGGCCGGCCACCGGGGCGAGCGCCTCCAGGAGGCCGTCGCGACGGTCGTGGGCATGCCGCACCAGGCCGTCCAGCGCGCGCTCGAACCCCGCGACGTCCGTGCCCGCGGCCAGCAGTGCGCTCACCTCCTCGGCGAGCTCCGCCGCCGACCGCGGTGCCGGTTCCAGGCGGAGCGGCCGGGGCGCCGGAGGCAGCACCTCCTCGTGGACCCCGGCATCGGGGGCCACCGGGTCGATGCCGAGCACCCCGGCGGCCCGGACGCGGAGCGTGGGGATCAACTGTTCCGCAGCCGAAGCCAGTTGTGCCAGTACGTCCGCGGAGTTCGCGGAGTCCGCCTTCGGCAGATGGCGTTCCACCAGCTTCAGGGCCCGCTCCTGCACCTCGGGGTCCGGGTGGCCGAAGGCCTCGGCGGCGGCCGGCAGCAGCTCCGCGGCGGCGGACGGGTCCTTGGCGAGGACCTTGCCGAGCAGTACGAGCTGCGCGCGCACGAGCTTCTTCTCGGTACGGAACAGCACCGCCGCCGACAGGTCCGCGAGCTGCCGTCTGTCAGTCCGCCCTCGAGCACACGGGACGCCAGTACCGACTGGGCGTGCGCGGCCACCGGTGAGACGGCGTCCGAGGCGAGGGCCAGCCAGTCGGCCGTCCGCTCCCGCTCCTCCTCGTCCGTGAGCTCCAGAGCTCTCAGCAGCTTCAGGAACGCCCGGTGATCGGCGGCCGATCCGCCCCTCAGCAGACGTGCCACGCAGGCTTCGACGACCACCTTCCGGTCGAGGTCGCCGGAGGCGGTGAGCTCGTTCAGCGCACCGAACCAGCTGTCCGGGCCCTCACCGGCCAGCCAGTCGAGCAGGCCGCCGATGTCGTCGGTCTCGAACATCGCGGCCACCAGCTCGGGAAGATGGGGATCTGCACGCAGCCGGCCGACGACCGTCCCGCGGCTCTTCCAGGTGCCGGAGATGTGCACCATCCAGCCACGCACATAGGCATCGGTCGTCGGCACCGGACAACCCGACAGCCGCACCAGGCCCGCCATCAGCTCGTACGGCACCATCGAGGAGTCCGCGCGCTGCGCGAGCCGGTGCGCGAGATCCGCGAGCCAGGCGGGGTCGCGGTCGCCGAGGACGCGCAGCAGCAGGGCTGGCGCCGACTGCGACCAGCGCATGTCCGCGGCGGCGATCCAGCCGGCCACGGCCGCCGCACCGGTCTGGCACGCCACCCCGGCCGCGTGCAGCGCCGGATGGGCGCGGCGGGACGCCGCGTTCCACGGCGCCTTTCTCAGCTCCTTGCGCAGCGCCTTCAACTCGGGGAAGACAGCGCGCCGCTCGGCGTCCGTCATCTCGCCGAGCAGGTCCACCATCTCGGGCATCCGGCCCGCCCGTACCGCATCCAGCAGCGCACTCATCGCACACCCCCGCCGGCCCGCACCGCGTCCCGCTCCGCCGCGGCGCCCCGCCGCACCATCCGCACCGCCAGCGCGTGCTTGCACGGCCCGCGCCCGCCCCGGTACTTCGCCCACCACAGGCAGGTGCAGCTGAGCACCCCCGCCTCGTCGCGCACCCGGTGCACGTGCCCGTCCTCCGCCGTCACCGTGGCGAGCGCGCCGTCGAGGGAGACCGCCCCGGCGGCCACCAGCGTCCGGGCCGAGCGCAGTCTGGGGTTGTGGCGCTCCACCCGCTCGGCCTCGTAGGGCAGTTCGCGGTGGAAGTAGGCGGCCTCCGCGGTGTCGTACCCGACGCGGCCCGACGTGCCCAGGCGGACCAGGGCGGCCCGGACCCGCTCGGGAGTGAGGCCGGACGCGGCGGCGAGGCCGGCGACGTCGACACGGGGCTCCCACGCCAGGAGCACCGAGACCAGCTCCGCGTCCTCGGCGGCCTCGTCGCCGGCGAGCGCGTCGAGGACGCCGCCTTCCCCGGAGAACCCGCGTGCGGCGTCCGGCGACAGCGTGAGCGTGAGCCGCATGCCGGGCAGGACGACCTCCCACGCGCCGGCGGTCGCGGCGGCGCCGTACACCCGCAGCGCGGTGGCGTGGCGCAGCACCCGCTGGAGCGCCACCAGCCGCTCCGGTCCGGGCAGGCACACCGCGCCCGGCACCGCCCGCGTGGTCGGCCGCAGCCCGCGGCCCGCGGGCACCACCCAGCGCGGGCCGGCCGACGCGCCCCGTCCTCCCCCGCGGGGCAGGGCGCGCAGGAACCGGACGGCCTCCGGGGCCGTCAGCTCGGCCCGAAGGTCGAAGCCGGCGGCGATCACCTGGGCCTCCGCGAAGCCGCGCAGCCAGCGGTCGGGCAGCGGCACCTTCTTCTCCACGACCGGACCGTCCAGGGTGGTCACGGCCAGCTCCTCCGGGCCGACCCGCAGGTGCAGCGGATCGTCCGTGCCGATCCGGGAGAGCGCCTCACGCAGCGGGTTGTTGACGTCCACGTTGGTCGTGCCGTGCCCCACCTCGCCGCCGTCGAGGCCGGTCTCCAGGACGTCCAGGCGGGCGTAGACCCCGCCGCATCCCGAGAAGGACTCGAACCGCAGCCGGTCGCCGTTGCCCGTCACCACCGGGTCGAGCGACGCCCGCAGCTGCGGCTGGTAGTAGCGGGCGGCCGCCACGTCCGCCACCGCCAGCAGCCCCGCGGAGGCGACCTGAGGAGAGGTCAGGAAACCGGCGAAGAACCGCGGATGGTCCGTGGCGCCGGCCGGCGTCGCACCCCGTGAGGTCTCGAGTCCCAGCCGCCGCCCATCCGGCGCCGACTCCA
This sequence comes from Streptomyces sp. H51, assembly GCF_035656535.1. Taxonomy (NCBI): domain Bacteria; kingdom Bacillati; phylum Actinomycetota; class Actinomycetes; order Kitasatosporales; family Streptomycetaceae; genus Streptomyces; species Streptomyces sp. H51. The sequence continues at coordinate 68,221 of NZ_JAYMHD010000034.1, forward strand.
GCACGGAGGGTCGGCGATAGGCCACGGCCTGCAAAGATCGCGTCATGGGAAGACCGTAGAGGCGACCACTGACAATCGTTCTGACCTGCCAAGACGCCGGGTCGGAGGCCGCGTCGCGCGATGTGCGGCAGGGCCGCGCACCGGGGGATGACGCCGGTGCGCGGCCCTGCCTCAGAGCGTAAGGGAGTCACTGGCCGACCAGGCCCGGCTGCAACACCTTCGTGAACAGCACCGTGCCGTCCTGCTCGCGCAGCCGCACCGTCAGCTCCCCGCTGCCGCCGTCGATGTCGACCTCGCCGAAGAACTGGTAGCCGCCCGCGGGGGAGACGTTCGCCGTGGCCGGGGCCTTCACGAACACCCGCTCCGGGCCGAACGTGCCGTCGAGCTTGTTGGCGGGGAAGGCGCCCGCGTTCAGCGGACCGGAGACGAACTCCCAGAACGGCTCGAAGTCGGTGAAGGCCGCCCGCGACGGCTGGTAGTGCTGGGCGGAGGTGTAGTGCACGTCGGCCGTCAGCCACACCGTTCCGGTGATCCGCCGGTGCTTGATGTACCGCAGCAGTTCGGCGATCTGCAGCTCCCGCCCCAGCGGCGCGCCCGGGTCGCCCTGCGCGACCGCCTCGATGTTCGCCCTGCCCTCGGTGGTGTCCGGCACGACCAGGCCGAGCGGCATGTCTGCGGCGATCACCTTCCACACGGCACGCGAGCGCGACAGCTCCCGCTTGAGCCACTCCAGCTGTTCGGCGCCCAGGATGCCCTGCGGGTCCACGGTCTGGTCGTCGGGGGAGTTGGCGTTGCGGTACGTCCGCATGTCCAGCACGAACACGTCGAGCAGCGGCCCCTGCCGCAGGACCCGGTACATGCGGCCCTCCCGGGCGCCCGGCCGCAGCGTGGACAGCGGGAAGTACTCGCTGAACGCGCGCCGGGCCCGCGCCGTGAGCACGTCCACGCTCTTCTCCGTGTACCGGGTGTCGGTGGTCGCGATCACCTCGCCGGGGTACCAGTTGTTGCGGACCTCGTGGTCGTCCCACTGGATGACCGACGGGACCTGCGCGTTGAACCGCTTGAGGTTGTCGTCGAGCAGGTTGTAGCGGAAGTTGCCGCGGAACTCCGCCAGCGTCTCGGCGACCTTCGACTTCTCCTCGGTGGTGACGTTCCGCCAGGTGCTGCCGTCGGGCAGGGTGGCCGTCGGCGCGATGGGGCCGTCGGCGTAGACGTTGTCGCCGCTGCAGATGAAGAAGTCGGGGTCGAGCGCGGCCATCGCGCGGTAGATCGTGTAGCCGCCGAAGTCGGGGTTGATGCCCCAGCCCTGCCCGGCGAGGTCGCCCGACCACAGGAAGCGCACGCCGCTGCGGCGGTGGGCCGGCACCGTGCGGAAGGTGCCGGTCACCGGCTCGCCGGTGCGGCGCGGGTCGTCCGGGTCCGCCAGCAGCACGCGGTAGTGGATCTGCTCGCCGGACGGCAGCCCGCGCAGCCGGGTGCTCCCGGTGAAGTCCGTGCCCTCGCCGAGCAGCGGACCATGCCACCGGTGCGGGTTGCGGAACGACTCGGTCGCGGAGGTCTCGACGATCATGCGGGCGGGGCGGTCGGAGCGCACCCACACCAGCCCCGAGTCGGAGGTCACGTCGCCCGCCTGCACGCCCCAGCCCGCCCTGGGTCGGCCGGACAGGGCGAACGCCGGGGCCGCGCCGAGGGCGGTGGGCAGGGTCAGGGCCGCCGACGCGGCGAGGGAGCCGCGCAGGACGCTGCGGCGGCCGGGGAACGGACGGTGGGACATGGATGCGCCTCCAGGGACGAGATCCGGCCAGTGTGCGATGCCACAACTACTGGGGCGTCGCGGCACACACGCAAACCACGGGTGAACAACCGGCCGCGGGAGCAAGGGAACCGGCCCCAGGCCGCTCCCCGGTTCAGGGCTGGGGGTGCACGGGCGGTGCCGGCGTCGCCCGGTCGGTGTGCGCACTCGCGGGCGAGGCCGGGCTCGCGGGCGAGGCCGGGCTCGCGGGCGAGGCCGTTCCCGCCGTGTTCGTGCTGTGGCCTCCGGGGCCCCGGCTGTCGTCCGCCACGGTGTACGGCCTCGCGGCGGCCGCGGTCGCGGCGGCGGGCCTGGTCACCGACGGCACGCGGCGTGGCTGCGCCGGCCGGCGCCGCCGAGACCGGCGCGCCGCGGTGGCAGGCCGCGGTCGCCACCGTCGTCGGGTTCATGTGCCGGTGCATATGGGCGGGCAGCGCCTCGGCGCCGAGCGCGCCACGCTGTGCCCCGTTCTCCGTTCTCCGTTCCCCGGTCCCCGGTCCCCGGTCCCCGGTCCCCATTCCCCGGGCTGATTCCCGTCGCCGCCGCCTGCACCGCGCCGGCGCGCTTCACGCGGCGGCGGGGCTCAGCGGCTGCCGTCGAGGATGACGCGGGCGACCAGCGCCGGGTCGTCGTTCATCGGGCAGTGCCCGCAACCGGGCAGCCGCACCAGCCGGGCCCGGGGGATGATCTGCTTCGCGCGCACCCCCTGACGGCGCGGCAGCAGCATGTCCCGGGTACCCCACGCGACGGTGACGGGCAGTCCCGGCACGTCGTCGGCGAACCGGACGGCGGCGCCCGCCAGGAGGGTGGCGTCGAATCCGGTGGCCCGGGCCAACGCGAGCGTCTCGGCGACCACGGCCTCGGCCGGCCGCCGGGCCGGACGGGCGTAGATGGTGCTGGTGAGCATCGTCCGGCCGGCCGCCGAGCGCGACAGGCGCTCGACCAGCGGCAGGGGCAGCCGCTGCGAGATCCGCCGCATCGTGAGCAGCACCGCGAAGGCGTACCGCCGCTCGGCCTCCGACCAGAACCCGGCCGGAGACAGGGCGGTGACGGACCGTACGAGCCGTTCCCGGCCCAGTTCCAGCGCGAGCAGACCGCCCAGCGAGTTGCCCGCCACATGCGGCCGGTCCAGCTCCAGCGCCTCGCAGAGCGCGGCGAACACCGACGTCGTCGTGGGCAGATCGTAGGCGAGGCCGTCCGGCAGGCCCGGCGACGCGCCGAAACCGGGCAGGTCGACGGCGATCACGTCCCGCTCGGCCGCGAGGATGTCCACCACCGGGTCCCAGGCCTGCCGGTGGTGGCCGATGCCGTGCAGCAGGAGCAGCGGTTCACCGCTGCCCACGCGCGTGTAGGCGACGGTGACGGGCTGCGGGCCGCGCGGGGAGGGGACCTTCAAGGAGACGGTGGCGGACATGGGGCTGCTCCTCGTGTGGGACTCGCTGTCTGGCCGTGCTGGCTGCGTCGTGCTGTCCGGGCTTGTCGCCCGGGGCTGTTGTCCGGGCCCGGATGCCCGGGCCCTGTCGTCCGGGTCGTGTCGGCGGACGCCGTGAGACAGCTTGTCAGCAATTACTACCGACGGGTAGCCCCCGGGGCGGTGACGGCCCGGTCGACGGTCCGGCCGCTGCGTGGTCATTCTGCTCACGCCACGCGATTTCTTCTGGACACGGCCCGATGTGTCGCATGGGATGGACCGGTGACGACCGAGACCGCGACCGACACCGAAACCGACAACGACAACGACACCGACAACGACAACGACACCGATGTCTTCGAAGAGCACCGCCCGGTCCTCCTGGGGGTCGCCTACCGCATGCTCGGACGGGTGACCGACGCGGAGGACGTGGTCCAGGAGGCATGGCTGCGCTGGTCCCGCGCCGACCGCGGCGAGGTGCGGGAACCCCGCGGCTACCTGGTGCGCGTCACCACCCGCCTCGCCATCGACCGGCTGCGCCAGGTCAAGGCGCGGGGCGAGACGTACGTCGGGCCGTGGCTGCCGGAACCGTACGTCACCGCCTTCGGGGACACCGTGCCCGACGCCGCCGAGCGGGCCGTGCTCGCCGACTCCGTCTCGCTGGCCCTCCTCGTCGTCCTGGAATCCCTGTCGCCGCTGGAACGCGCGGTGTTCGTCCTCAGAGAGGCCTTCGCCTACCCGTACGCGGAGATCGCGGCCGTGCTCGACCGCGGTGAGGCGGCGGTGCGGCAACTCGCCGGACGGGCCCGCAGGCACGTCGACGAGCGGCGGCCGCGCTACCAGGTCGATCCCGCCGAGCGCCGCGAGCTCACCGAACGCTTCCTGGCCGCCGCGGCCGAGGGCGACCTGGCGGGACTCATGTCGCTGCTCGCGCCGGACGTGCGGCTCGTCGGCGACAGCGGCGGCAAGTCCAAAGCCCCGCTGCGCGTGCTGGAGACGGCCGACCACGTGGGCCGCTTCCTCGTCGGCGTGGCGCGCAAGGGCGTCCCCGACCTGTCCTACCGCTTCCTGGAGGTCAACGGCGGCCCCGCCGTCCTGCTGCTGTCCGCGGGCAGGCCCGACAGCGTGTTCCAGATCGACGTCCTCGACGGCCGCGTCCAGGCGGTGTACGTCATCCGCAACCCCGACAAGCTGCGGGCGCTGGACACCGTCGGGCGGTAGCCGGAGCGACATCACCCCGAGAGCCCCCGTTCCCCGACGGGGGCTCTCGGCGTCACCCGAGCGGCGGAGGATTGGTCTTGACCAAGGGTGGGGGCCGTCCTATGGTCGCAGACAAGTGCAACAACCTTTAATAAACAAGGGCGCTTAAACGCCGCGGGGGGCCACGGCGGATGCGGAGGACAGGGTGGGGACCACGCAGCTGGAAACAGTGCCGGAACCGAAGTACTGGCACCTCAAGACCGTGCTGACCGAGGCACTGGACTCCGAGTTCTCGGTGGGGGAGATCCTGCCCAACGAGCGCGACCTGGCCGCCCGCTTCGGCGTCGCCCGCGCCACGCTCCGGCAGGCCCTCGAACAGCTCGAACTGGAAGGCCGGCTGCAGCGCCGCCGCGGCGTGGGGACGACCGTCGCGCCGCCGCGCGTGGGCGTGGCCGTCGGCACCGGGCAGCACGCCTGGCCCGGCGCCCCCGGCGACGTCTGGCAGGCCGTCGACTGCGTGCCGGCGGTCCCGCCCGCGGCCGTCGCCGCCGCGCTGGGCACCGCGCCCGACGAGCCCGTGCACACCCTGCGGCGTACGCGCGTCTCGCACGGGCAGTCCGTCGCGGCGGAGCTGCTCCACATCCCGGCCGCGTCGGTGCCCGACCTGTCCGCCATAGACGCCCCGTCCGGACCCGCACGCGCGCGGGCCGTGCTGCGCGAACTGCACCGGCTGGAGCTGGAGGGCCGCGACAGCTCGGTGGAGCTCGGCTCCGCCCGGGCGGAGGACGCCAAGGAACTGGACCGGCTGCCGGGGGCGCCCGTCCTCGTCGTCACCACCCGGTTCCTCTCCGGTGGCCGCACCGCGGCGCTGTCCGTCGCCACCTATCGCGCGGACACCTGCCGGCTGACCTTCGGCGACTCCGGCGGTGTGGAGATCCACCAGAGCCCGGAGCGAGAGGCCTCCTGAAGACCCCTCAGCCGCGTCGCACCCCGCAATCCGCCAGGGGGGCGACGCGGTTCAGCGCCGGGCGGTCACCGTGCCCCCCACCGCGAACAACTGCTCCTCCACGTGGTCGAGGGCGAGCCGCAGCGCGCCCATCGCCACCGCCGCCTCGCCCAGCAGGGACAGGGTCACCTTCGGCGGGCGCAGGCAGTAGCGCGCCAACTCGCCGCGCAGCGGCTCCAGTACACCGTCCAGGCCGGCCGCCCAGCCGCCGACGACGACGAGTTCCGGGTCGAGGGCCAGGACGAGCGCGGCCACGTCGTGCACGAGCCGCTGGATGAACCGGTCGACGGCCGCGCGGGCCCGCTGGTCACCCTCGCGGGCCCGCGCGAACACCCCGGCGACCGCCTGCTCGTCGAGCGGGTGCAGCGGCTCGTCCGTGGTGGACAGCAGGGTCTCCGGGGTCGCCTCCCGGCCGAGCAGGTGCAGCGCGCCGATCTCCCCGGCCGCGCCGCCGTACCCCCGGTGCAGCCGGCCGCCGATCAGCGAACCCGCCCCCGGGCTCAGCCCCGCCAGCACGAACACCACGTCGTCGGACTCGGTGGCGGCGCCCTTCCAGTGCTCGGCGACGGCCGCCGCGTTCGCGTCGTTCTCCACCAGCACCGGGCACTTGAAGGAACGGCTCAGCCGCTCGCCCAGCCGCAGCCCCGTCCACCCGGGCAGCGCCGTGCCCAGCCGTACGATCCCGCCGGCCTCGACGATCCCGGGCGTCGCGACCCCCACCGCCCGCAGCGAATCGCGCGGCACACCGGCCCGGCGCAGCAGCTCGGCGACCGCCGTGCGCAGCCGCTCCAGGCGCTCGTCGGCCGGCGCGGTCTCCTCGACGTCCTTCGCCTGCGCCCCGATCACCCGGCCGTCCAGGTCGGCCAGCAGCGCGGCCACGCGGTGCGGACCGATCTCCAGCCCCAGCAGATGACCCGCCTCGGCCCGGAACCGGTACCTGCGCGCGGGCCGCCCCTGACGCCGGGCCACCCCCTCGTCGGCGGCCTTCTCGACGACGTACCCCGCCTCGACGAGCCCCTCGACCACGCCCTCCACCGTGGGCCGGGACAGTCCGGTCACCCGGGTGATCTCCGTCAGCGTCGCGCAGTCCGCGGCACGCAGCGCGTGCAGCACCACCGCGGAGTTGATCCTCCGCAGCAGCGAGGGATCCCCGCCGGTCAGCTGCCCCAACGTCCGTCCTCCCAGCTCGTGCGCGTGTTGGGCGGATGGTACTCGGCACGGCGGGCCCCGGCGAGGCGCGCCCCCGCGGGCGACCGGGCGATCCGGGCGCCGGGCCCGCCCGCACGGCCCGGATCAGCCCGGCGCCACGAACCCAGACTCGTACGCGACGATGACGGCCTGAGTGCGGTCCCGCGCCCCCAGCTTCGCCAGCACGGCGCTCACGTGCGACTTCACCGTCTCCGTCCCGACGACCAGCCGGGCGGCGATCTCCGCGTTCGACAGGCCACGGGTCATCAGCCGCAGCACCTCGGCCTCCCGCCCGGTCAGCCCGGCCCGGTCCAGCACGGACCGGGCCGCCCGGTTGCCGCCCGGGTCGCCGTGGTCCGCGGCCAGCCGCCGCACCGACGCCGGGAACAGCAGCGACTCGCCCGCGGCGACCAGCCGCACCGCGTGCACGATCTCGGCCGGCCGGGCCCGCTTCAGCAGGAACCCGTCGGCCCCGGCCCGCAGCGCCTCGTAGACGTACTCGTCTTTCTCGAACGTCGTCACCACCAGGATCTTCGGCGGCGCGTCGACGGTCCGCAGCACCGCGCGCGTGGCCTCGATGCCGTCCAGGAGCGGCATCCGCACGTCCATGGCGACCACGTCCGGGCGCAGTCGCCGCACCAGCGGGATCACCGCCGCCCCGTCGGCGGCCTCCCCGACGACCTCGATGTCCGGCTGCGCCTCCAGCACGGCCCGCAGACCGGCGCGTACGAGCGGTTCGTCGTCGACGAGGAGAACGGTGACCGGCATCCGGCCAGCGTAGATCAGCCCAGCGGCAGCTCCACGCGCACCTGCCAGTCGCCCTCGTCGGGGCCGGTCCACGCCCGGCCGCCGAGCAGGGCCGCGCGTTCGCGTACGCCGCGCAGCCCGCTGCCGCGGCCGGGGCCGGGCAGACCGGCGGTCAGCGCGTTGCGGACCTCCAGGGCGAGGACGCCGTCGGTGACGTCGATCCGCACGCGCACGGGGACGGCGCCCGCGTGCCGCAGCACGTTGGTGAGGGACTCCTGCAGGATGCGGTAGCCCTCGCGGGAGAGCGGTCCGGGCACCCGCTCCAGCGGACCCGACAGCTCCGCGTCGACCTTCGCGCCCGAGGCGCGGGCCGACTCCAGCAGCTGGCCGGCGTCCGAGAGCGTGGGACGGGCGCTCACCGGGCGTTCGGACTCGCGCAGGACGCCGAGCACCCTTTCCAGGTCCTCCAGGGCGGCCCGGCCCGTCTCCTCGATGGCCTCCAGGGCCCGGCCGGTGAACGCCGGGTCGCCGGACGCGCGCGCGGCACCCGCCTGGACGACGGCGACCGTCAGGGCGTGACCGATGGAGTCGTGCAACTCGCGGGCGATGCGCGTGCGTTCCAGCAGCCGCTCGGTGCGCTCCTCCAGGGCCGCGACGCGTTCGGCGGGGGAGGGGCCCAGCAGGCGGCGGGCGACGGCGGTGACCAGGCTTCCGGAGCCGGTCACGACCGCGGCCAGCAGGACCAGCGGCAGCGGCGCCAGCAGCGCGTACCACCAGTGGTGGCCCGGCACACGCAGGAACGTGGCCCCGTCCGGCCCGCCTCCGCCCGCCGTGCGCACCAGGTCGACGGCGAGCATCGGCAGCTGGACGGTGAGGAAGGCGACGAGGCAGCCCACCAGCAGCCGGGTCTCCAGCCACAGCACGGTCCGCCCGCGGTCCCCCCAGGTCCGGGACGGCGCGGTGACGATGTCCACGTGTCCGCTGTCGTGCCGCTGGCCGAGCAGCAGCAGCCTGGCCTGCAACCCCTCCACGGTCCGCAGCGCGGGGACCGCTCCCGCGCAGGCGAGCAGCGCGGCCGCGGTGAACCAGGCGCCCGGCCGGTCGAAGACGTACCACCACATGGCCGGCCACACGACGGCCATGAACAGATGCAGCCATCGCGTGTACGTCACCGCCCGGCCGAACGGGCGCAGCATGCGGTCCATCACGTCATCGTGGCAGCCCGCACCGACAACCGGCCTCCCCCGCGCGGGGGAGGCGGACTCCACCGCCGGGGGAGGCGGGCGGTGCGCCCGGGCCGTCACGCTGCCGTCATGACCAGCATCGACGTGCGGAACCTCACCAAGAAGTACGGTGCCCGGACGGCCGTGGACGACCTCACCTTCAGCGTCCGCCCCGGCCGGGTCACCGGTTTCCTCGGCCCCAACGGCGCCGGGAAGTCGACCACCATGCGGCTCGTGCTCGGCCTCGGCCGGCCCACCTCCGGGACGGCGACCGTCGGCGGCCGCCCCTACCCGGCGCTGCGCGAACCGCTGCGGCACGTCGGCGCCCTCCTCGAGGCGCAGGCCGCGCACGGCTCCCGGACCGGCCGCGACCACCTGCGGGTACTGGCCGCGAGCAACCGCATCCCGGACCGCCGGGTCGAGGAGGTGCTGGAGGAGACCGGCCTCGCGGCGGTCGCGCGGCGCCGGGTGCGCACGTACTCCCTGGGCATGCGCCAGCGGCTGGGCATCGCCGCCGCCCTGCTCGGCGACCCCGGGGTCGTCCTGCTCGACGAGCCGTCCAACGGGCTCGACCCCGAGGGCATCGTCTGGATGCGCGCGCTGCTGCGCCGGCTCGCGGCGGAGGGGCGCACGGTGCTGGTCTCCAGCCACCTGATGAACGAGACCGCGTCCTTCGCCGACCACCTCGTCGTCCTCGGGCGGGGCCGCCTGCTGGCCGACACCCCGCTCCGGGACCTCATCCGCGCACGTGTGCGGCCCCGGGTGCGGATCCGCACCACCGACGCCACGGCGCTGAAAGACGTCCTCGCACGGCACGGTCACGACGTCGTCGAGCAGGACGACGGGCACTGGACGGTGGAGCACGCACGGGTGGAGGACATCGGACGCCTGACGTCCGCCGCGGGTGTCCCGATCCTGGAACTCGCCGCCGAGGAGGCCACCCTGGAGGAGGCCTACCTCGATCTGACCGGCTCCGAAGCCGAGTTCACCGCACCCCGGACCGGCCGGTCGGCCGCGCGGACGCAGGAGGCCTGACCGTGGAATTCACGCCCGTGCTCCACTCGGAGTGGCTCAAGATCCGCACCCTGCGGTCGCTGGTCGGCGCCCTGTGCGCGATCCCGCTCGCCACCGTGGCGTTCTCCGCTCTCGCGGCCGCCGACAGCGACGCGGCGGACACCGACGCGCTGTTCTCGGTGTTCTTCGGCGTCAGCTTCGGCCAGATCGCGGCGATCGCCTTCGGCGCGACGGCGGTGGCCGGCGAGTTCCGGGGCGGAGCCCTGCGCACCACACTGGCCGCGGTGCCGCGGCGCGGCCGGTGGTTCGCGGCCAAGGCGGTGGCGATCGCCGCACCCGTGCTGGTCGTGGGGCTGGTCACGGCGGGGGCGAGCCTGGCCGTGGGCAGGGCGGTGCTCGGGACGGAGGCGGACGGGCTGACCTGGACCGAGGAGGCGCGCGGTGTCGTCGGCTGCGCGGTCTACCTGACGTTGATGGCCCTGCTCGCAGCCGGCCTGACCGCCCTGCTGCGCAGCGGCGTCGCCACCTTGAGCGTCCTGATCCCGTTCCTGCTCGTCGTCTCGTTCGTGGTCGGGGACGTCTCCGGCTCGGTGGCGGACGTCCTGCCGGACAAGGCGGGCCAGGTGGTGCTGCACGAGACGTGGGACGGGGCGCTGGGGCCGTGGAGCGGAATGGCGGTGACCGCGCTGTGGACGTCGGCCGCGCTGCTGGCCGGAGCGTGGCGCCTGAGCGGCCGTGACGCCTGAGCGGCGGTGGCGCCTGAGCCGCCGAGACGGACGAGCCGGCGGGACGGACGAGTCGGCGGGACGGACGAGCGGGCGGGACGGACGAGTCGGCGGGACGACCCTTCCCCGGGCCCTGCTTGACGGTGGGCGCGCTTGACGCCCCGCCAATTGTCAGTGGCGGAGGGTTTACTGGACGCCATGGACATCGCGCGGTGCCTCGCCACGATCGACCTGCTGTGCGTACGGGACTTCCCCGCGGCGCACGGCAGGATCGAAGCGGGCAGCGGGGGACCCGGCTACCTCATGGCCGAGTTACTGACCAGCGACGACTTCTGGGAGGACGACGGGACCCGGTGGGAGGAGACGCGGACCCAGTACGAAGCCGACCGGGACGGTCTGACCGAGCGGCTGACCGAGCGCTGGGGACCGCCGCACGCGGTGAGCCTGGCGAGCACCTTCCTGCGGTCCCAGGACGGGCAGGACCCGGCCGAACCCTGGGCCACGCTGAGCGCCCACGTGCCGGACATACACCTGTGGAAGGTCCCCGGCACGGGCCGATGGCTCGCCCTCGGCGTGTCCCAGTGGGACAAGGAGCTGCCGTTCCAGCTGCTCGCGGTCGTCACGCCGGCCGAACCGCCGTGACGACCGGTCAGGAGCCCTCCGCCGCCACCCGCAGCCGGGCGAACTCCTGCGCCATCGTCTGCGCAGTCCAGTGCGCGTTCAGGCCGCTCGGATTGGGCAGCACCCACACGCGTGACTCGCCGATCAGCCGCTCCTGCGGGCCCACCCCGGCCCTGCGGTCGTCGAACGCCGCCCGGTACGCGGTGACGCCGACCACCGCCAGCCAGCGGGGCTTGTGACGGGCCACCTTCAGCGCCAGCCGCCGCCCGCCCTCGCGGTACTCCTCCGCGTCCAGTTCGTCGGCCCGCGCGGTCGCCCGCGCCACCACGTTCGTGATGCCGAGCCCGTACGACAGCAACTCCCGCTGCTCCGACGGCTCCAGCAGCCGGGGAGTGAAACCCGACAGGTGCAGCACCGGCCAGAAGCGGTTGCCGGGGCGGGCGAAGTGATGCCCCGTGGCCGCCGACATCAGGCCGGGGTTGATGCCGCAGAACAGCACCTTGAGGCCGTCCGCGACCACGTCCGGTATGACGCGGTCGCGGGCGGCCTCGAGCTGTGCCGGGGTGAACCGGGTCAGAGGATCGCTCCCGGCGTGTAGCCCGCGGCCTCCGGACGCTGCTTGACGATCTCCTCCACGCGGCCGACGACCGCGGCGACCTGGCCGGCGGCGGCGCCGGTGAAGGACAGCTTGTCGGCCATCAGCGCGTCGAGCTGCGCGCGGTCCAGCGGGATGCGCTCGTCGGCGGCGAGCTTGTCGAGCAGTTCGTTGCGCTCGGCGCCCTGCTCCCGCATCGCCAGCGCGGAGGCGACGGCGTTCTCCTTGATGGCCTCGTGCGCGACCTCCCGGCCGACGCCCGCGCGCACCGCGCCCATCAGCACCTTGGTGGTGGCCAGGAACGGCAGGTAGCGGTCCAGCTCACGGGCGACGACGGCGGGGAAGGCGCCGAACTCGTCGAGCACTGTCAGGAACGTCTCCAGCAGGCCGTCGAGGGCGAAGAACGCGTCCGGCAGCGCGACCCGGCGCACCACCGAGCAGGACACGTCGCCCTCGTTCCACTGGTCGCCGGCCAGTTCGCCGGTCATGGAGGCGTAGCCGCGCAGGATCACCATGAGGCCGTTCACGCGCTCGCAGGAGCGGGTGTTCATCTTGTGCGGCATCGCCGAGGAGCCGACCTGGCCCGGCTTGAAGCCCTCGGTGACCAGCTCGTGCCCGGCCATCAGCCGGATCGTCTTCGCCAGCGACGACGGGGCGGCGGCCAGCTGCACCAGCGCGGTGACGACCTCGTAGTCCAGCGAGCGCGGGTAGACCTGGCCGACCGAGGTGAACGCCTGCGAGAAGCCGAGGTGACCGGCGATCCGCTGCTCCAGCTCGGCGAGCTTCGCCGCGTCGCCGCCGAGCAGGTCCAGCATGTCCTGCGCGGTGCCGACCGGGCCCTTGATGCCGCGCAGCGGGTAGCGGGCCAGCAGCTCCTCCACCCGGCCGTAGGCCACGAGCAGCTCGTCGGCGGCGGTCGCGAAACGCTTGCCGAGGGTGGTGGCCTGCGCGGCGACGTTGTGCGAGCGCCCGGCCATGACCAGTTCGCCGTACTCGCCGGCCAGCTTGCCCAGGCGGGCCAGGACGGCCACCGTACGGTCGCGCATCAGCTCAAGGGACAGCCGGATCTGGAGCTGCTCGACGTTCTCGGTGAGGTCGCGGGAGGTCATGCCCTTGTGCACGTGCTCGTGCCCGGCGAGGTCGTTGAACTCCTCGATGCGGGCCTTCACGTCGTGCCGCGTGACCTTCTCGCGCTCGGCGACGGAGGCCAGGTCGACGGTGTCCAGCACGCGCTCGTAGTCGGCGATCGCCGCGTCCGGCACCTCGATCCCGAGGTCCTTCTGGGCCCGCAGCACGGCGAGCCAGAGCTGCCGCTCCAGCTTCACCTTCTGCTCGGGGGACCAGAGCGTGGCGAGCTCGGCGGAGGCGTAGCGTCCGGCGAGGACGTTGGGGATGCGGGGCTTGGCGGGAGCGGAAGTCACGTGTCCAGATTCTACTGGCGATTCGTGCAGGCCAGCGCCGCGGGGTTGTTCGGCGGAACCTACGAGACGCCCGTCACCCGCCGCCGCAGCGCAACCCACCGGCCCCGGCTACAGCAGCGGACCTTCGTACGGCAGCAGTTCGGGGCGCTTGGGCGCGCGGCCGTCGCCCGAGGAGCGGCCGGTCAGGCGGCGGCCGATCCACGGCAGGAGGTGGTGGCGGGCGAACCGGACGTCCGCGATCCGCCGGGCGCCCCAGCCCGGCGGAGGCGTCGCCGGGACGGGCGTGTGCCACTCGGGGTCCTCGGCCGCGTGGCCGAGCGTCTGCCACACCGCCTCCGCGACCCGGCGGTGTCCCTCGGGCGTCAGGTGCAGCCGGTCGACGTCCCACAGCCGGGGGTCGGCGAGCGAGGGGGCGCCGTACAGGTCGACGACCAGCGCGCCGTGCCGCGCCGCCAGTTCGTCGACGCAGGCGAACAGCTGCTCCATGCGCGGCCGGAACCGTTCGAGGACCGGCCCCTGCCGCCCGGGGCTGCGCATCAGCACCAGCCGCTCGCAGGACGGGGCCAGCCGTTCCACGGCCTCGGTCAGCAGGTCCCGCACCCGCCCCATGTCGCACTTCGGCCGCAGGGCGTCGTTGAGCCCGCCCACCAGCGTGACCACGTCCGCCCGCATGGCCGCCGCCACCGGGACCTGCTCGTCGACGATCTGTCCGATCAGCTTGCCGCGCACCGCCAGGTTGGCGTATCGGAAGCCGGGTGCGCGCGCGGCCATCCGGGCGGCCAGGAGATCGGCCCAGCCCCGGTAGGAGCCGTCCGGGAGCAGGTCCGACATGCCCTCGGTGAAGGAATCGCCCACGGCGACCAGGCTGGAATAGGTGGGGTTCGTCTGCATGGCGACAGCGATGGTATCCCGGCTCCATACCCGCCGGTCGGTCGGTCCCGGCGGCCGCTCACGCCGGCTGCCCGAACAGCTGCCGCAGCACGTCCTCCATGGTCACCAGGCCGGACAGCCGGCCGTCCGCGCCGAGCACCGCGGCCAGGTGCGTACGGCTGCCCCGCATCGCGGTGAGCACGTCGTCCAGCGGCGTGCCCTCCCGCACCCGCGCGATCGGCCGCATGTCGCCCACCTGGAACGGCACCTCGTGCGGGGAGGCGTCGAGGGCGTCCTTCACGTGCAGGTAGCCGACGATCCGGCGGGAGTCGTCCACCACCGGGAAACGCGAGAAGCCCGACTGCGCGGACAGCCGCTCCAGTTCCTCGGGGGTCACGCCCACGCGCGCGTAGACGACGCGTTCCAGCGGGAGGACGACGTCGCGCACCGGGCGGCTGCCCAGTTCCAGCGCGTCGTGCAGCCGCTCCCGGGCGCGCTCGTCGATCAGGCCCGCCTCACCGGCGTCCTTGACGATCTGGGCCAGCTCGGAGTCCGAGAACGTCGCGGTGACCTCGTTCTTCGCCTCGACCCGCAACAGCTTCAGCAGGGCGTTGGCGAAGGCGTTCACCGTGAAGATCACCGGGCGCAGCGCCCGGGACAGCGTGACCAGCGGCGGGCCGAGCAGCAGCGCGCTGCGCACCGGCTCGGCGAGCGCGATGTTCTTCGGCACCATCTCGCCGAGCAGCATGTGCAGATACGTCGCCAGGGCCAGCGCGATGACGAAGGACACCGCGTGCCCGGCGCCCGCCGGCACGCCCGACGCGTGGAACACCGGCTCCAGCAGGTGCGCGATCGCCGGTTCCGCGACCACGCCCAGGACCAGCGTGCACAGGGTGATGCCGAGCTGGGCGGCGGCCAGCAGCGCCGACACGTGCCGCAGACCCCACAGCACGCTCCGCGCCCGCCGGTCGCCCTCCTCGGCGTACGGCTCGATCTGCGAGCGCCGTACCGAGATCAGCGCGAACTCGGCGCCGACGAAGAAGGCGTTGACGACCAGGGTCGCCAGGCCGATCAGCAGCTGTACGGCGGTCATCGCTCGTCCTCCTGCTCGCGCTCGTCGTCGAGCGGCGCGTGCAGCAGCACCCGCGCGGCCCGGTGCCCGGACGCGTCCGTCACGTCCAGGTTCCACCCGGTGACCTCCACGCGGTCACCGACGGCCGGGATGCGGCCCAGCTCCGTCGCCACGAGACCGGCCAGCGTCTCGTACGGCCCCTCGGGCGCCTTGAGGCCGACGCGCGCCAGCTGGTCCACGCGGGCCGAGCCGTCGGCCGAGTACAGCGCCCGGCCGTCGTCGTCGCTGCCCGCCGGGGCCAGGTCGGGCGTCTCGTGCGGGTCGTGCTCGTCCCGCACCTCGCCGACGACCTCCTCGACGATGTCCTCCAGCGTGGCCACGCCCGCGGTGCCGCCGTACTCGTCGATGACCACGGCCATCGTGCGTCTGCCGGACAGCCGGTCGAGGAGCCGGTCGACGGTGAGGGTCTCCGGCACCAGCAGCGGCTCGCGCATCAGCTCCGAGACGGGCACGCGTGCCCGGCGCTCGGCGGGCACCGCCAGCACGTCCTTGATGTGCGCCGTGCCCACGACCGAGTCGAGGCTGCCGCGGTAGACCGGGAACCGGGACAGGCCCGTCGCCCGGGTCGCGTTCGCCACGTCCTCGCAGGTCGCCTGGGCGTCGAGGGCGACGACCTGCACGCGGGGCGTCATCACGTTCTCCGCGGTGAGGTCGGCGAGGTTCAGGGTGCGCACGAACAGTTCGGCGGTGTCGGCCTCCAGCGCGCCCTCCTTCGCGGAGTGCCGGGCGAGCGCCGCGAGCTCCTGCGGTCCGCGGGCGGCGGCCAGCTCCTCGGTCGGCTCCACGCCCAGGCGGCGCACCACCCGGTTCGCCATGTTGTTCAGGTGCGAGATGAAGGGGCGGAAGGCCGCGCTGAACCAGCGCTGCGCGTTGCCGACCCGTTTGGCCACGGCCAGCGGCGAGGAGATCGCCCAGTTCTTGGGCACCAGTTCGCCGACGACCATCAGGAACACCGTCGACAGGGCGGTGCCGAGCACCAGCGCCACGGAGCCGGCCGCCGAACGCGGGATGCCCAGCGCCTCCAGCGGACCGGCGATCAGCGCGGCGATCGACGGCTCGGCGAGCATGCCGACCACCAGGTTGGTGACGGTGATGCCGAGCTGCGCGCCGGACAGCTGGAACGTGAGGTTCCGTACGGCCTTCAGAGCGCCCGCCGCGCCGCGCTCGCCGCGCTCGGCCGCCCGCTCCAGTTCGCCGCGCTCGACCGTGGTGAGCGAGAACTCGGCGGCGACGAAGGCGCCGCAGGCGAGCGAGAGCAGGACCGCCACCAGCAGCAGGAGCACTTCCGTCATCGGGTCACCTCCGTCCCATGGTCGGACAGGGCGGGGAGGGTCGCTCTGCTGCGGCGACTACTGGGGGGCTCGCCCATGGGCGGACGCTCACACCTTTCATGGAGAACGGGTGGTCCGCGGGCGGCGGACCGAAGGGTCCCTCAAGGGTAAAGGATGGGCAAAAGGCTTCGGTGGGGAGGCCTGCGGCGGCCGCCCGCGTCAGCCGGCGAGTGGCTTCACCCAGCGCCGCCAACGCTCCTCGGGCGCGTAACCGGCCGCCCGCCACGCGTGGTGGGCCCGCTCGTTGTCCGTGAGCACCATCGCGTCGCCGCGCCGCCCGCCGAGCCGTACGAAGCGCTCCTCGGCGGCGGCGAGCAGTGCCGAACCGATTCCCCGGCGCCGCCGCCCGGGGTGCACCGCGAGCCGGTAGAGGTGGCAGCGCCAGCCGTCGAAGCCGGCGATCACCGTGCCGACGAGTTCACCGTCCTGTTCGGCCAGGATCAGCGCCCCGCGGTCGCGGGCCACCAGCCGCTCCACGCCGTCCCGGTCGTCGCTGATGCTGGTGCCTTCGGCGGCCGTCTTCCAGAAGGCCAGCACGGTGTCGAGGTCGGCCGCCGTCGCGGCCCGCACGCACAGATCGGTCATGCGCCGATCCCACCATCCCCCGACGGCCCCGGCCCGGAATTCCGGCATCCGGACACCGGCGGAGCGGGGGATCCGCCGGTGTTCCGTCACTCGTGCGCGATGGCCGCCAGCACGTTCATGCGGGAGGCGCGCAACGCGGGCAGCAGCGCCGCCACGATGCCGACGACCGCCGAGCCGACGACGACCGCGACGATGGTGCCCCACGGGATCGCGAGCGCCTTCATCCCCTGCAGCGCCAGCACCTGCTGCGTGCACACGCCCCACACCAGCCCCAGCGCCAGCCCCAGCACCGCGCCGAACACCGCGATCACCACGGACTCCAGCCGGATCATCCGGCGCAACTGCCGCCGGGCCAGTCCGATCGCGCGCAGCAGCCCGATCTCCCGGGTGCGCTCGACGACCGACAGGGCGAGGGTGTTGACCACACCGAGCACCGCGATGACGATCGCGAGCCCGAGCAGCGCGTAGACGAGGTAGAGCAGCACGGCGATCTGGTCGTGCACCAGCTTCTTGTAGTCGGCCTGGTCGCGGACCTGCACCTGCGGGTACGGGTCGAGCGTCCGCTCCAGCGCCTGGCGCAGCCGGTCGGGGCTCGTGCCGGAGGCCGCGTTGACGTACAGCGCCGAGTCCTGGCCGTCCGGCAGGTACTTCTCGACCGTCGCGATGCCGAGGACCAGGCCGCCCTGCATCCCGAACCCGTCGGAGGACTCCTGGTCGGTGAGGGCGCCGACCCGCAACTCGGTCCTCCGCCCGGCCGGGAACTCGACGGGGATCGTGCTGCCGACCCGGACGCGGTGCTTGCCGGCGAAGCCGGCGTCCATCCCGATGCTGCCGTCGGCCAGCGCCGCCGCCGAGCCGCCGGCCGCGTAGGGCACGTGCGCGACGTCGTCGAGGCGGTCGTCGTAGCCCGTGGCGGTCGTCTCCACCCGCTTGCCGTCCGGCAGCCGCACGGCAAGCGGCGCGAACCGCTGCCGTACGACGAGTCCGACGCCCCGGGTGCCGCGCACCTTGTCGGTGACCTCCTGCGGGAACGGCAGATAGTTGCCGTTCATGATCACGAAGTCGGCGCCGAGCGTCTTGTCGATCTGCTGGTCGAAGGACTTCGACATGGAGGCGCTCGCCACCGACATGCCGCCGACCAGGGCGAGACCCACCATCAGGGCCGCCGCGGTGGCCCCGGTGCGCCGGGGGTTGCGCAGGGCGTTGCGCTGGCTCATGCGGCCGATCGAGCCGAACAGGGCGGGGAAGGCGCCGCCGAGGACCCGGATCACGGGCCGCACCAGCAGCGGTCCGGCGATCACGGTCGCGATCAGGGTCAGCACCACACCGAGGCCCAGCAGGGAGGCGGCGGTGGCCGTCCGCGACGCCGCGGCGCAGCCGGCGAGCGCGGCCGCCCCGATCGCCCCGACGGACGCGCCGGCCACCGCGCGGGTGCGCAGCGGCCGTCCCGTGCCGGCGGTCTCGGCGTCCGCCAGCGCGGCCATCGGGGAGACCGCCGCCGCGCGCCGGGCCGGTAGATACGCCGCCAGGAAGGTGACGCCGACGCCGACGACGTACGCCGCCACCGGCGTGCCCCAGCCGACGACCATCTCCGTCGCCTTCAGGTTCATCCCGAACGCGCCCATGAGCTTGATCAGTCCGGCGGCGAGCCCGATGCCGGCCGCCAGGCCCAGCGT
Source organism: Streptomyces sp. H51 (assembly GCF_035656535.1). Classification (NCBI taxonomy): domain Bacteria; kingdom Bacillati; phylum Actinomycetota; class Actinomycetes; order Kitasatosporales; family Streptomycetaceae; genus Streptomyces; species Streptomyces sp. H51. Next base: position 86,758 of record NZ_JAYMHD010000034.1, read on the forward strand.
CGAGCCGACCAGGCCGAGCAGGGCCGCCTCGGTCAGCACGGACCGCCGCACCTGCCGCCGGTCGGCGCCGAGGGCCCTGAGCAGGCCGAGTTCCCGGGTGCGCTGGGCGATCAGCATGGAGAAGGTGTTGACGATCAGGAAGACGCCGACCAGGACCGCGATGCCGGCGAAGCCGAGCATCACGTACTTGATGACGTCGAGGAACCCGCCGAGGCTCTCGGTGGCCGACTTGGCCTCCTCCTCCGCGGTCTGGACGTCGTAGGCCCCGGCGCCGACCGCGGCGACGATCCGGTCCTTGAGTCGCGCGTCGCTCACGCCCCGCGCCGCGTCCACCGAGATGCTGGTCGCCTTGTCCGCCGAACCGAGCAGCCGGGCCGCCGCGGTGTCCGGGTCGAGGAAGACCAGGGCCGCGCCCGGGTTGGTGGTGGTGAAGGTCGCGATGCCGACGACCCGGACCTTGAAGGAGCCCGGCTGGGCGAGCACCGTCAGGGTGTCCCCGATCCGCACGTGCTTCTTGTCGGCGGTGTCGGCGTCCAGGAGCGCCTCGCCGGGGCCCCGCGGGGCGCGCCCGGAGGTCAGCTTCAGGGGGCTGCGGTCGGTGACGAACCAGTCGGTGGCCATGGTGGGCGCGCCGCTGGTCGAGCCGACCGACCGGTTCCGGCTGTCGACGACCGTGACGTTCTCGACGCTCACGTCCGCGTGCGCGGACGCGACCCCGGCGACCTTCGCCACGCGGTCCGCGAGCGCGGCCGGCACGGTCCGGACCGCTCCCGTCGGCACCCGGGAGTCGAGGTCCTTCCTGGGCTGGACCGTCACGTCGGCGGAGGTGGAGGCGAACAGCCGGTCGAAGGTACGGGTGACGGTGTCGGAGAAGATCAGGCTGCCCGCGACGAACGCCACGGACAGCAGGACGGCCAGCGCGGACAGCATCAGCCGGCCCTTGTGCGCCAGGAAGCTCCTGAGCGTCGCCTTGATCACGGTGTCAGCCCTCCTCGACGGCGGACGCGCCCCGGCCGGCGGCGGTCGTGTCCTGGCCGGTGGCGGACGCGCTCTCGCCGGTGGCGGGCGGGTCCTCGCCGACCTGGCCGCGGATCACGTCGAACCGCTTCATCCGCTCCAGCACCGCCTCCGCCGTCGGCCGCTCCATCTCGTCGACGATCCGTCCGTCGGCGAGGAAGAGCACCAGGTCCGAGCGGGCGGCGGCCCCCGGGTCGTGGGTGACCATGACGACCGTCTGGCCGAGATCGTCGACGGCCTGGCGCAGGAAGGCGAGCACCTCCAGGCCGGCCCGCGAGTCGAGGTTGCCGGTCGGCTCGTCCGCGAAGATCAGCTCGGGCCGGGAGACCAGCGCCCGCGCGCAGGCCACCCGCTGCTGCTGACCCCCCGACAGCTGCGCGGGCCGGTGCCCCAGCCGGTCCCGCAGCCCCAGGGTGTCGACGACCTGGTCCAGCCACTCCTGGTCGGGCCTGCGGCCCGCGATGTCCATGGGCAGGGTGATGTTCTCGGCCGCGGTCAGCGTCGGAATGAGGTTGAACGACTGGAACATGAACCCGATCCGGTCCCGCCGCAGCCGGGTCAGCTCACGTTCCCGCAGCCCCGTTATCTCGGTGTCGCCGAGCCAGACCTGCCCGGCCGAGACCGAGTCGAGCCCCGCCAGGCAGTGCATCAGCGTCGACTTGCCGGATCCGGACGGCCCCATGACCGCGGTGAACCGGCCGCGCGCGATGTCCACGTCCACCGAGTCCAGGGCGAGTACGGTCGTCTCGCCCGAGCCGTACGCCTTGGTCAGACCGCGGGCGCGGGCCGCGACCCCGTCGGCCGAGGCATGACCCGGTGCGGGCCGCGCAGCAGGTGTGGACAAGGCCGTCTCCCTCTGGACGTGTCGATTCCCCCGGTCGGCGCCGAGCCTAGTGCGGTCCGTTCGGCGTCCGGTACCCGCCGAAGGTCCCGGCTGATCTCCGGCACAGGCCGCACAGGCCGGGGCCGGGGAGGCATGCCGCGGCCCGGCGGCATCGGCTCGTGCTCGACGTGCGGGGCCGCCTCCGCGTGGACGGCGCGCCTGAGCGGACCGTGACTACCCGGTGCCCTCCGGCCGCCACGCGGTGCCCAGCACGCAGTAGGAGCTGGGCAGCACCGGCCCGTTCTCGGGCATCATCACCCGCCGGTAGGGGCCGAGTTCGAACCCGGCGTCGCGCAGGGCGGCGACCGGGTCCCGGGCCAGGTGGCAGCCGCCGCTCAGCGCCGGCCACAGGGTCCGGTCCAGCGTGCGCTGGGTCAGGACCATGAGCCGCCCGCCGCCCCGGCCGTGCTCGAAGAACCGGACGACCCCGCCCGGCCGGAGCACCCGCCGCACCTCGCCGAGGGCCCGTGTGACGTCCCGCACACTGCACAGCACCAGCGAGATCACCGCCGCGTCGTAGGCCTCGCTCTTGACCGGCAGCGCCTCGGCCGTGCCCGGCACCACGTCCACGGGCACCTCGGCGCGCAGGGCCGCCTCGACGGCCAGCCGCCGCAGCAGCCGCTCCGGTTCGATCGCCACGACCTCCGAGACGGTGTTCGGGTAGCGGGCGAAGTTCAGCCCGTTGCCCGCGCCGATCTCGATGACCCGCCCGGCCAGTCCGGTCAGCAGCCGGTCCCGGACGCCGGCCATGCCCATCCGCGTCTCGGCCCGCACACTGACCCGGGCGTAGCAACGGGCGAACAGCGGGTGGTGCACGGGATCCCGGGCCACCTTCGCGGAGCCGGACGGCCGAAGCGGCATGAGGACCTCCCCGTTCGAGTTCTTACCGCGATTCTGCCCACGAACCAGGCCCCCGCACCCCCGCCGAACCAGGCCCGCGCACCCCCGCCGGGGCTCGCCCGCACCCCCGCCGGGGCTCGCCCGCGCACCGCTGCGGCGGGTCAGCGCCCCGACAGGACGCGGGGAACCGCGCGACCGGCCACGACGGCACCGCAGCCGACCGGCGGTCCCCGGCGGTCCCCGGCGGTCCCCGGCGGCACGACGCGGCACGACGCGGCACGACGCGGCACGACGCGGCACCGCGCGGCACGGCCGGCGGAGCGCTCAGGCGGCCTCGCGCGTCCGGAACGCCTGCGCCTCCCAGGTACCGGCCAGGCGCGGGGCCAGCCAACCGGGCGCCGCGGCGCGGAAGGCGGCGGGGGACAGCGCCCCCGCCCCGGCCGGCAGGGCGCCCAGGAGCGGGGCGCCGGCGACCTCCGGCAGGTCGGTGAGGTTGCACCGCATCGCCAGGTCGGGCGCAGCGGGCCAGCTGCCGATCACCACGCCCAGCAACTCCACTTGACGGCAACGCAGTTCGCGGGCCGTCAGTTCGGTCGCGTTGAGCGTGCCGAGCCCGGCCGGCGCGACCACCAGCACCGGCGCCCCCAGCAGGGCGGCCGCGTCCGCCAGGGTGCCGCCCGTCTCGTCGAACCGGACGAGCAGCCCGCCCGCACCCTCGACGAGCACCAGATCGTGCTCGGCCGCCAGCTTCTGCGCGGCCTCGGCCACCTGGTACGGGCGGACCGGCGCCAGCCCCGCCCGCCGGGCGGCCGTCGCCGGGGCCAACGGCTCCGGATAGCGGGCCAGTTCGGCAGCCGTCACGGCGCCCGCGAGCCGGGCCACCTCGTCGGCGTCGCCGCGCTCGTCGGGCCGTACCCCCGTCTGCGCGGCCTTCAGCACCGCCACCGACCGGCCGGCGGCCAGCGCGGCGGCGGCGACCGCGGCCGTGGTGACCGTCTTGCCGACCTCCGTGCCCGTGCCCGTGATCACCAGTACCGGCATGTCATCCCTCCCGTGCGGCGGCGCACACCGCACGCGTGATCCGTGCCACGTCCGCGTCGCCCGTGACGTACGGCGGCATCGTGTAGACCAGGTCGCGGAACGGCCGCAGCCACACGCCTTCCCGTACGGCGGCGGCCGTGGCGGCCGTCATGTCCACCCCGTGGTCGAGCTGGACGACCCCGATGGCGCCGAGGACCCGTACGTCCTTCACGCCCGGAAGCTCCGCGGCCGGCGCCAGCCCCTCGCGCAGCCCCGCCTCGATCCGCCGGACCTCCGCCCGCCAGTCCTGGCCGAGCAGCAGCTCGACCGAGGCGCAGGCGACGGCCGCGGCGAGCGGGTTGCCCATGAAGGTCGGGCCGTGGGCGAGCACCGGCACCTCGCCCCGCGAGATCCCGTCGGCCACCCGGGAGGTGCACAAGGTGGCCGCCATCGTCAGATAGCCGCCGGTCAGCGCCTTGCCCACGCACATCACGTCCGGCGTCACCGCCGCGTGCTCCGCCGCGAACAGCGCCCCCGTGCGCCCGAACCCGGTGGCGATCTCGTCGAACACCAGCAGCACGTCGTGCGCGTCGCACGCCTCGCGCAGCACCCGAAGGTAGCCGGGGGAGTGGAACCGCATCCCGCCCGCGCCCTGCACCACCGGCTCGACGATCACCGCGGCCAGTTCGTCCGCGTGCTCCCCGATCGCCGAGCGCAGCCGCTCGGCGTACGCCTCGTCCCAGTCCGCCGGAGGCGCGTCCACGAACACCTGCCGGGGCAGCACCCCGGTCCACAGCTCGTGCATCCCGCCCTCGGGGTCGCACACCGACATCGGCTGCCAGGTGTCGCCGTGGTAGCCGCCGCGCCAGGTCAGCAGCCGCCGCTTGCCGGGGCGGCCCAGCGAGCGCCAGTACTGCAGGCACATCTTGACCGCCACCTCCACCGACACCGAGCCGGAGTCGGCGAGGAAGACGTGCTCCAGGCCGTCCGGCGAGATGTCGACGAGCAGCTTCGCCAGGCGTACGGCGGGCTCGTGGGTGAGCCCGCCGAACATCACGTGGCTCATCCGGCCGAGCTGCTCGCGGGCGGCCTCGTTCAGCACCGGGTGGTTGTAGCCGTGGATCGCCGACCACCAGGACGACATGCCGTCGACCAGCTCGCCCGAGCCGTCGGCCATGCGCAGCCGCACCCCGTCCGCCGACCCGACGACGAGCGGTTCGGCGCGGCCGGGCATCGGACCGTACGGATGCCACACGTGGCGCCGGTCGAGTTCCAGCAGTTCGGCGACGGGCAGGTCAGGCATTGGGCGCGAGGTCCGTTCCGGCGCCGCGACGGCGTACCGCGACCAGGTCGGTGCGCGGTTCGGCGGCCGTCGGCGCGGCCGGGGCGGCCGTCGCGGCCGTACCGCAGACACCTCCGCCCTCGTGCGACCCGCACCCGGCGCCCTCGGCGCCCTCGTGCGACCCGCATCCCGCGCCTTCGTGCGACCCGCACCCTCCGCCGGCCGCCGCCGCCCGGTGCTCCGGCAGGGTCACCTGCTCGCTGCCCTCCACCTCGAACCCGGCGTCGGCGATCATCTCCAGGTCGGCCTTGCCCGCCTGGCCCTCGCTGGTCAGGTAGTCCCCGAGGAAGATCGAGTTGGCCAGGTGCAGGGCGAGGGGCTGCATCGTGCGCAGGTGCACCTCGCGGCCGCCCGCGATGCGGACCTCGACGTCCGGGCACACGAACCGGACCATCGCCAGGATGCGCAGGCAGCGCTGCGGGGTGAGGTTCCACTCCTTGGCCAGCGGGGTGCCCTCGAACGGGATGAGGAAGTTGACCGGCACCGAGTCCGGGTCCAGCTCGCGCAGCGAGAAGACCACGTCCACCAGGTCCTCGTCGGTCTCGCCCATGCCCGCGATCAGGCCCGAGCAGGCCGACAGGCCGGCCGCGTGCGCCTTGTGCACGGTGTCCACGCGGTCGGCGTAGGTGTGCGTGGTCGTGATCTCCCCGTACGTCCCCTCGGACGTGTTGAGGTTGTGGTTGTAGGCGTCCGCGCCGGCCTCCCGCAGCCGCTCCGCCTGGCCGTCGGAGAGCAGGCCGAGGCACGCGCACACCTCGACGTCCTCGTTCTGCTCCTTGATCGCCTTGATGGTGTCCGAGACACGGTCCACGTCGCGGTCGGTCGGCCCGCGCCCGCTCGCCACCAGGCAGACCCGCTTGGCGCCGCCCGCCAGACCGGCCGCGGCGGCCTGGGAGGCCTCGTCGGGTTTGAGCCAGGTGTACTTCAGGATGTCGGCCTTGGAGCCGAGCCGCTGGGAGCAGTAGGAACAGTCCTCCGGACACAGTCCGGACTTGAGGTTGACCAGGTAGTTGAGTTTGACCCGTCGGCCGAACCAGTGCCGGCGCACCTTGCCGGCCGCGGCCACCACATCGAGCAGGTCGTCGTCGGAAGCGGCGAGGACGGCCAGAGCTTCCTCGCGGGTCGGCAGTTCGCGCCGAAGCCCCTTGTCCACCAGCGTGTTCAGCAGGTCCATGAGAGCCGATCCTGTCCTACGAGGCCGCCCGGGGCCAAGGAGAGTTTGAACAACGGAGACACTTCGATGTGTGGGTATCGCCACATCATGGGCCGGGGCACGTCCGGCTAGGGTCTGTCCACTGCCTACAAATGCCCCGGAGGAGCCATGGCGTTCGGCTGGATCGACGAGCAGGCGGAACTGCGCCGGCGTGCCGGACTCGTGCGGACCCTGCGCCCCCGTCCGGCCGATTCGCCGCTGCTCGACCTGGCGAGCAACGACTACCTGGGCCTGGCCCGTCACCCCGAGGTCGCCGAGGGCGCGGCGCGGGCCGCGCGGGTCTGGGGCGGTGGCGCGACCGGGTCCCGGCTGGTCACCGGCACCACCGAACTGCACGCCGAGCTGGAGCGCGAGCTGGCCGCCTTCTGCGGCTTCGAGGCGGCGCTCGTCTTCTCCTCCGGCTACGCGGCCAACCTCGCCGCCGTCACCGCGCTCGCGCCGCACGGCTCGCTGATCGTCTCCGACGCGGGCAACCACGCGTCGCTGATCGACGGCTGCCGGCTGGCCCGGGGCACCACCCAGGTCGTCGGGCACGCCGATCCGGAGGCGGTGCGCAAGGCGCTGGGCACGCACCGGGGCGCGGCCGTCGTCGTGTCCGACACGGTCTTCTCGGTCGACGGGGACGCGGCGCCGCTGGCCGGGCTCGCGGCGGCCTGCCGGGAGCACGGCGCCGGGCTGGTCGTCGACGACGCCCACGGGCTGGGCGTCCTCGGCGACGGCGGCCGCGGGGCGCCGCACGCGGTGGGGCTCGCGGGCGCCGACGACGTCGTGGTCACGGTCACGCTGTCCAAGTCGCTCGGCAGCCAGGGCGGCGCCGTCCTGGGTCCCGCCCGGGTGATCGACCACCTGGTGAACGCGGCCCGGACCTTCATCTTCGACACGGGGCTGGCCCCCGCGTCCGCGGGCGCCGCCCTGGCGGCCGTGCGGCTGCTCGGCCGCGAGCCGCAGCGGGCGGCGCGGGCCCGCGCGGTGGCGGCCGACCTGCACGCGCGTCTGACGGCCGAAGGCCTGCAGGCGGTACGGCCGGACGCCGCGGTCGTCTCCGTGCGCGCGCCGTCCCCGGAGGGGGCCGTGCGGTGGGCGGCCGACTGCCGGGCGGCAGGGCTGGCCGTGGGCTGTTTCCGTCCTCCTTCCGTGCCCGACGGCGTCTCCCGGCTCAGGCTGACCGCCCGCGCGGACCTCTCCGAGGCGCAGATCGAACACGCGGTGCGCGTGATCGGCGGGACTCGACCATGAGTCGGCGTGACACGGCCGGGCTCCGCACGAGGCGGATCTGATCAGCGCTTCAACGCGGCCGTGAAGCCTGCCCAGCTCCCCGGCGAGAAGAGCAGCGCGGGCCCGGCCGGTTCCTTGGAATCTCGGACGGCGAGCAGACCGGCCCACGGGCCGGACCGCGGCGCCGCCGTCTCCACGCAGTTGTTCGCGCCGGTGCTGTAGCTGCTGCGCAGCCACCGCACGCCGTGCGGAACGGTGCTGAAGGGGACGTTCCGAGGCAGTGCTGACATGGTGCCTCCTTACCCGCCGACGACTGTGCCGGCGAGGTAATCCAATGTGTCCTCGGGCGAAAGGGCTTGGATCTGAAGGGAGTTGAAGGCCTCCGCATAGGCCTGGAGGTCTTCTTTCCGTTCCAAGTGGAGGCTACTCGTCAGGTGGTCGAGAACGACCACATCCAGATCAGGAGTGCTCGAAAATGAGAAAATAACGAAAGATCCGGTGACGCCGACGTGCGCTCCGGCGCCGAACGGCAGGATCTGCAGCCGCACTTGCGGCAGGCGCGCCGCCTCGACCAGCCGTTCGAGCTGCCGCGCCATGACCTCGGGCCCGCCGATCTCCCGGCGCAGCACCGCCTCGTCCAGCACCGCGCTGAACTCCAGGGGCGGGTCGGCCCGCAGCACCTTCTGCCGGGCCAGGCGCACCTCGACCAGCGCGTCGAGCCCCGCGTCGTCCAGCCCGCGGGTCGCGGCCCGGGTCACCGCCCGCGCGTACTCGGGCGTCTGCAGCAGCCCCGGCACCACCGACGTCTCCAGGGTGCGCATCGCGTCGGCCTGGGACTCCAGGCTGATGAAGTCGCTGTAGTCCGGCGGCAGGATGCCGCGATAGGCGTGCCACCAGTGGTGCCGGCCGGTGTTCTCGTCCGAGCCCGCCAGCACCAGCATCAGATCGCGCAGCCGCGGATCGGACACCCCGTAGGCGTCCAGGAGCAACCGCACATCGGCCGGTTTCACCCCGCTGGTGCCCGTCTCGATACGACTGATCTTCGACTGGTGCCAGCCCACCAGCCGCGCCGCCTCACCGCTGGTGAGCCTCGCCTCGGCGCGCAGCGCGCGCAGTTCGGCGCCCAGCTTCCTGCGGCGCACCGCGGGACCGTGCTGCATGGGTCCCTCCTTACTCCTCATGAGGCGCCCCGATACGGTCTCTCGTGGCAGAGTTCACCGCTTTGAGCGACAGATATATGCATATCTCGGTGGATCGCCAGCCGTGGCCGGTGCGGTGATGGCAGTCTGACGGCCAAGCACCAGTCCGGGACCGTACTCGAACCATCCGCTCCGTGTCGGACCAGCGGTCCCGTGGGAAAGGGACGACGTCGCCATGGCAGACCATCTGGAAGCATCCGTCACCCTGCCGAGCGATCCCGCCTCGGTCTGCGCGGCCCGCACCTACGCGATCGACACCCTCGTGGAGTGGGGCCTGGCGCCGCACACGGAGGTGGCCGACACCGTCCGGCTGATCGTCTCCGAGCTCGCCACCAACGCCGTCCAGCACACCCTCGGGCAGTCGCCCACCTTCACCGTCGGACTCGAACTCGACCGCGACGAACAACTGCGCATCGGTGTCACCGACAGCCACCCCCGGTTCCCGAAGCGGCTGCCCGCCGCCGTCCAGCAGGACAACGGCCGCGGCCTGGTGATCATCCGCTGGCTGACCGCCGAGTGCGGCGGCAGGCTGTGCGTGCGCCCCACCCGGGAGGGCGGCAAGACCGTCTCCATCGAACTGCCGTGGAAGGTGCCGGCGCGGCCGGTGCCGGCGGCCGGCCAGCAGGAGTCGTAACGGTGCCTGTGCGAGGAGGACAGCGGCGCCGTGTTCGCCTCGGGCGTGGGGCGGCGCCGTACCGGCCTCGGGCGAGGGGCTCGGCGGCGTCACCGGCCTCGGCAGAGGGGCTCAGCGGCGCCGTACCGGCGGCTCGCGGTGGACGGCCGCGTCGCGCGGCGGTCCCGGCTGCCTGACGACGGGCGCGGCCTGCTGCTCGGCGGACAGGCCCGCCCGCCGCACCAGGCGGGGCAGCAGCCACCACAGGCCGAGGCACACGCACAGGGTCGCCGCGCCCGCGGCCACCCCGCCCGCCCGGCCCGTCGTCACGTCCACCACGAGCAGCACCGACCCGGTGAACGCCAGCACCAGCACACCCATGCCGGTGGTGGCGAGCCGTGAGGACACCTGGACGACGCGCGGTTTGGCGCCCCGCTGGAACAGCGAGCGGTGCAGCGCGGCCGGCGCGGTGAACAGGGCGGCGGCGAGGACCGCGAGCAGCAGTGTGGTGACGTAGGTGGCCCGCTGCACCGGGTCGAGGGACGGGAAGCGCGGGGTGAAGGCCAGGGTCAGCAGGAAGGCGAAGAGGATCTGCACCCCGGTCTGGGTGACGCGCAGTTCCTGGAGCAGTTCGCCGAAATTGCGGTCGGCGCGTTCCAGCGGGGTCTCGTTGCGTGCGGTGCAGGGGACGTGGTCGGCCATGGTTGAACGGGTAACCGCCCAGGGCCGTGTCACGCCTCGTGGGGTGGCGGCGTGTCAGGGCGCCGCCACCGCACGCAAGGATCAGCTGACCCGGCCGTACCAGACGCTCTTCGTCCAGATCTTCTGCAGTCTCACCACGTCCCCGGTCTTCGGGGCGTGCCAGATCTTCCCCTTTCCGGCATAGATGCCGACGTGGTAGACGTACGAACCCGAATGGAAGAACACGAGGTCTCCGGCCTTGCGGCTCTTGGCGGAGATGTGGCGGGTCTTGTTGTACTGCTGGGCCGCGGTACGCGGCAGGCTCTTGCCCGCCTTCTTGAACGAGTACAGCGTGAGCCCGGAGCAGTCGAACCGGTGCGGACCGGTGGCGCCCCACCGGTAGGGCGAACCCTTCTTGGAAGCCGCGATCTGAAGTGCTTTCGTCGCGGGCGTCGCGGCGGCCGCGTCGGAGCTGAAGCCCGGGACCACGACCGAGCCGCCCACCGCGGCGATGGTGAGGGCCGAGGCCGTGCCGGCCCGGACGATCAGCGACGGGACACGATTGAGCGCAGTCATGCGCAACCCTTCGTCAGCCGCCTGTGAAGGATGACCTGTCGGATTCGGGCTGGCGAAGTTGCCCGGCCGCTCGCGCGGCTTCACCCCAAGGGCTGCTCGGCCCGGTCATGGCGTGACCGTTCCGGCGACCCGTCGTGCTCGGGTCCTCCACTCCTGCCGATCCACTCCTGTCGACCGGTCATCCGGGCGGCGGCAGGACTCGGCGTCCGCCCGGATCGCCCCGCCGCGGCGGCGGGGGCTTGTCGTCAGACACGGATCTTGGCTCACGGATGTCCGAAAAGCCCAACGGAAACGGGGATTTGTGTTGTTACTCACCACTCACCCGTTCGGGTGGGCAGCCCTGTGTTCGGACGCGCGTCATCACCTGCGAAGCGGCCCGGACCAGCGAAGAAATGCCTCATTCCGCCTTCCGGTCGGGCCGGTTGCGCAACTCGACCGGTCAAAAAAGAGGAGGTGTGTCTAGTCCGGAAGGCGGTACGCCGTTTGGTCCGTTTCGGCGCCGGTCCGGACACCGCGCCGGGCGACCGCCGCCCGGGCCCGGCGGATGCCTCAAGTGCCGGGCTGCGGAGGCACGGTGACCCGGGCGGTGCGCCGCTCGCCGTCCAGCACCCGCAGGGCCCGCGCCAGGGTGGGGGCGTGCAGTTCGGTCTCGCCCCGTTGGTGCATCAGGGCGAGGGCGTCACGCAGTTCGGCCGCCCGGGCCACCAGTGCCTGCGCGGCCCGCAGCCCGCGGTAGGTGTCGCCGTGGTGGGCCGGATTGATGCGGCCGAGCAGGTCGACCACGTCGAGGTAACGGTCGATCAGCTCGCCCTCGGCGCGGGTCAGCGCGGGCAGCGGCGGGAGTTCGGGAGGGATCACCGGCCGCTCACCTCCCGGCGGGCGGGACGAAGGAGGCCCGGCGGCCGGGGACGATCCGGTCCACCAGGCCGTAGTCCACCGCCTGTCGGGCGTCGAAGACCCGGTCCCGCTCGATGTCGGCGCCGATCTTCTCCCGGCTGTGTCCGGTGGCCCGGGCCGGCATCTCCTCCACGAGACGGCGATTGCGCGTCAGTTCCTCCGCCCGCACCGCCAGATCACTCGCCTGGCCCCGCACCGGCTCGGCGAGCGCGGGCCGGCGGATCACCACCCGCGCGCCCGGCAGTGCGGAGCGCTTGCCCGGAGTCCCGGCGGCCAGCAGCACCGCGGCCGTGGCGGCGGCCTGCCCCAGGCACGTCGTCCGCACGTCGCAGGAGAGGTACCGCATCGTGTCGTAGAGCACCGTCATGGCGCTGAACGAGCCGCCCGGCGAGTTGATGTACAGCGCGATGTCCTGGCCGGGGTCCTTGTGCTCGAGGTACATGAACCGGCTCGTCAGATCGTTCGCCGCGGTGTCGTCGAGGGGCGTGCCGAGGAAGAGGATCCGCTCCTCCAGCAGCTTCGCGTACGGATCCGTCGACCCGGGCCCGGACGAGGTCCGTTCGGTGAACTCGGGCAGGACGTGGCGGGCGGACGGTCGGGTCATGGCATACCCCTCCTCGCGACAGAGCTGTCCCCGGAGCTTCCCCCCGGAGCTGTCTCTGCAAAAAATGTACAGGACGTACATGACGTTATGATGGAGACATGGCCTACGAGATTCCGGTGACGCAAGCCAGGGCTGAGCTCGCCGACCTGATCAACCGGGTGGTGTACGGCGGTGAGCGCGTCGTCGTGACGCGCCACGGCAAGCCCCTCGTCCCCCTCGTCTCCGCCGCCGACCTGGAACGGCTCGACGCGCTCGACCAGCCGGCGGACGACCAGGTGATCAGCGCGGTCTCCACGGTCCGCGAGGTCGCCTCCGCGCCCCGAGAACCCCGGAGGTTCGGCATCGCGGCGGAGCACCGGAGGCCGGACGCGTCGTAGACCCCGCGCCCGGGTAGACCCCCGGGGCCGCGACCAGGAGGGTCACGGCTTGGTTAACGTGTCGGAAACCCGGCCCGATTAGCCTGCCCTCCCACGCCACCAGGGACTTTGCCCCCGTGGCCGCGGCAACCGGGCCCCGCACGGTCCGGAGCGAGGACTGTGAGGTGGTTACGTGCAACTGACGCCGCACGAGCAGGAGAGGCTGCTGATCCACGTGGCGGCCGACGTGGCCGAGAAGCGCCGGGCGCGCGGGCTCAGACTCAACCACCCCGAGGCGGTCGCCCTGATCACCTCGCACATCCTCGAAGGCGCACGCGACGGCCGCACCGTCGCCGAGCTGATGGCCTCCGGGCGCACGCTGCTGACCCGGGACGACGTCATGGACGGCGTGCCGGAGATGATTCACGACGTCCAGGTCGAGGCGACCTTCCCGGACGGCACCAAGCTCGTCACCGTCCACGACCCGATCATCTGAGAGGGGCGTCGATGATCCCCGGAGAGATCCTGTTCGCCGACGGCCCGATCGTCTGCAACGAGGGCCGCGAGGTCACCCGGCTGACCGTCCTCAACGCCGCCGACCGGCCCGTCCAGGTCGGCTCCCACTACCACTTCGCCGAGGCCAACCCCGGCCTGGAGTTCGACCGCGCCGCGGCCCGGGGCAAGCGGCTGAACGTCGCCGCGGGCACCGCCGTGCGCTTCGAGCCCGGCATCCCCGTCGACGTCGAACTCGTCCCGCTCGCCGGCGCCCGCGTCGTGCCGGGGCTGCGCGGGGAGACCGGAGGTGCCCTCGATGCCTGAGATCTCGCGCGCCGCGTACGCAGACCTGTTCGGTCCGACGACCGGCGACCGCGTCCGGCTCGCCGACACCGACCTGCTGATCGAGGTCGAGGAGGACCGCAGCGGCGGCCCCGGTCTCGCCGGCGACGAGGCCGTCTTCGGCGGCGGCAAGGTCATCCGCGAGTCCATGGGCCAGTCGCGTGCCACGCGCGCGGACGGCGCCCCCGACACCGTCATCACGGGCGCCGTCGTCGTCGACCACTGGGGCGTCGTCAAGGCCGACATCGGCATCCGCGACGGCCGTATCACCGGGATCGGCAAGGCGGGCAACCCCGACACCATGGACGGGGTCCACCCGGACCTGGTGATCGGCCCGGAGACCGAGGTCATCGCGGGCAACGGGCGCATCCTGACGGCCGGTGCGATCGACGCGCACGTCCACTTCATCTGCCCGCAGATCGCCGACGAGGCGCTGTCCGCGGGCATCACCACCCTGGTCGGCGGCGGCACCGGACCGGCCGAGGGCTCCAAGGCCACCACCGTCACCCCCGGCCCCTGGCACCTGGCCCGGATGCTGGAGGCGATGGAGGCCCACCCGCTGAACATCGGCTTCCTCGGCAAGGGCAACACCGTCTCCCAGGAGGCCATGCTGTCCCAGATCCGCGGCGGCGCGCTGGGCCTGAAGCTGCACGAGGACTGGGGGTCCACCCCGGCCGTCATCGACGCCTCGCTGACCGTCGCCGACCGGACCGGCATCCAGGTCGCCATCCACACCGACACGCTCAACGAGGCCGGCTTCGTGGGCGACACCCTCGCGGCGATCGCCGGGCGGGGCATCCACGCGTACCACACCGAGGGCGCGGGCGGCGGGCACGCCCCGGACATCATGACCGTCGTCTCCCGGCCGAACGTGCTGCCCAGCTCCACCAACCCGACGCGGCCGTTCACCGTCAACACCGCCGAGGAGCACCTCGACATGCTGATGGTGTGCCACCACCTCAATCCGGCGGTGCCGGAGGACCTGGCCTTCGCCGAGTCCCGGATCCGGCCGTCCACCATCGGCGCGGAGGACGTCCTGCACGACCTCGGCGCCATCTCGATCATCTCCTCCGACTCCCAGGCCATGGGCCGCGTCGGCGAGGTGGTCCTGCGGACCTGGCAGACGGCGCACGTGATGAAGCGGCGCAGGGGCCCGCTGCCCGGTGACGGGCGGGCGGACAACCGGCGGGTGCGCCGGTACGTCGCCAAGTACACGATCAACCCGGCCCTCGCGCAGGGCCTGGCCCGGGAGATCGGGTCCGTGGAGACCGGCAAGCTCGCCGACCTGGTGCTGTGGGAGCCGGCGTTCTTCGGCGTGAAGCCGCACCTCGTCCTCAAGGGCGGCCAGATCGCCTACGCGCAGATGGGCGACGCCAACGCCTCCATCCCGACGCCGCAGCCGGTCCTGCCGCGGCCGATGTACGGGGCGATCGGCCGGGCGCCGGCCGCCAACTCGCTGAACTTCGTCGCCCCGCTCGCGATCGAGGACGGGCTGCCGGAACGGCTCGGGCTCGGCAAGCGGTTCACCGCCATCGACTCCACGCGCGGGGTGACCAAGGCCGACATGCGCGAGAACGACGCGCGGCCCGAGGTGCGGGTCGACCCCGACAGCTTCGCCGTGCACATCGACGGCGAACTCGTCGAAGCCACGCCGGCCGCCGAACTGCCCATGGCCCAGCGTTACTTCCTCTTCTGATGTCCCGGGCGGCACTTCTCGTCCTGGCCGACGGCCGCTTTCCCGCCGGAGGGCACGCACACTCCGGCGGGGCGGAGGCGGCCGTGCAGGCCGGGCGGATCACGTCGGCGGCCGGTCTGGAGGACTTCTGCCGGGGGCGGCTGCACACGTCGGGCCTGGTCGCGGCGGCGACGGCCGCGGCGGCGGTGCTCGGCGTGGACCCGTCGGCGCTGGACGCCGCCGCCGACGCGCGGACGCCCTCGCCGGCGTTGCGGCTGGCCGCGCGCAAGCTGGGGCGGCAGCTGACCCGGGCCGCCCGGGCGACCTGGCCCTCCGGCGAACTGGACGCCCTGGCACGGGAGTTCCCCAAGGGGGCGCACCAGCCCGTGGTGCTCGGGCTCGCGGCACGGGCGGCGGGCCTCTCGCCGCAGGACGCGGCGCACTGCGCGGCGTACGAGAGCGTGAGCGGGCCGGCGAGCGCCACCGTGCGGCTGCTCGCCCTCGACCCCTTCGACGCGACGGCGGTGCTGGCGCGGCTGGCGCCGGAGCTGGACCGCGTCGCGGACCGGGCGGTCGAGGCGGCGCGGCGGGTCGCCCGCGAGGGCGTCGACGCGCTGCCCGCGGCGTCGGCCCCGCTGCTGGAGATCGGCGCGGAGGCACACGCGGCCCGGGGCGTGCGGCTGTTCGCCTCGTGAGTTCCCCGCCCCCTCCGCTCACGCTCACTTCCCTGCCCGACGACGACCCATGGAGCCGTCCGATGCACCTCGACCACTCCCACGACGGCCCCTCCGCCGTCAGCGCCGACGCCCGGCGCCCCGACGGCTCCCCCCGGGCGCTGCGGATCGGTCTGGGCGGGCCCGTCGGCTCGGGGAAGACCGCCACCGTCGCCGCCCTGTGCCGGGCGCTGCGAGACGAGTTCTCCCTCGCCGTCGTCACCAACGACATCTACACGCGCGAGGACGCCGAGTTCCTGCTCCGCGAGGCCGTGCTGCCGCCCGAGCGGATCACCGCCGTGGAGACCGGGGCCTGCCCGCACACCGCGATCCGCGACGACATCTCCGCCAACCTGGAGGCGGTGGAGGACCTGGAGGACGAGGCCGGGCCGCTCGATCTCGTCCTCGTCGAGTCCGGCGGGGACAACCTCACCGCGACCTTCTCCAGGGGGCTGGTGGACGCCCAGATCTTCGTGATCGACGTGGCCGGCGGGGACGACATCCCGCGCAAGGGCGGCCCCGGCGTCACCACCGCCGACCTGCTCGTCGTCAACAAGACCGACCTCGCGCCGTACGTCGGCTCCGACCTCGGGCGGATGGCCGCCGACGCCGCGGAGCAGCGCGGCGAACTGCCCGTCGTGCTGCAGTCGCTCAGGAGCGAGACAGGCGTGCGCGACGTCGCGGACTGGGTGCGGGCGCGGCTGACGGCGTGGACCGCATGACCGCGACCGGCGTCGCGGGAACCGGGGTGCGCGCCACCGCGCGGCTGCTCGCGCGGGCCGACGGACGCGGCGGCACCGCGCTGCCCGTGCTGGAGAGCGAGGGACCGCTCGCGCTGCGGCGCACCCGGGGGAGCGGCGCCGAGGCGCGGGTGATGCTGGTCGGCGCGATGAGCGGCCCGCTCGGCGGAGACCGCTTCACCGTGCGGGCCGGCGTGCGGGAAGGGGCCCGGCTGCGGGTCGGGTCGGCCGCCGCGACCATCGCGCTGCCCGGACAGTCGGGCGGCGAGGCCCGCTACGACGTCCGGCTCACCGTCGCCGACGGCGGCGAACTGCACTGGCTGCCCAAGCAGTTGATCTCCGCGCGGGGCAGCGATCTGCGCGTCACCACGCGGGCCGAACTGGGTGCGGCGGCGCGGCTCGTGCTGCGCGAGGAACAGGTGCTCGGCCGGGTGGGGGAGGAACCGGGGCGGCTGACCAGCCGTCTCACCGTACGGATCGGACAGCGGACGGTTCTCGACCAGGAACTCGGCTGCGGACCCGGAGCGCCGGCCGGATGGGACGGGCCGGCCGTGCTCGGCGGTCACCGGGCCGTCGGCCAACTGCTGCTCGTACGGCCCGAGTTCGCGACCCGACCGGTGCGCGCCCGGATGCTCGGCGACGGCGCCGCGCTGATGCCGCTGGCCGGCCCCGCCGCGCTGGTGACCGCGGTGGCCGCGGACGCCCTGCGCCTGCGGCGCGTCCTGGACGAGGCGTTGGCCGCTCTCGCCTGAGCCGCGGTCGGGCAGCGCCTGAAGGGGCGCGGGGGACTGTGCGTTCGGGCGCGACGGGGCCGTGGCCGTTTCGCGGCGTCGCGTGGGGCATCCGGCGGTGCGCCGGCGCGGGCCGGGTGAAGGCAGCCTGCGGTCGGGCAGCGCCCTGAAGGGGCGCGGGGAACTGCGCGACCAGCCACGACGGGGCCGTGGCCGTTTCGCGGCGTCGCGTGGGGCATCCGGCGGTGCGCCGGCGCCGGCCGGGGAAGGCAGCCTGCGGTCGGGCAGCGTCCTGAAGGGGCGCGGGGAACTGCGCGACCAGCCACGACGGCGCCGCAGCCGACTCACGGCACGACGCCGCCCACCCAGCGGAGCGCCCCGTCTCCGCTCAGCGGGATTCGTTTACCCGTTTATCGGATTGGCAAAGAAGGTCAACAAACTCTGTTCTCAGCCGGTTCGCAGCCGGAAGGATCCCCCTGTCAACCGCAACCACGCAGGGGGAGGCCCCACTTGAGGGACATCAGACCGAAGAGGCGTGTGGCGGCGCTCGGCTCGGCCGGAGTGCTGGTCACGGCGACGCTGATCGCCGGCGCCGTCGCCGCGCCCTCGGCGAGCGCGAGCGCGAGCGCGGGCGCCCGGCACGGCCAGGACCGCGAGGCGCGCGGAGCCGCGATCGCGGCGGAGCGGGCCGCGAAGGCCGGGATCGACTGGCAGGACTGCCCCGGGGACTGGGGGCTGGAGAAGCCGATCCAGTGCGGCTGGGTCACCGTGCCGCTCGACTACGCCAAGCCGTACGGCAAGCAGATCAAGCTCGCCGTCGACCGCATCGGCAACACCGGGACCGCGCAGGAGCGCCAGGGCGCGCTCGTCTACAACCCTGGTGGTCCCGGCGGCTCGGGTCTGCGCTTCCCGCGCCGGGTCGTCACCAAGAGCGCCGTGTGGGCCAACGCGGCCAAGGCGTACGACTTCGTGGGCTTCGACCCGCGCGGCGTCGGCCACTCCGCGCCCATCTCCTGCATGGATCCGCAGGAGTTCGTGAAGGCGCCCAAGGCGGACCCGGTGCCCGACACCGAGGCCGACAAGCTGGCCCAGCGCAAGCTGGCCCGCGAGTACGCCGAGGGCTGCTACGAGCGCAGCGGCGAGATGCTGCCGCACATGACCACGCCGAACACGGTGCGCGACCTGGACGTCATCCGCGCCGCCCTCGGTGAGAAGAAGCTCAACTACCTCGGCGTCTCCTACGGCACGTACATCGGCGCCGTCTACGGCACGATGTTCCCCGGCCACCTGCGCCGCATGATCGTGGACAGCGTGGTCAACCCCTCGCGGGACAAGATCTGGTACCAGGCCAACCTGGACCAGGACGTCGCCTTCGAGGGCCGCTGGAAGGACTGGGAGGACTGGGTCGCCGCCAACGACGCCACCTTCCACCTCGGCACCACCCGCGACGCCGTGCAGGACAAGTGGCTCCAGCTGCGCGCCACCGCCAAGAAGAACCCCATCGGCGGGGTCGTCGGCCCGGCCGAGCTGATCTCCTTCTTCCAGAGCGCGCCGTACTACGACTCGACCTGGATACCCATCGCGACGGTGTTCAGCAAGTACGTCGCCGGCGACACCCAGGCGCTCGTCGACGCGGCCGCACCCGACCTCACGGACACCGCGGGCAACATCTCCTCGGAGAACGGCAACGCCGTCTACACGGCCGTGGAGTGCACCGACGCCAAGTGGCCCACCAGCTGGAAGAAGTGGGACCGGGACAACACCGAGCTCAACAAGAACTACCCGTTCATGACCTGGGCCAACGCCTGGATGAACCTGCCGTGCGCCACCTGGCCGGTCAAGCAGCAGACGCCGGTCGAGGTCAAGACGCACAAGGGCCTGCCGCAGGTGCTGATCGTGCAGTCCACGCGTGACGCCGCCACCCCGTACGAGGGCGCCGTCGAACTGCACAACCGCTTCAAGGGCTCCCGCCTGATCACCGAGAAGGACGCGGGCTCCCACGGCGTCACCGGTCTGGTCAACCCCTGCATCAACCAGCGGGTGGACGACTACCTCCTGAACGGCAAGCTGGACGCGGCGGACGTGACGTGCACCCCGCACGCCACGCCCAAGCCGTGACCGGCGGCCGTACGGCATGAAGGGGCGGCCGGTGTCCGGCCGCCCCTTTCCCCGTTCTTCAGCCGAGCGGCATCCGGGGGAACCTGCGTTCCTTCTCGCCGTTCGGGGCGGCCTGCTGGGCCTTGGCGACGGCCGCGTACTCGTCGACGTACTCCTGCTCGGACAGCGACAGGATCGCGTACATGATCTCGTCGGTGACGGCCCGCAGGATCGCCTTCTCCTTCTCCATGCCGGCGTAGCGCGAGAAGTCGAGGGGCTTGCCGAAGCGGATCGTGACGGACCGGAAGTCGGGCACGACCTGTCCCGGCGGCTGTGCCTCGAAGGTGCCGATCATCGCGCACGGGATCACCGGGACCTGGGCCTTCAGAGCCATCACGGCGACACCGACCTTGCCCTTGTACAGGCGTCCGTCGTGCGAGCGGGTGCCCTCCGGGTAGATGCCGAGCAGTTCGCCCCTGCGCAGCACCCCAAGTCCCTCGCGGATCGCGGCCTGGCCGGCGTCCTTGCCCGTGCGGTCGACCGGGATCTGCCCGGCGCTGCGGAAGAAGGCGGCGGTGAGGCGTCCCTTGACGCCGGAACCCGTGAAGTACTCCTTCTTCGCGAGGAAGGTGATGCGGCGCTTGATGATCGCGGGCATCAGGAAGTGGTCCGAGAAGGACAGATGATTGCCCGCGATGATCGCCGGGCCCGAGTCCGGGACGTTTTCGAGGCCTTCGATCCGGGGCCGGAAGAGCAGTCTCAGCAGCGGTCCCAGCAACACGTACTTGAGCAGGTAGTAGAACAAGAGGTCACTCCTCACTCCGGCGGATCGGTGGACTGCCGCGTTTCAGCAGGTCAACCGGCGTGTCGTGGGGTTGCCAGTCTAAGCGCGGGCACAACCTGCCGGAATTGGGCCGTTCGGTCCCCACCCGGGTTCCCCGACGGCCCGTCAGTTCAGCACGGCCCGTCAGGTCGGCACGGCCCGTCAGGTCGGCACGGCCGGTCAGGTCGGCGCGGCCGGTCAGGCCGGCACGGGCCGTCACAGGCGCACGATGACGAGCGCGGTGTCGTCGGTCGCGCCCCCTGGCGGCAGCAGTTCCAGCAGCACGGCGTCGGCGAGGGTCTCGGGGTCGTCCGTGCGGTGGCTGCCCAGGGAGTCGGCGAGCCGCGCCAGACCGATGTCGATGTCCTCGCCCCGGCGTTCGATCAGGCCGTCGGTGTACAGCACGAGCGTGGCGCCCGAGGCATAGCCGGTGGCGGCCTGCGGTCTGGGGAGCGGGACGGGGCACGCGTCCAGCGGCGGGTCGGTGGCCCGGTCGAGGAACTCCACGCGTCCGTCGGCGTGCAGCAGCACGGGCGGCGGGTGACCGGCGCTGCTGTAGGTGATGGTGCGCGCGTCCAGGTCGATGAACGTCGTGACGACGGTGGCCGATTCGGCGCCGTCCACCACGTGCGCGTACCGCCCGAGCACGTTCAGGGCCTGCGCCGGTCCGTCCGCGACGCGGGAGGCGGCGCTGAGCGCGCTGCGCAGCTGGCCCATGACACCCGCGGCCGACAGACCGTGCCCGACCACGTCGCCCACGGAGACGCCGATGCGGTTGCCGCCGACCAGGTCCACGAGGTCGTACCAGTCCCCGCACACGTGGAGCGCGCCGATCGCGGGCCGGTAGCGCACCGCCGCCGGGAGGTGACGCACCTGGCGGCACGCGGGCAGCATCGCCTCCTGCAGCGCCAGCGCCACCTCGCGTTCGTGTTCGTGGGCCTGGCGGAGGCGTTCGTTGACCGCCTGCAGTTCGCGGGCGCGCGAATACAGCTCGGCCTCGAGGACGCGGGCGCGGCTGCCGCTGGGGCCGCCGCGGGCCCTGATCAGCTCGGTGACCTCCTCGACGCGGTGCACCAGCAGCACCACCTTGCCGTCCGCGTCGAGCACCGGCGCGTTGACCGTGCTCCAGTACCGCTCCTGCCACTCCCCGGGCCGCTCCGGGTTCTCCACGTCGTAGCGCTGCAGGGCCATGGCGTCGCGTTCGCCGGTGGCCACCACCCGCCGCAGCGAGGCCGCCAGGTTGCGCGTGCCGGAGGCCGAGGAGTCGTTGGGGTTGTCGGGGAAGACGTCGAAGAGGTAGCAGCCCACCAGGTCCTCGCGCCTGCGACCGGACAGGGTCACGTACTCGTCGTTGACGTCCGCGTAGACGAGGTCCGGGGTGAGCAGGGCCACCATGCCGGGCAGCGTCTGGAACACCGCCGCGTAGTCGATCGCCTCGCTCATGGCTCCCGCCTCACCACCGGGATCATCATGTTGTCACATGGTATGTCGGTCATGTGTCACTCCGGTGGCTCTGCCAGGGACTGCTCGGCCCAGATGACCTTGCCGTCCGCGAAGAAGCGGGTCCCCCACCGCTGCGAGAACTGGGAGACCAGCAGCAGACCGCGCCCGCCCTCGTCCGTGGTGCGCGGATGGCGCAGATGCGGAGCGGTGGCGCCGCCGTCGGACACCTCGCAGATCAGGGCGCTGTCACGGATCAGACGCAGGCGGATGGGTCCGGAGGCGTGCCGGAGGGCGTTGGTGACCAGCTCGCTGACCACGAGTTCGGTGGTGAGGACCAGCTCTTCCAGGCCCCAGTCGGTCAGCTGCCGGGTGGCCTCCCTGCGGGCCTGGGAGACCACGGCCGGGTCGGGGGGCAGGTCCCAGTCCGCGACCTGGTCGGCGCCCAGCAGCCTGGTGCGGGCCATCAGCAGGGCTACGTCGTCGTGCGGGCGGGCCGGAACGAGCGCGTCGACCACCGCGCAGCAGCGCAGTTCGAGCGAGGGCGCGTCCCTCTCCAGGGCCCGGCGCAGCCGGCCGCGGTCGGCGTCGACGGCCCAGTCCTCCCCGTGGGCCAGGAGTCCGTCGGTGTGCAGCGCGATGGTGCTGCCCTCCGCGAGAGCCAGCTCGACCGCCTCGAAGGGCGGTCCGCCGGTGCCGAGCGGCGGACCCACCGGCAGGTCGACGAAGCTGACCGTGCCGTCGGGCAGGATCACGGCGGGCGCCGGGTGGCCCGCGGCGGCCATCGAGCACTGTCCGTCGACGGGGTCGTAGACCACGTACACGCAGCCGCTGCCCACGGAGCGGAACCTCTCGACACCCGGCACGTCCGGTTCCAGGCCCTCCTCGTGGGCCGCGCGGGCGACCAGGTCGTCGAGGTGCCCGAGCACTTCCTCCGGCGGCAGGTCCAGTGCCGCGAGCGTGCGGACGGCGGTGCGGAGCCGGCCCATGGCCGCCGCCGCGTCGATGCCGTGACCGGGCACCTCGCCGACGACGAGGGCGACCCGCGCGCCGGACAGCGGGACGAGGTCGTACCAGTCGCCGCCGAGCCCGGTCAGCTCGTCGGCCGGCCGGTAGCAGGCGGCAGCCTCCACCGCACCCTGCTCGGGCAGCCGGCGCGGCAGCAGGCTGCGCTGCAGCACCAGCGCGGCGTCGCGCTCACGGGTGTAGCGGCGGGCGTTGTCCACGCAGACGGCCGCCCGCGACACCAGGTCCTCGGCGAGGCTCAGGTCGTCCTCGTCGAACGGCTCCTGGCGGCCGCGCCGGAAGAAGGCGGTGACGCCGAGGGTGACGCCCCGCGCGCGCAGCGGCACGATCACCACGCTGTGCAGTCCGGAGTCCAGGAAGGTCGTCTCCCCCCGGCCCGGCACGTCCGCCACCCACTCCCTGGCCAGCGGGTCGAGCCGCTCCTCGCGATAGGACTTGCCCGTGACCAGACAGCGGATCGGGGGCGAACCCGGCAGGTAGGCCGCCATCCCGCCGATCTCCACGACGGCCGCCGCGGAGCCGCCGTCCACCGACCGTTGGCCGGCCCGGCGCAGCGCCACCGGCTCGGTGTCGTCCAGCGGCCCGGACGCCGGCTCCGCACCCCGCAGCACCGACTCCAGCAGGTCCACGCAGACGAGGTCGGCGAAGGCCGGCACGGCCACGTCGGCCAGTTCCTGCGCGGTCCGCACGACGTCCAGCGTCCGGCCGATCTGCTCGCCGGCCCGGTCGAGCAGGGCCACCCGCTGCCGCGCGCGGTACCGGTCGGTGATGTCGATGACCGTGTAGTAGACGCCCATCGGGTGGCCGTGGTCGTCCTCGAGCCTGCTGAACGACATCATGTGCGCGGTCTCGCGGTGCGGTGCGGAGCGGATCCTGCCCACGTGCTCGTAGCCGATCACCGGCTCGCCGGTCCTGAGGACGTGCAGCATCTGCGCCTCGATACCCGTGAAGTCCAGACCGGGCTGGATCTCCGCGAGCCGCTGCCCCAGTCGGCCCTCGGCCGGGCCGCCGCCGAACTGCCTCAGGGCGGCGTTCGACCACACGCAGCGCAGATCGCCGTCCACGATCGCCATGCCGACCGGCGAGCTGGTGACCACCTGCTCCAGGACCGTGCGGCTCATGTCCCAGCCGGGCGCCCCGGCCATGTCGGACAGCAGGACCAGCCAGCGCGCGAAACCGCCCGACTCGACGGCCGGGGTGATGCGGACCATGACCTTCACCGGCTGCCCGTCCCCGCGCCGGGCGGTCAGCAGGCCCATCCAGCCGCCGTCCTCGCGGCAGCGCTCGATCAGTTCCGGCACCCTGGCGGCGTCCCGGGGGGCCAGCAGTCCCCTGACGTCTCTGCCGACCACCTCGGAGGCGTGGTACCCCAGCAGCTGCTGGGCCCCCCTGGTCCAGCTCGTCACCACGCCCTGAGCGTCCAACAGGAAGGGCACGGCATCAGCCACGTCGAACCGCTGCCGAGCGACGCTCCGCTCCTCGTGAGTGCCCACGGCCGACCTCTCCGTCGTCGTGAGTGGTCTACCACCACCTGTCTCAATCTTCGCCCTTCCGGCTCACAGGAGCCCTCCCGACAGGAGCCGAAAGCGGAAGCCGAAGGCGGAAGCCGAAAGCGGAAGCCGAAGGGCGGAAGACGAAGGCGCAGGAGGACGAGCGGGGCGGCGCGGGAGACGCGGGAGGACGAGCGGGGAGGCGCAGGAGGCGGGGAGGCGCGGGAGGCGCGGGAGGCGCAGGAGAGGCGGGAGGCGGGGGAGGCGCGGGAGAGGCGGGAAACGCGGGAGGCGGGGGAGGCGCGGGAGAGGCGGGAGAGGCGGGAAGGCCCGGCCGCGGCGTGCGGGGCGCACGCCGCGGCCGGGCTCGGCCGGTTCAGGCCCCCTGCGTCAGCACCTTCTCCAGCGTTCCGAGGGCCGACTCCAGCTCCTCGGCGGTGATCGTCAGCGGCGGCGCCAGCCGGATCGTGGAGCCGTGGGTGTCCTTGACGAGGATCCCCTCGCGCAGCAGCCGCTCGCCGATCTCCCGGCCGGTGCCGATCGACGGGTCGATGTCGACGCCCGCCCACAGGCCCCGAGCGCGGAAGCCGGTGACGCCCTTGCCGACGAGGGCCTCCAGACCGTCCCGCAGGACGACGCCCAGCTCGGCCGCCCGGCGCTGGTACTCGCCCGTCTCCAGCAGCTCGACCACCGCCGTGCCGACGGCCGCGGCCAGCGGGTTGCCGCCGAACGTCGAGCCGTGCTCGCCCGGCCCCAGCACGCCGAGTACGTCCCGCCGGGCGAGAACGGCGGACACCGGCACGATGCCGCCGCCCAGCGCCTTGCCCAGCAGCAGCATGTCGGGGACGACCGACTCGTGCTCCACGGCGAGGGTGCGGCCGGTGCGGCCCAGGCCCGACTGGATCTCGTCGGCGATGAACAGGCAGCCCGCGCGGCGGGTCACCTCCCGTACGCCGGCCAGGTAGCCGTCGTCCGGGACGATCACGCCGGCCTCGCCCTGGATGGGCTCCAGCAGCACCGCGGCCGTCGTCTCGTCGACCGCCGCCTCCAGGGCCGCGAGGTCGTTGTAGGGAACGATGCGGAAGCCGGGGGTGAAGGGGCCGAAGCCCTTGCGCGCCGTCTCGTCGGTCGAGAAGCTGACGATCGTCGTCGTGCGGCCGTGGAAGTTCTCCGCCGCGACCACGATCGTCGCCCGGTCGGCGGGGACGCCCTTGACCTCGTACGCCCACTTGCGGGCCACCTTGATGCCGGACTCCACGGCCTCGGCGCCCGTGTTCATCGGCAGCACCATCTCCTGGCCCGTCAGCGCCGCCAGGCGCTCGGCGAACTCGGCCAGGCGGTCGTTGTGGAAGGCGCGCGAGGTGAGGGTGAGACGGTCCAGCTGGCGGTGTGCGGCCTCGACCAGCAGCGGGTGCCGGTGGCCGAAGTTGAGGGCGGAGTAGCCGGCCAGCATGTCCAGGTAGCGGCGGCCCTCCACGTCCTCCACCCAGGTGCCCTCGGCCCGGGCGACAACCACCGGGAGCGGGTGGTAGTTGTGGGCCAGGACCGGCTCCTCGGCGCGGATGAGGTCGGCGGACGTGCGCGTGGTGGCGGGAGCGGTCATGAGCGGATCTCCTGAGTGCAGCACTTGATGCCGCCGCCTGCCTTGCGGAACTCCGACAGGTCGACGGGGACGGGGAGGTAGCCGCGGTCGGCCAGGGTGGAGGCGAGGGCCTCCGCCTGGGGCGCGATGAAGACGTGGCGGCCGTCGGACACGGAGTTGAGACCGAACGCCAGCGCGTCCTCACGGGTGGCGAGCACCGCGTCCGGGTACAGCCGCGCGAGCACCTCGCGGCTGCCGGCCGAGAACGCCTCCGGGTAGTACGCGATGTTGTCGTCGTCGAGGACGAACAGCGC
Source organism: Streptomyces sp. H51 (assembly GCF_035656535.1). Classification (NCBI taxonomy): domain Bacteria; kingdom Bacillati; phylum Actinomycetota; class Actinomycetes; order Kitasatosporales; family Streptomycetaceae; genus Streptomyces; species Streptomyces sp. H51. Next base: position 112,682 of record NZ_JAYMHD010000034.1, read on the forward strand.
GGTGTCCAGGTGGTAGAAGCGCGGGTCCACCAGTGTCAGGCTGATCACCGGGTGGCCGAAGAACTCCTGCACCTCGCGGTGGGCCTCGCGGGTGGTGCGGAATCCGGTGCCGGCCAGGACGTAGCGGCCCGTCCAGACGAGGTCGCCCTCGCCCTCGCAGACGGAATCGGGCCGGTGGACGTCGAAGCCGGCCGACTTGAACCACGTGTCGTAGTGCGTGGACTCAGGGCGCCTTTCGGGCGCGTGGAAGAGGGAGCCGAAGACGCGGCCGTCGACGACGACCGCCGAGTTCGCGGCGAAGACCATGTCGGGCAGGCCGGGGGCCGGCTCCAGGACGTCGACGGTGTGACCGTGGTGGCGGTATGCGCGGATCAGCGCCTGCCACTGTTCCTGGGCCAGGTCGGCGTCGACGGGTGCGTCGGGCCGCATCCAGGGGTTGATCGCGTACTGCACGGCGAAGTGTCTGGGTTCACAGACGAGGAAGCGCCGCCGGCGCGGCACACGGGAGTCGGGCACAGAGGGGTTCCTCCGCTTCCTGGGGTGTGGGCTGGGTTGACACCACGGTAGGAAGCGACCGATACGACCGACAAGAAAAGGATATTGCGCGTCAGCGCAGGAATGCTGCGTTCTTTCCACGCATTACGCACGCCTGCTGCGCATACTTCCGGTACTGCCGCTCGCCGGGAGCTCTGGTCCGGGAGCACCGGTCCGGGAGTACTCGTCCGCGGGCACCCGCCGAGGAGCACTCGGCCGGCGGCGCTCATTCGGGCGCGGGCTGACTGGCACCCGCCTCGGGGCTCTCCGGCAGCAGGTGCGACAGCACCATCACGCTGATCGTCTTGCGGATGAACGGCTCCCGGCGGATCCGCTCCAGCACCTCCTCGAAGTGCTCGACGTCCCGCGCCCGCACGTGCAGCAACGCGTCCGCGCCGCCGGTCACCGTCATCGCGGCCGTGATCTCCGGATGGTTGCGGACCACCTCCGCCAGCCGCCGGGGCGGGGCGGCGCCCTCGCAGTACACCTCGACGTACGCCTCCGTGCGCCAGCCCAGCGCCGACGGCCGCACCGTGGCCGTGAACCCGGTGATCACCCCGGTGTCCCGCAGCCGGTCCACGCGCCGTTTCACCGCCGTCGACGACAGGCCGATGGCCGCCCCGATCTCGGCGAAGCTGGTCCTGGCGTTCGCCATCAACGCGGTGACGATCTTCCGGTCGAGTTCGTCGAACGGGGCGGGCCTGCTGTTCATGGCGGCACTGTACCCAGCGCGAACGGCAGCTCCCGGCACATGTCCAGGCGCGCGGATTGCTCCTACACTCCGGGTTCATGCTGCGCGCCCTCGCCGTCGACGACGAACGCCCCTCGCTGGAGGAGCTGCTCTATCTGCTCAACGCCGACCCCCGCATCAGCAGCGCGGAGGGCGCCGGCGACGCGACCGAGGCGCTGCGCCGCATCAACCGGGCCCTGGAGTCGGGGCCGGGCGGGGCCGAGGCCATCGACGTCGTCTTCCTCGACATCCACATGCCGGGCCTCGACGGACTCGACCTCGCCCGGCTGCTGAGCGGCTTCGCCGAGCCGCCGCTCGTCGTGTTCGTCACCGCCCACGAGGACTTCGCCGTCCAGGCCTTCGACCTCAAGGCCGTCGACTACGTGCTCAAGCCCGTCCGCAAGGAGCGCCTCGCCGAGGCGGTGCGCCGGGCCGCCGAGATCGGCAACGCCGCCCCGCGCATCCCCGTGCACGAGCCCGACCCCGACCAGCTGCCGGTGGAGCTCGGCGGCGTCACCCGGTTCGTCGCCGTCGACGACATCACCCACGTCGAGGCCCAGGGCGACTACGCCCGCCTGCACACCGACAAGGGCAGCCACCTCCTCCGCATCCCGCTGTCCGCCCTGGAGGAACGCTGGCGCTCCCGCGGCTTCGTCCGCATCCACCGCCGCCACCTGGTCGCGCTGCGCCACATAGGCGAGCTCCGGCTGGACGCGGGCACCGTGAGCGTCGTGGTCGGCGGCGAGGAACTGCAGGTCAGCCGCCGCCACGCGCGCGAACTGCGGGACCTGCTGATGAGGAGGACCTGACCGTGCCGCAGGACCCCGCCGAGCGCCGCGTCGTCGTCACCGGCCCGCACCGGCGCGTTCTTCCCCACGCCCGGCTCCGCTCACGGGGCCGGTACCCGAACGCCTCCGGCTACTACCGGCCGCGTACCGAGATCGACGAGCAGACCACCCTGGGCCATACCTACGTCCGCTCGCTGATGCGCACCCAGTTGCGGGCCGCCCTCGGCGTCTTCGCGGTGCTCGTGCTGCTCGTCGGACCGCTGCCGCTGGTGTTCTCCGCCATGCCCTACGCCCACCGCCTCGAGTGGGCCGTCCTCGGCTTCTGCCTGTACGCCCCGCTGGTCCTGCTGGCCCGCTGGTACGTCCGCCGCGCCGAACGCAACGAACGGGATCTCGTACGACTGGTCGAGGACCGGTGAAGCGCAGCGGCCGCCCGGACGGACCACACCGAACGGCCGACGGGCCCGAGCGTCCGACGCCGGCGAGCGAACGAGGCCACCGACCGAACGACCGCACCGACCGAACGACGGGACCGAGCGACCGATGAAGAACCGCCGATGAACTCCAGCTACGCCGTCCCCGCCGTCGCCCTCGTCGTCGTGGCGACGGTCCTCGTCGGCGCCTTCGGCCTGCGCATCTCCCGCACCACGTCCGACTTCTACGTCGCCTCCCGGACCGTCGGCCCCCGCCTCAACGCGGCCGCCATCAGCGGCGAGTACCTCTCCGCCGCCTCCTTCCTCGGCATCGCCGGCCTCGTGCTGGTGCAGGGACCGGACATGCTCTGGTACCCGGTCGGCTACACGGCCGGGTACCTCGTGCTGCTGCTCTTCGTCGCCGCCCCGCTGCGCCGCTCCGGCGCCTACACGCTGCCCGACTTCGCCGAGGCCCGCCTCGCCTCGCAGACCGTGCGGCGGCTCGCGGGCGCCTTCGTCGTCGGCGCCGGCTGGCTCTACCTGCTGCCGCAGCTCCAGGGCGCCGGGCTGACCCTGGCGGTGCTGACCGGCGCGCCCGACCCGCTCGGCGGGATCATCGTCGCCGTCGTGGTGGTCGCCACCGTCGCCGCCGGCGGCATGCGCAGCATCACCTTCGTGCAGGCCTTCCAGTACTGGCTGAAGCTCACCGCACTGCTCGTCCCCGCCCTCTTCCTGGTCCTCGCCTGGCAGGGCGACGGGGCGCCCCGGCACGTCTTCGGGGAACCGCCGTCCTTCCGCGAGCAGCGCGCGGTCACCGTCGACACCGCCCTCGACCTGAAGCTGGACCGGCCGCTGACCGTCACCGTGAGCGGCACCGTCGACGGCCGCCCGCACGACGGCCGCCCGGTGCGGCTGCCCGCCGGCACGCACCGCATCGCCCAGGGCACCCGGCTGACCTTCGCCGAGGGCGCCCGGGTCCCGGCCGCCGCCCGCGGCAGCGACGGCGGCATGTCCACCTCGCTGGCCGCGAGCCGCGAGGAACGCCCGCTGTACGCCACGTACGGGCTGATCCTCGCCACGTTCCTCGGCACCATGGGACTGCCGCACGTCGTCGTCCGCTTCTACACCAGCCCGCACGGCGTCGCCGCCCGCCGCACCACCGTGGCCGTGCTCGGCCTGACCGGCGCCTTCTACCTCCTGCCCCCGGTCTACGGCGCACTCGGCCGCCTCTACGCCCCCGAGCTGACGATCACCGGGAACGCGGACGCCGCCGTGCTGCTGCTGCCCGACCGCATGATCGGCGGCCTGGGCGGCGACCTGCTCGGGGCGCTGGTCGCGGGCGGGGCGTTCGCGGCGTTCCTGTCCACGGCGTCCGGGCTGACCATGGCCGTCGCGGGCGTGCTCACCCAGGACGTGCTGCCCTCACGCGGCGTGCGGCACTTCCGGCTCGGGACGGTGCTCGCCATGGCCGTACCGCTCGCCGCGAGCGTCATCGTGGGCGGGCTGCCGGTCGCGGACGCGGTCGGGCTCGCGTTCGCCGTGTCGGCGTCCTCCTTCTGCCCGCTGCTCGTCCTAGGCATCTGGTGGCGGCGGCTGACCCCGCCGGGCGCGGCCGCCGGGATGATCGTCGGAGGCGGCTCGGCGTTCCTGGCCGTGACCGCGACCATGGCGGGCTTCCCGGGCTCGGGACCGCTGCACGCCCTGCTCGCCTGGCCCGCGCTGTGGTCGGTGCCGTTCGGCTTCCTGACCATGGTGCTGGTGTCCCTGGCCACCCCGGGGCGGGTGCCGCCGGGCACACAGGCGATCCTGGCGCGGTTCCACCTGCCGGAGGAGCTGAGGACGGAGGCGAAGGCGTGAGCGGTTTCCTCGCCGGCCTGTGCGTGGCCGCGCTGCCGCTGCTCGCGGCCGGGTTCTGGCTCGGGCGGCGCACCGCGAGCCCGCGGAACCTCGGCGAGCTCGGCACGCCCGTCGAGCACGCCACCTTCGAGACCCTGCACACCGCGTCCCTCGCCGCGCCCCCGCTGCGGGCGGGCCTGACGGAGGAGACCGCGCGCAGGTCGGCCCGCCGACTGCGCTCGCTGCTCGGCACGGACGCGCTGTGCCTGACGGACGAGAAGGAGGTCCTGGTCTGGGACGGCGTCGGCGCCCATCACCGTACCGAGATCATGGAACGGCTCGCCGGCCCCCTGGAGACCGGCCGCGGCGAGGCCTTCCCGCTGACCTGCGACGCGCCCGACTGCCCGGTGCGCTGGGCCGTCGTCGCCCCGCTCACGGTCGACGACCGCGTCCACGGCACGCTCGTCGCCTGCGCGCCCCGCGAGTCCGCGGTGCTGGTGCGCGCGGCCGGCGAGGTCGCCCGCTGGGTCTCCGTCCAGCTCGAACTCGCCGACCTCGACCAGTCGCGCACCCGGCTCATCGAGGCCGAGATCAAGGCGCTGCGCGCCCAGATCTCCCCGCACTTCATCTTCAACTCGCTCGCGGTGATCGCCTCGTTCGTCCGCACCGACCCCGAGCGCGCCCGCGAGCTGCTGCTGGAGTTCGCCGACTTCACCCGCTACTCGTTCCGTCGGCACGGCGACTTCACCACCCTCGCCGACGAACTCCACGCCATCGACCACTACCTGGCACTGGTCCGGGCCCGCTTCGGCGAACGCCTCTCCGTCACCCTGCAGATCGCGCCCGAGGTGCTGCCGGTCACCCTGCCCTTCCTGTGCCTGCAGCCGCTCGTCGAGAACGCCGTCAAGCACGGCCTGGAGGGCAAGACGGCGTCCACCGGCAAGTGCCACATCCAGATCACCGCGCAGGACGCCGGCGCCGAGGCGCTGGTGGTGATCGAGGACGACGGCGCGGGCATGGACCCCGAACTGCTGCGCCGCATCCTCGCCGGCGAGGTCAGCCCGTCCGGCGGCATCGGCCTGTCCAACGTCGACGACCGGCTCCGGCAGGTCTACGGCGACGACCACGGACTCGTCATCGAGACCGCGCCGGGCGCGGGCATGAAGATCACCGCCCGGCTGCCCAAGTACCAGCCGGGCGTGCACTCGGCCGGGCGGCTCGCCCGGGAGTGAGGCTCAGGTGCCGCGGGTGACGACCATGCCGAGAGTGATCAGGCCCAACACGACCCAGCCGAACCACAGCCAGCCGTTGCTGCCGAGCGCCACCGTGTAGGCCGTCACCGCGACGAGCCCGCCGACGGTGACCACCCCCATCGTCTTCGTGGAACCGTCCGGGGAACCGGGCATCGCGACACCCTCCTCATGGTCCGCTTCCCTCCATGGTGCCCCGGTTCCACCCCCGGACGGCGCCCCTGTGCGAAAAGCGCGCCCCGGCGCACGCGCCCGAGCGCGCTTTTCGGGCAGCGAACTCACCGCTCCGAACCCACCGCTCCGGGCTCACCGCTCCGAACTCACCGCTCCGGGGCTCAAGCGCCCCGGGACGCGGACCGTCAGCGCCGTTGCGCGTCCAGCGACGCCAGGTAGGCGTTGTACGCCTCGAGCTCCTTGTCCCCGTCACGGTCGGCGGCCCGGTCCTTGCGCTTGGCCTGCCGCTGCTCGGAGCCGTACCACTGGAACAGCAGGGCCAGCAGCACCAGCACGGACGGGACCTCACTGAACGCCCAGGCGATGCCGCCGGCCGCGCTCTGGTCGGACAGCGCGTCGATGCCGAGGGAGGCCGGCGGGTTCTGGAACGTCTCCACCATGGTCGTGGACGCCATCATCAGCGCGATCCCGAAGAAGGCGTGGAACGGCATGCCGGCGAACAGCTCCAGCATCCGGATCAGGTAGCCGGGCCGGTTCGGTCCGGGGTCGACGCCCATGATCGGCCAGAAGAACACGATGCCGACGGCGAGGAAGTGCACCATCATCGCGATGTGCCCGGTCTTGGAGCCCATCAGGAAGTCGAACAGCGGGGTGAAGTACAGCGCGTACAGGCTCGCGATGAACATCGGGATGGTGAACAGGGGGTGCGTGATGAACCGCATGTAGTGGCTGTGCAGCAGCATCAGCAGCAGCTCGCGGGGCCCCTTGCGGCCCCGGCCGGCCGTCGGCAGCGCGCGCAGCGCGAGCGTCATGGGGGCGCCGAGCAGGATCAGGATCGGCGAGAGCATGCTGATCACCATGTGCTGCACCATGTGCACGCTGAACATGACCATCCCGTAGTCGTTCAGCGCGGTGCACATCACGAGCATGATCGTCAGCACGCCGGTGACGAACGACACCGTCCGCCCCACCGGCCACTTGTCACCGCGCCGGACCAGCCGCACGACCCCCCATCCGTACAGCGCCAGCCCGAGCAGGCAGGCGACGAGGAAGAAGGGATCCGCGGACCACTCCAGCCCCCGTCCAAGGGTGAAGGGCGGCAGGTCCATGGTCGTGCCGTGACCGCTGTGATCCATCGGCCGGCTCCTGATTCGTGGGGGTTGTGCGATTCTGTCCGCACCAGACTAGAACCGCCCCCGGTCACGGCTGCGACCGGGGGCGGGACAACGCTCCGCGGAGTCAGAGCACGCACTCCGCCTCGTCGTAGCGCTCGGTGGGAACCGTCTTCAGCGTCTCCACCGCCTCCGCCAGCGACACCATCACGATGTCGGTGCCGCGCAACGCCGTCATCATGCCGAACTGCCCGCGGTGCACCGCCTCCACGGCATGCCACCCGAAGCGGGTGGCCAGCACGCGGTCGTACGCCGTCGGCGTGCCGCCGCGCTGCACGTGCCCGAGGATCACCGGCCGGGCCTCCTTGCCGAGCCGCTCCTCCAGCTCCACGGACAGCTGGCGGGCGATGCCGGCGAAGCGCTCGTGGCCGTAGACGTCCGTGCCGCCCTCGTCGAAGTCCATGGTGCCCGGGCGCGGCTTGGCGCCCTCCGCGGCGACGACGATGGCGAACCGCTTGCCCTGGTCGAACCGTTCGCCCACCCGCGCGGCCAGCTCCTCGATGTCGAAGGGCCGCTCGGGGACGACGACGGCGTGCGCGCCGGCCGCCATGCCGGAGTGCAGCGCGATCCAGCCGGTGTGACGGCCCATGACCTCCACGACGAGCACCCGCTGGTGGGACTCCGCGGTGGTCTTCAGCCGGTCCAGCGCCTCCGTCGCCACGCCGACGGCCGTGTCGAAGCCGAAGGTGACGTCGGTGACAGCGATGTCGTTGTCGATGGTCTTCGGCACGCCCACCACGGGCAGTCCGCCGTCCGACATCAGACGGGCCGCCTTCAGCGTGCCCTCGCCGCCGATCGGGATGATCGCGTCCAGACCGAGTTCCTCGACGTGGCCCCTGGCCCGCTCGACGCCGTCGCGCAGGTGCGAGGGCTGGACCCGGGAGGAGCCGAGGATCGTGCCGCCGCGAGCCAGGATGCCGCTCACCGCGTCGAGGTCGAGCTTGAGGTAGTCGCACTCCAGGAGGCCCTTCCAGCCGTCCCGGAAGCCGATGACCTCGTCGCCGTGGTCGACGACGGCGCGGTGCACGACGGACCGGATGACGGCGTTCAGGCCGGGGCAGTCGCCGCCGGACGTGAGGACACCAATGCGCATAGCCCGAAAAACCTTCTCAACGTGGGCCGGGGCCGGACCACGTCGTCCGGCTCGATCCCCGCCACCCTAGCGGCATTCGGGGGCGGGGCCGCACCGTGCGTCCGCCTGCTGGACGGCCCCGCTCACCTGTGCGTTCGGACTATCAGACGGGCCCGCTCACCTGTGCGTACGCGCCCTCGAACGGGCTGGTGACGGAGAGCTCTGCTGCGCAGCAGCCCACTCACGCAGGCTGCTGCGCAACGCACTCACGCAGGCTGCTGCGCAACGCACTCACGCAGGCTGCTGCGCAACCCACTCACGCAGGCTGCTGCGCAGCCGCGATGCGCTCGTTGCGGAGTGCCTCGTACCACCGGTCGTCCGCCGGCGGCAGCGCGTTCACGTCGAGCGCCAGCTTCAGCAGCAGGTCCGCGATCAGCGGGTTGCGTGCGAGCACCGGGCCGTGCATGTACGTGCCGAACACCGTCTCGTTGTACGCGCCCTCCGTGCCGTCACCCGTGCCGTTGCCGTTGCCCAGGCGCGTCTTCGCCAAGGGGCGGGCGGTCGGGCCCAGATGCGTCACGCCCTGGTGGTTCTCGAAGCCGGTCAGCGGGGGCAGGCCCAGGCGCGGGTCGATGTCGGCGAGCACGTCGCCCACGCACCGCGCGCCCTCGCCGCGCACGGACACCACGTCCAGCAGACCGAGTCCGGGCTCGCGCTGGCCGAGGTCGTTGATGAACTCGTGGCCGAGGATCTGGTAGCCGGCGCACACCGAGAAGACGATCGCGCCGTTGCCGACGGCCCGGTGCAGACCGCCGTCGCGGCGCAGCCGCTCGGCCGCGAGCCGCTGCGGACGGTCCTCGCCCCCGCCGATCAGGTAGATGTCCCCGGAGGTCGGGATCGGCTGGTCGCTGCGCACGTCGAGCCGGGCCACGTCGAGGCCGCGCTGCCGGGCCCGGCGCTCCACGACCAGCACGTTGCCCTGGTCGCCGTACGTGCTGAGCAGGTCCGGGTAGATCCAGACGATCCGCAGCTGGTTGTCGCTCACAAAAAGTCCCCTGACGTCTCGTGCTCAGTTGCCGACGCGGCGGCGCAGGTCCTGGAAGGCGGTGTAGTTGGCGATGACCTCGATCCTGCCCGGCGGGCATGCCTGCACCGCCTGGTCGAGGTTGTCGCACACCTGGAACTGCTGGTCGGCGACCTCCAGACGCACCGCGAGGTCCAGCTTCCGGTCACCGATGACGCAGATCGGGTGGCCGGTCAGGCGCGTGTAGTCGACGTCCCACAGCCAGGAGGTGTCGGTGCCGTCGGCGCCGCGCGCGTTCACCGAGAGGATCACCGGGGTGGGCGGCGGATCGATCAGGCTGAACGTCTCCAGCCAGCCGGCCGGGTTCTTCGCCAGCAGCAGCCTGAGGTCGCGGCCCTGGAACTGGACGACGTCGTAGCGCCCGGCCACCGCCTGCACCTGGTACATCCGCTCCAGCGCCACCTGCGGCGGCACCCCGAAGACGGCGGCGACGGCCGCGGAGGAGGCGGCGTTGGCCTTGTTGGCGCGGCCCGGCAGCTGCAGGTGGATCGGCCAGGCCGAACCGTGCGGGTCGAGGACGTGGTCGCCGGACAGCGCCCAGCTCGGCGTGGGCCGCCGGAAGCCGCACTCGCCGCAGAACCAGTCGTCGCCGGGCCGCTGCATCACGCCGCCGCAGGACGGGCAGGACCAGGCGTCGTCCTTCCACATCTGCCCGGCGGCGACCCAGACCACGTTGGGGGAGGACGACGCGGCCCACACGACCAGCGGGTCGTCGGCGTTGGCGACGATCACGGCCTTGGACCCGGCGAGCCCCTCACGCCAGTTCTCGGCGAGCATGCGGGTCTCCGCGGCGCGGTCGAGCTGGTCGCGGGAGAGGTTGAGCAGGGCGATGCACTTGGGGGCGGTGTCCCGGGCCACGCCCGCGAGGTACTTCTCGTCGACCTCGATGACGCCGTAGCGCGCGTCCGAGCCGCCGGCCAGCGCCGAGGTGATGCCGGCGGGCATGTTGGCGCCGAGCGCGTTGGAGACGACCGGGCCCGCCGCCCGCAGCGCCTCGGCGATGAGCCTCGTGGTCGTGGTCTTGCCGTTGGTGGCCGAGACCAGTACGACGTCGAGGTTCTGGGCCAGCCGGGCGAGGAGGTCGGGGTCGAGCTTGAGCGCCACCCGGCCGCCGATCACCGAACCGCTGCCGCGCCCTGCGGCGCGCGATGCCGCCGCGACCGCCTTGCCGGCGGTGACGGCGATCTTGGCCCGCGGCGTGAGCGGGTCCGAGTTGCCTGCCATCAGTTCTCGATCCTCCTTGCGTACGCGCCGCGCCTCTGCCTGACGGCAACGTGGTGGTGGTCAGCCTATTCGAGAACCATTCGCACTCCCGAATCGCCGTACCCTTGCGGCCATGCGAAACGGCTCCATTCCGGGCACACGCGGACGCGTCCGGCCCCTCACCCTGTTCGGCGACCCGGTGCTGCACGCGCCCTGCGCGGAGGTCACCGACTTCGGCGACGAACTTGCGGCCCTGGTGGAGGACTTGTTCGCGACGATGTACGCGGCGCGCGGCGTGGGGCTGGCGGCGAACCAGGTGGGGGAGCCGGTGCGGGTGTTCGTCTACGACTGCCCGGACGACGAGGACGTGCGGCACCTCGGACACGTGGTCAACCCCCGGCTGGTGGAGGCCGACGGGGTGGTCGTGCGGGGGCCGGAGGGCTGCCTGTCCCTGCCCGGACTGGAGGCCGGCACACCCCGCCACGACCATGCGGTGGTCGAGGGCTTCACGATGACCGGGGAGCCCGTCACCGTGCACGGGACCGGGTTCTTCGCGCGGTGCCTGCAGCACGAGTGCGACCACCTCCGGGGCCGGGTGTACGCGGATCACCTCACGGGGTGGCGCGGCCGCAGGCTGCGCAGGCAGGTGGCGAAGGCGTCCTGGAACCGGGGCCGCGCCGCGTCGGACGGGGAGTGACCGGGGCCGGGGCCGAGAAGCCGGGGCCGAGAAGCCGGGGCCGAGAAGCCGGGGCCGAGAATCCGGGTCCTAGAAGCCGGGACCGCCCACCCGGTCGCCGGCCGCCGCCAGCCTGCCCCACAGCAGGTCGGCCAGGCTCCGCACCAACTCCGCGCGCGAGCAGGGCCGTTCGCCGAGCCACCAGTCGCCCGCCGCGTGCATCATCCCGACGATCCCGTGTCCCCACACCCGTGCCAGCTGCTGGGTGCCCGGTCCGAGGTCCAGCCGTTCCTCGATGACCTGCGCCAGTTCCTCGCCCATCCTGCGCAGCAGCGGCGCGGAGTGCTTGCCCACGTCGAAGCCGGGGTCGCCGGGATGGCCGCCCTCCGCGGGATGCATCAGGAAGCGGTAGACCTGCGGCCGGGCCTCGATCGCCGCGAGGTACGTGTCCAGGGTGGCCTCCACGCGTTCCCTGCGGTCCGCCGGGGCGTCCAGCGCGGCGCGCAGCGAGGCGAGCAGGGCGTCCGTGTGCCGTTTGGCCAACGCCGCGTAAAGTCCGCCCTTGTCACCGAAGTGCCGGTACAGGATCGGCTTGGTGATGCCGGCCTCCGCCGCGATGGCGTTCATCGAGGCCTGCGGCCCGTCGCGCAGCACCACTCGGTCGGCGGCCTCCAGCAACTCGCGCCGGCGGCGGTCGGCGGACCGCTGCTGATCGGTCCGCTGCGTGGTGTCCATGAGCTCTCCCCACCCGTGCTGATTCGGTGACGCCAGCGCAAACTAACACCCGAGCCGCCCTCCGCATCGAACGGGCTGCCGACCGGTCGTCGGGAGTTGACTTTTCCTACCGACCGGTAACAGACTCCTGTTACCGCTAGTAACACATTGCACCGCCGCTGGAGGGGACATGGCCGAGTTCACCATGGAGCTCAACGACGAACAGAAGGAGGTCCGCGACTGGCTGCACGGCTTCGCCGCCGACGTCATCCGGCCCGCGGCCGCCGAATGGGACGAGCGTGAGGAGACTCCCTGGCCGGTCATCCAGGAGGCCGCGAAGGTCGGCATCTACTCCCTGGACTTCTACGCCCAGCAGTACTTCGACGCCACCGGCCTCGGCATCCCGATGGCGATGGAGGAGCTGTTCTGGGGCGACGCCGGCATAGCCCTGTCGATCGTCGGCACCGGCCTCGCCGCGGTGGGCGTCCTCGCCAACGGGACCGAGGAACAGATCGGCACCTGGATCCCGCAGATGTACGGCGACGTCAACGACGTCAAGGTCGCCGCCTTCTGCTCCTCCGAGCCCGACGCCGGCTCCGACGTGGCCTCCATGCGCACGCGCGCCGTCTACGACGAAGCCAAGGACGAGTGGGTGATCAACGGCACGAAGACCTGGGCGACCAACGGCGGCATCGCCAACGTCCACGTCGTCGTCGCGGTCGTCGACCCCGAGCTGGGCTCCAAGGGCCACGCCTCCTTCATCGTCCCGCCGAACACCCCGGGACTGTCGCAGGGGCAGAAGTTCAAGAAGCACGGCATCCGCGCCTCGCACACCGCCGAGGTCGTGCTGGAGGACGTCCGGGTCCCCGGCTCCTGCCTCCTGGGCGGCAAGGAGAAGCTGGACGAGCGGCTGGCCCGCGCCCGCGAGCGGGCGAAGTCGGGCGGCGAGCGCGTCAAGAACGCGGCCATGGCCACCTTCGAGGCCTCCCGCCCGGCGGTCGGCGCGATGGCGGTCGGCACCGCGCGCGCCGCCTACGAGGTCGCTCTCGACTACGCCAAGACCCGTCAGCAGTTCGGCCGCCCGATCATCGACAACCAGGGCGTCGCCTTCCAGCTCGCGGACATGCGCACCCAGATCGACGCCGCCCGCCTGCTCGTCTGGCGCGCCTCCTGGATGGCGATCAACGGCAAGCCGTTCACGGCCGCCGAGGGCTCCATGTCGAAGCTGTTCGCGAGCGAGACCGCCAAGAAGGTCACCGCCCAGGCGATCCAGATCCTCGGCGGCAACGGCTACACCCGGGAGTACCCGGTGGAGCGGATGCACCGCGACGCCGCGATCTACACCATCTTCGAAGGCACGAGCGAGATCCAGCGCCTGGTGATCGCCCGCACCCTGTCGGGGATGCCGATCCGCTAGCGCGGCGCACCCGGTCCGGCGGCACCCTCCACCCCGCCCGGGGGCGTTTGACGGCTCGACGATGACCGAACCCGCCGGGCCCGCAGCGGCTCCGGCGGGTTCCGTCGCTCCTGGTGGCGGGGGCCCGGTGGGCCGCGCTTCCTGGTGGTGGTGGCGGTTGTGGTCGTGGCGTCCGGGGTGGCGTCCGGGGTGTGTCTGGCGGTCCGGTGGCGGGTGTGCCGGGGGCGGCAGCGGCTCCGGCGGGTTCGGTCGCTCCTGGTGGCAGGGGCCCGGGGGCCACGCCTCCCGGTGGCGGTGGTCGCGGTCGGGCGGCACCGGCGGGAGGCCCTTGAAACGGTGGTCGACGCGTTCCCCGGCCAGGCGCGCGAGTGCCACGGCGAGCTGGGTGAGCAGGTCCTGGTGCTTCTGCCGGACGGTTCCCGAGCGGAGACGCGCCGAAGCGGCGGCCGAAGCCCTCCGCGGCTATGGGTGCCTCCGGGGCCGGTCGCGGGGGGCCTGGTGGCTCCGGTGGCGGGTGCGCCGGGGCCCGTGGCGGCACCGGCGGGGCCGGTGTCGCTCGTGGCGGCGGGCGGCGGGCGGCGGGCGGCGGGGGCACCGTGCCGACGGTGGCGCGGTCGCCGGTGTCGACCGGCCGTCCGGCGGCCGGTTCCCGCGACATCGGACGCCGGGGCCGGGCGGCGCTGTTCGGCCGACTGCGCCTCGCGGGTCGGCTCCGGGTCCGGGACGCTTGGCGTCGAGGCGGAGCCGCCGGGACTCCGCGCCCGGACCCACTCAGGACGCGAAGCGGCGGACGGCCACGGAACTGCTGGAGACGACCATCGCGCAGCTCGCCCCGGACCCCCGGGCCAACCCCCTCGTCCCGCTCATCGAGCGGGGAGCCGCCCCGCGCGAGACGCTCGCGGCGCTCGCCCTGGAACAGGGCTGGGTGATCCCCGCGGACCGCCGGGCCTTCCTGCATCTGGCGCGGCGCGCGGTGGACCGGCCGGAGACGGCCGCGTTCTTCACGACGCTCGCCGAAGGATGAGGCGCCGGCGCAGCAGCGGCCGGCGGCGTTCGCGCGGGCCTGCGGCGTCGACGGGACCCGCGCCCGCGAGTACCGGCCGCTGCCGGGCTGCCAGGCGTATCCGGCCTGCCGTCGCCCGGCTGGCGCTCAACGCCGCACCGGCCGACGTGGTCCTCGCGCTCACCGCCAACTTCTCCGCCTGGGGCGGCTGTTGCGCGCGGATCGCCGCCTCCCTGCGCCGCCACTACGACTTCACGGACGAGGCCCGCGCGTCCTTCGGCTTCCTCGCCCGGCCCGCTCCGGAGCTGGGGCGCGGAGCGACGGAGGCGGTCCGGGCGGCCCCGGACGAGGGCACCCTCGACCATTCCCGCGCGTACACCTACGGCCGCCTGCTCCAGGACTACGAGGCGATGTTCTGGTCAGCGCTGACGCGGACGGCCTGACCGGCCGCTCACCCGGTCCGGCCGCTGCTGTGCGCGATGCACGCCACGTCGATGCGGTCGGCGAGCTTGGCGAGTTCGATCGTCAGCGCGGCCACCGTGTCCTCGTCGAGTCCGCCCTCCCCGGCCTCCACCAGATGCAGCCACCGCCCGCCCACGGTCCGCAACAACTTGCTTACGTCGGCCGCGGCCACCTGCAAGGTACCGCGGTCGTCGACGATCAGAGGCAGGGTCACTTCGCGGTTCACAGACGGGATGGTAGCCGCGCGGCGCTCACGCACCGTGCCAAACCGTGGTGATGTTGCAGAACTCGCGTATTCCGTGCCCGGACAGCTCACGCCCGAACCCGGACCGCTTGACCCCGCCGAAGGGGAAGGCCGGGTGGGAGGCGGTCATCCCGTTGAAGAACACACCGCCCGCCTCCAGGTCCCGGGCGAACCGGTCGGCCTCGGCGTCGTCCCGCGTCCAGACGCTCGAACTCAGCCCGAACGGGGAGTCGTTGGCGATCAGCAGGGCCTCGTCCAGGTCGCCCGCCCGGTACAGCGTGGCCACCGGACCGAAGGCCTCCTCCCGGTGGATCCGCATCTCCCGGGTGACGTCGGCCAGCACGGTCGGCGGGTAGTACCAGCCGGGCCGGGCCGGCCGTTCACCGCCGCACAGCACGCTCGCCCCGCCGCGCCGGGCGTCGTCGACCAGTTCCTCCAGGTCGGCGCGCCCCCGCTCGCTGGCCAGCGGCCCGATCTCGGTGTCCTCGTCCATCGGGTCGCCGACCTTCAGCGACTCCATGCCCGCGACGAACCGCTCGGCGAAGGCGTCGTAGACGTCGGTGTGCACGATGAACCGCTTGGCGGCGATGCAGGACTGCCCGTTGTTCTGCACCCGCGCGGTCACCGCGACCCGCGCGGCCCGGTCGACGTCGGCGGACGGCATCACCACGAACGGGTCGCTGCCGCCCAGTTCCAGCACCGTCTTCTTGATCATCTCCCCGGCGGTGGAGGCGACCGCGCGGCCCGCGGGCTCGCTGCCGGTCAGCGTGGCCGCCTTGACGCGCTCGTCCCGCAGCACGTCGTCGACCTGGGCGGAGCCGATCAGCAGGGTCTGGAAGCAGCCCACCTCGAAGCCGGCCCGGTGGAAGAGGTCCTCCAGGTACAGCGCGGTCTGCGGGACGTTCGAGGCGTGTTTGAGCAGCCCCACGTTGCCGGCCATCAGCGCGGGCGCGGCGAACCGCACCACCTGCCACAGCGGGAAGTTCCACGGCATCACCGCGAGGACGGGGCCCAGCGGCCGGTAGCGCACCCGGGCGCGGGAGGCGCCGGAGTCGTGCACGTCGGACTCGTCCGGCTCCTCGTCGGCGAGCAGCGCCTCGGCACGCTCGGCGTACCAGCGCATCGCCCTGGCGCACTTGGCGGCCTCGGCGCGGGCCTGTGCGACCGGCTTGCCCATCTCGGTGGTCATCACCCGTGCGATGTCCCGCTGCTCCTGGTCCAGCAGTTCGGCGGCCCGGTTCATCAGGCGCGCGCGGTCCGCGAAGCCGGTCGTACGGTAGGTGCGGAAGGTGGCCTCGGCGAGCTGGAGCCGCCGCTCGACCTCCTCCTCGTCCATGGCCTCGTACGTCTTGACCGTCTCGCCGTTCGCCGGGTTCACCGTCGCGATGGGCATGACCGACCTCCTCCTGAGCGGACCTGCTTCGACCTTCCCGCGCGGCGCGGGGCGGCGCAACGCGTGGGACCGTCAGGCCGAGTGCTCGGCCAGCCGGTCGAGAAACGCCGTCTGCGCCCGGACGATCACCTCGCGGGCCCGCGCCAGGGCGAACCAGGCCACGCGGTCCAGCTCCGGGAACTCCTCCAGGCGGCCCGACCTCGGTGGCCACTCCATGCGGAAGGTGCCCGGGACGACCGTGGCCGGATCGAGGTCGGCCTCGACCGCCCAGGCCGTGACGACCTTGCCGCCGGACTGCCGGACCTCGCCGAGCGGGACGGCCTCCCCGTCGGGCGGCGGCAGTCCCAGCTCCTCCTGGAACTCGCGGCGGGCGGCCTCCCGCGCGGGCTCCTCGCCGGGCTCGTACTCGCCCTTCGGCACGGTCCACGCGCCGGCGTCGCGCCGGGCGAAGAACGGGCCGCCCATGTGACCGAGCAGCACCTCCAGGCCCTCGCCGGTGCGCCGGTACAGCAGCAGGCCCGCGCTGTGCCGGGCCGTCACGGGCGCACTTGCGGATGGGCGGCGAGCAGGGTCCCGACGGTGTCGGCCTCCTCGGGGCGCTTGTCCTCGCGGTAGCGCAGCACGCGGGCGAAGCGGAGCGTGACCCCGGCCGGGTAGCGCGTGGACCGCTGCAGGCCGTCGTAGGCGATCTCGACGACGAGTTCGGGGCGTACGGTCACTCCCCACCCCTTCTCCTCGACGGCCAGTTCCCGCAGGCGCCCGGTCTGCCAGGCGAGCATCGCGTCGGTCATGCCCTTGAAGGTCTTGCCGAGCATGACGAAGGAGCCGTCGGCGTCGCGGGCCCCCAGGTGGAGGTTGGACAGCTTGCCCGTGCGGCGGCCGTGGCCCCACTCGGCGGCCAGGACCACCAGGTCGAGCGTGTGCACGGGCTTGACCTTCAGCCAGGACGCGCCGCGCCGGCCAGCGCTGTAGGCGGCGTCGAGGGCCTTGACCACCACACCCTCGTGGCCGCGCGCCAGCGTGTCGGCGAGGAACCGCTCCGCCTCGGCGGCGTCACCGGGGCCGGAGACCACCGTGCGGCGCACCCGCATCGGCGCGGGCACCAGCCGCGCCAGCTCCGCGTGCCGCTCGGTGAACGGCAGGTCGAGCAGGTCGCGGTCGGCCACCGACAGCAGGTCGAAGAAGACGGGGCTGACCGGGACCGTCCCGGCGGCCGTGGCCACGTCCACGCTGGAGCCGACGCGGCCGGCGATCTCCTGGAAGGGGCGCGGCCGGCCGCCCGCGTCGAAGGCGATGACCTCGCCGTCCAGGACGAAGCGCTCGCCCCGCAGCCGCAGCGCCGCACCGGCCACCTCGGGCAGCCGGGCGGTGATGTCGTCGAGGGTGCGGGTGTAGATCCGCACGGCGTCGCCGTCGCGGTGCACCTGCACCCGGATGCCGTCCAGCTTCTCCTCCACGGCTACGGCACCCAGCTTGCCGACCGCCTCGGCCACCGACGAGGCGCTGTGCGCCAGCATCGGCAGGACCGGCCGGCCGACGGTGAGCCGGAACCGCTCCAGTGCCGCCGGACCCTCCCCGAGCAGGGCCTGCGCCACCGCCTGCAGCGAGCCCGCCAGCATCACCGCCCGGCGCACGTCCGCGGGCGGCGCCCCGGTGGCCTGCGCCAGCCCTTCGACCGCGACGGCGTCCAGGGCGCCCTGCCGCACCTCGCCGGTGATCAGGCCGATCAGGAACCGCTGCTCGTCCTCGGTGGCCGCGCTCATCAACTCCCCGACCAGCCGGGTCCGTTCGGACTGCGCGCCGGCGCCCGAGACCTTGCCCAGCTCGGTCAGGCGGGCGTCGACCCCGCGCACCGTCAGGGACGGCTCGGCCGCCGGGGGGACGGGACGGCCCAGTACCTTCCAGCCGATGCCGAGCCGCCCCTGCGGCAGCCGTCCCGCCAGGTAGGGGATGACCACCGGCACGTCGTCCGCCTCCGCCTCCCGGAACAGCTCGGCGAGCAGGGCTTGCTTCCGGGACCGCGCCGAGGTGGCGGCGACCTCCCGGGACACGTGGGCCAGCCGGGCGAGCAGCATGCAGTCATGGTGCACCGCGGGCGGCCCCGCTACACCTGCACCGCGCTGTCCAGGTCGCTCATCAGCAGCTCCCCGTTGAGCGTGGCGGCCGCGCGGTAGCCGCCGGCCGCCGCGTTCACGACCTGCTCGGCGAAGCCCCGCACGTTGCCGGCCGCCCACACGCCGGGCACGGTCGTCAGTCCCGTCTCGTCGACCACCGGGTAGGCGCCGAACGGCGTCTCGTGCAGCTCGGCGCCCAGCCGGCGCAGCAGATCCGTGCGCGGGACGGCGCGGGGCGCGGTGAACAGGACCTCCAGGCTGTGCGTGGTGCCGTCCGCCAGCCGCACGCCGGTGAGCCGGTCGTCGTCGACCACCAGCCCGGCGACCTCGCCGGGCACCGTCCGCACACCGGCCGCGGACAGCAGGCGCAGGTCGTGGTCCGACACCGCCGACTCGGTCACCGTGTGCGGGAAGAAGGTCACGTCCTTCGACCACCGGGTCACCAGCAGCGCCTGGTGCACGCTCGCCGGCGTCGTCGCGAGGACGCCGAAGGCCCGGTCGCGGACCTCCCAGCCGTGGCAGTACGGGCAGTGCAGCACGTCCCGGCCGAACCGCTCGGCGACGCCGGGAACGGCGGGCGGTTCGTCCACGAGGCCGGTGGCGACGATCAGGCGGCGGGCGCGCACGGTACGGCCGCTCCGCAGGGACACGGTGAAGCCCGGCGCGACATCGACCGCCCGGTCCCGCACCAGTTCGACGCCGTAGCGCGCGATCTCCTCGCGGCCGACGGCCAGGAACTCCGCCGGGGGCATGCCGTCCCGGGACAGATAGCCCTGCATGTGCGCGGCCGGCGCGTTGCGCGGCTCGCCCGCGTCCACGACCAGGGTGCTGCGGCGGGCCCGGCCGAGGACCAGGGCGGCGGACAGCCCGGCCGCGCCGCCTCCGACGACGACCACGTCGTACTTCTCGGCGTTCTCGCGGTTCTTGCGGTTCTCGCCGGTCTCGGGTTTCTCGGGCTTCTCGGGGTTCTCCGTCTTCGCCGCCTGCTGGGGCTTCTGGGCCGTGTTCCGGGTCATCGGTGACCACCTCCACGCAGAAGCTCCCCCGACTGCTGCCGGGTTGACAAACCTGTTTGCCGAAACTGCAATGGCCGCCATGAGTGACGACACGGACGGGATCCTCGCGGAGGTCGGCCCGCGGCTCAGGCGGATCCGCAAGGAACGGGGCGCGACCCTCGCCGCGCTGTCGGCGGCGACCGGCATCTCGGTGAGCACGCTGTCGCGGCTGGAGTCCGGGCTGCGCAAGCCCAGCCTGGAACTGCTGCTGCCGCTCGCGCGCGCCCACCAGGTGCCCCTGGACGAGCTGGTCGGCGCCCCGCCGGCCGGCGATCCGCGGGTGCGGTCGAAGCCGGTCGTGCGGGGCGGGCGCACGCACTGGCCGCTGAGCAGCAGGCCGGGCGGCCTCCAGGCGTACAAGGTGCTCGAACCGCAGCGGCAGGAGGCGCCCGAGCCGCGCAGTCACGAGGGCTACGAGTGGCTGTATGTGCTGTCCGGCCGGCTGCGGCTGGTGCTGGGCGAGCACGACGTGGTGCTGACGGCGGGCGAGGCGGCCGAGTTCGACACCCGGACGCCGCACTGGTTCGGGTCGACGGGGGAGGGGCCGGTGGAGTTCCTGAGCCTGTTCGGCCCACAGGGCGAGCGGATGCACGTCCGGGCGCGGCCCAGGCGGCGGTGACGACGCGGACCGGTTGCGCGGCGACTGTTCCCCGATGGGCAAGCGACCGCTTAGTATGCCGTCGGCCCCGGTCGATCCCGGGGGCGACCCCGGTCCGACGAAGCAGTCCCGTGGAGGCGCGGCATGCAGGCATGGCAAGTGCACGAGAACGGCGAGCCGAGCGAGGTGATGCGGCTGGCGGAGGTCCCGACGCCCACGCCGGGCGACGGCCAGGTCCTGCTGAAGGTGCGCGCCGCGAACATCAACTTCCCGGACGCCCTGCTGTGCCGGGGCCAGTACCAGGTCCGTCCGCCGCTGCCCTTCACGCCGGGCGTGGAGATCTGCGGCGAGACCGAGGACGGGAGCCGCGTGATCGCCAACCCGGCGCTGCCCTACGGCGGCCTCGCCGAGTACGCCGTCGCGGACGCCGCCGCCCTCCTGCCCGCGCCCGGCTCCCTGGACGACGCCGAGGCCGCCGCCCTGCACATCGGCTACCAGACGGGCTGGTTCGGGTTGCACCGCCGGGCCGGTCTCCAGGCCGGCGAGACACTGCTGGTGCACGCCGCGGCCGGAGGCGTCGGCAGCGCGGCCGTCCAGCTCGGGAAGGCGGCGGGCGCCCGGGTCATCGGTGTGGTGGGCGGCGCCGGGAAGGCCGCCGTCGCCCGCGAGCTGGGCTGCGACCTCGTCGTCGACCGGCGCGCCGAGGACGTCGTCGCCGCGGTCAAGGAGGCCACCGGCGGGCGGGGCGCCGACGTGATCTACGACCCCGTCGGCGGCGCCGCTTACGCGCAGTCCGCGAAGGTCGTCGCCTTCGAGGGACGGATCGTGGTCGTCGGCTTCGCCAGCGGGACCATCCCCAGCCCGGCGCTCAACCACGCCCTGGTGAAGAACTACTCGATCCTCGGCCTGCACTGGGGCCTGTACAACACCAAGAACCCCGAGCTGGTCCGGCACTGCCACGAGCAGCTCACCGAGCTGGCCGCCCGGGGCGCCATCAGGCCGCTGGTCAGCGAGCGGGTGCCGCTGGGCGGGGCGGCGGGCGCCGTGCAGAAGGTGGCGGACGGCCTGGCCACCGGCCGCGTCGTCGTGACCCTGGAGGAGACGGCATGACCGACGTCGAGGAACTGCGCCGCCGTACGCGGGACCTGCTGGCCGCCCACCCGCCCGCGACCACCGGCCGCCTGGACTTCCTGCGGGCCCGCTTTGACGCCGGTCTCGCGTGGGTGCACTACCCCGAGGGCCTCGGTGGTCTCGGCGAGCCCCGCTCCCTCCAGGCCGTCGTGGACGCCGAGCTGGAGGCCGCCGGCGCCCCCGACAACGACCCCCGCCGGATCGGCATCGGACTCGGCATGGCCGCGCCGACCGTCCTGAAGTACGGCACCGAGGAGCAGAAGCGGCGCTACCTGCGGCCCCTGTGGACCGGCGAGGAGGTCTGGTGCCAGCTCTTCAGCGAGCCCGGCGCCGGGTCCGACCTGGCCGCGCTGGGCACCCGCGCCGTCCGTGAGGGCGACACCTGGGTGGTCGACGGGCAGAAGGTGTGGACGTCCAGCGCCCACCTCGCCCGCTGGGCCATCCTGATCGCCCGCACCGACCCGGACCTGCCCAAGCACCAGGGCATCACCTACTTCGTCTGCGACATGACCGACCCCGGCGTCGAGGTCCGCCCGCTGCGCCAGATCACCGGCGAGGCCGAGTTCAACGAGGTCTTCCTCACCGGCGTGCGCATCCCCGACTCCCGCCGGCTCGGCGAGGTCGGCGACGGCTGGCGGGTCGCGCAGACCACGCTCAACAACGAACGCGTCGCCATCGGGGGCATGCGGCTGCCCCGCGAGGGCGGCATGATCGGCCCGGTCTCGAAGACCTGGCGGGAACGCCCGGAGCTGCGCACCCACGACCTGCACCAGCGCCTGCTGAAGCTCTGGGTGGAGGCCGAGGTGGCCCGCCTCACCGGCGAACGCCTGCGCCAGCAGCTCGCCGTCGGCCAGCCCGGCCCCGAAGGCGCCGGCATGAAGCTCGCGTTCGCCCGCCTCAACCAGGAGATCAGCGGCCTGGAGGTCGAACTCCGCGGCGAAGAGGGCCTGTTGTACGACGACTGGACGATGCGCCGGCCGGAACTGGTGGACTTCACCGGCCGCGACGCCGGATACCGCTACCTGCGGTCGAAGGGCAACAGCATCGAGGGCGGGACCAGCGAGATCCTGCTGAACATCGTCGCCGAGCGCGTCCTGGGCCTGCCCGCCGAGCCGCGCACCGACAAGGACGTCGCCTGGAAGGACCTGGCCCGATGACCGACCTGCTGTACTCGGAGGAGGAAGAGGCGCTGCGCGCCGCCGTCCGCGACCTGCTCGCGGACCACTGCGACGCGGCGGGCGTCATCGCGCGCACCGAGTCGGACGCCCCGCACGACATCCGGCTGTGGAAGGCGCTCACCGACGGCATGGGCCTCGCCGGTCTGCTGGTGCCCGAGGAACTGGACGGCCAGGGTGCCACCCACCGGGAGGCGGCCGTCGTGCTGGAGGAACTGGGGCGGGCGGTCGCGCCGGTGCCGTACCTGACGAGCGCCGTCGTGGCCACCGAGGCGCTGCTGGCCTGCGGCGCCGACGACCTGCTCACCGAACTGGCGTCGGCCACGACGATCGGCGCTCTCGCCGTCGGGCTGCACATCGCGCCGGGCGCGGCCTTCCCGACCGTGCGCGTCGACGGCGGCGCGCTGCACGGCGAGCTGACCGGCATCGCCGACGCCGCCGTCGCCGACGTGCTGCTGGTGCCCGCGGACGACGGCGGCCTGTACGCGGTCTCCGCCTCCCACGCCACGGTCACCCCGCAGGTGTCCTTCGACCTCACCCGGCCGCTGGCCACCGTCGCCCTCGAAGCGGCCCCGGGCCGCCGGCTGGGCGACGCGGCGCCGGCCGTCCGCCGTGCCCTGCGGGCCGGCGCCGGGCTGCTCGCCTCCGAGCAACTGGGCCTCGCCGACCGGACGCTGACCGAGACCGTGCGCTACCTGAAGGAGCGCAAGCAGTTCAACCGGCCGGTCGGCGGCTTCCAGGCGCTCAAGCACCGGCTCGCCCAGCTGTGGCTGGAGGTCGTCGGCCTGCGCGCCGCCGCCCGCAACGCGGCCGACGCGCTCACCGCCGGCGAGGACGCCGACATCGCGGTCGCCGTCGCGCAGGCGTACGCGGCGCCCGTCGCCGTCCACGCCGCCGAGGAGGCGCTGCAGTTGCACGGCGGCATCGGCATGACCTGGGAGCACCCGGTCCACCTGTACCTCAAGCGGGCCAAGGCCGACTCGATCGCCTACGGCACGGCGGGCGCCCACCGCGCCTCGCTCGCCGGACCGGTCGACCTGCAAGCCCCCTGAGACCCCACGGAAAGAGCCCGCCCGGACCAGGGCGAGCTCTTTCGCGCGCCCGGACACCGGGGCAGGCTCTCTCGCGCGCCGTGGCGCCCCGCCCGGACGCCGGGGCGACGGTGAACACACGGCGGCACTCCGACCAACTCCTCCGCACGGCAGGCCCGTTGCCCGCTCGGGCACCGCATACTCCTTGAGGTTCCCCCGGCCTTCAAAGGGAGGCAGAGATGGCCCTCACCACCCGTCGCGGAGCCCTCACCACCTTCGGCGCCGCCCTCGCGGGCACCGTCGCCCTGCCCGCGACAGACGCGCTCGCCGGCGAACGGCGGCGCGGACCACGCCCGTTGTGGCGCGCCCACGCCCACAACGACTACGAGCACCCGCGCCCCCTCCTCGACGCCCTCGACCACCGCTTCGGCAGCGTCGAGGCCGACGTCCACCTGGTGGGCGACCAACTCCTCGTCGCCCACGACCCGGTCGACCTCGACCCCGCCCGCACCCTCGAATCCCTCTACCTCGCCCCGCTGGCCGCCCGGGTCAGGGCCAACCACGGTTCCGTCCACCCAGGTCACCACCGGCCGCTGCAACTGCTCATCGACATCAAGACCGAGGGCTCGTCGACCTACCTCGAACTCGACCGCCACCTCCGGCGCCACCCGCACCTGTTCACCGCCTGCGCCCACGGCCGCGTCCGGCCCGGACCGGTCACCGCCGTCGTCTCCGGCGACCGCGCGGCCCGCGTCCCCATGGCGGCGCAGACCGTGCGCCGCGCCTTCTACGACGGCCGGCTCAGCGACCTCGGCAGTTCCGCGCCCGCCTCCTTCATCCCGCTGATCAGCGACAACTGGACCCGTAACTTCAGCTGGCTCGGCGTGGGCGCCTTCCCCGACGCCGAGCGGGCCCGGCTGGCCGGCATCGTCCAGCAGGCCCACGCCCGCGGCCAGAAGGTACGGTTCTGGGCCACGCCGGACCTGCCCGGACCGGCCCGCGACGCGCTGTGGGCGGAACTGCTCGCCGCAGGCGTCGACTACCTCAACACGGACGACCTGGCCGGCCTGGAGTCGTTCCTGGACGCCCACGAAGCGGCGTAGAACCACACGTTCGGGGGACAGGTCAGCCGCCCGGAGCGCCCCTCCGCTGCGCCACACTTGCGGCCGAACGCCGCGAAACGGGCGTGGCGGAGGAGGTTGACGATGGCCATTTCCATCTCGGTGGTGCTGCTGCTCCTGATCCTGGCGGTGATCTTCCTGCGCAGCGGCGGACTGAAGTTCTCGCACGCCCTGGTGTGCGGGCTGCTCGGCTTCTACCTGGCGAGCTCCAGCATCGCGCCCACCATCCACAGCGGCTTCACCGCGACGGCGGACATCGTCGGCAGTCTTCGGCCGTGAGGCTCAGGGCGTGCCGAACACCCCGATGCCGTTCGGGACCGGGCGCTCCGCGCCGCCGGACGGATGGTTGCGCACCGTCACGGAGGATGCGCCCGGCGCGCGGGCGACCAGGGTCGTCGATCCGCCGCCGTCCAGGCTGAAGGCGTCATCCGATCCCAACGCCCGCATCGCACGCGCCACTTCGGCGACCGTCAGGCCGGTGCGGTACTCCGGGGAGCCGTCCAGCGCGAACAGCAGCAGACGACGTCCGCCGTCCGCGGCGCCGACGGCGGTGCGCACCGCCGAGGCCGTGGCGTCGAGACCCGGCAGAGGCCGTCCGTCCTTCAGGACCGGGTAGCCGCCGATCGCGAACCGGTAGGGCGTCCGGGACACGGACGCCATCAGCCGGTGCGACACCGTCACCGCCTCGCCCTCGGAGAGCTTCCGCAGCCGCTGCGCGCCCGCCTCCCGGCCGACGAGCACCGTGGTCCCGGCGGCGATGGCGCCCCCGCCCGGTGCGTCCGACGTCTCCGCCACCCGCCCGTGACGGACCGTCACCTCGTAGGTGTCCGTGCTGCACGGCGCCGCCCGGTCGGTGTCCGTGCCGCACGTGGCGCGCACCCGGGAGGCGCTGCCCCAGTCGGAGGTGAAGGCCCCGATCGACTCCACCGGCAGCGCGTACTGGTTGAGCCCGCCGAGCGGCAGACTTCCCGCGGGCGTGCGGACCGAACCGTCCAGCGACAGGCGGTCGAGGCGGGCCCTGCGGTCGGCGTCCACGCCGAACACGTCCCGCGTGGTGGTCCCCGGCGGCAGTGCCGGGCCGAAGCGCTGCCCGTCCGGCACCGCCGCCTTCAGCGCGCGCCCGTCCGCGATCGCCGGTCCGACGCTCGCGCCCGTCGCCTCGACGCCCGGGTGCTGGGACTCGGTGATGTCGAAGAAGTCGCCGTTGACGCCCGCGACGGCGCCCTGGGCGTCCGCCAGCGCGGACACCGAGGCGCGCGCGGCCACCGCCCGCGGATACAACAGGCCGACCCGCACGTGCTCGTCGCTCAGGTCCACGGTCAGCACATGGGCGCGGGTGGGGCCCTTGGCGCCCTGGAGGTCCACCTTCTCGTAGGTGACGCCCGGCGCGATCACCGTGGCGCGCCGCGCGGCGCCGGCCTGCGGCGCCCCCGTCAGGGCGGCCCCGGCCAGCGCGCCGAGCGCCGTGAGGAACGCCAGTACCGCTCTTCCGGATCCGTGTGCCGCGCAACGCCTCTGACGTGACGTCACCCCTGCCCCCCTCGAGATCTCGCCGTTCAGCACTTCCGGTGAAGTGCAGCAGACGGCGACGGCCCGCGGGAGCGGTCAGGCGTCGACTACGCGTGAACGGGTGAGAAAACGCACCCCCTCGGGTGCTTCCAGCGAGAATCCGCTGCCCCGTCCCTCGACGACGTCCACGATCAGCCGGGTGTGGCTCCACACCTCGTACTGACCGCGCGACATCCAGAACGTCACGGCGAACCGGCAGTACCCCGGCGACCCGGTGGGGCTCGGGCTGTACGGCGGACGTCTGCTCAGCGAGCCGGCCGGCGACCCGGCCGAGGCGGACTTCGTCGTGGACGCCCGCAGCGGCAGGGTCCTCATGGGCCACCTGGGCTGGAGCGGCAGCGTGCGCAACCGGAGCACCGGCGCCGAACTGCCGCTGGAGTACCTCGACCACCCGCCGGTCGTGCCGGCCGCCTGCGCCGGTCTCGACGACCCGACGCGGTGCGCCGTCCCCGGCGACGTCGTCGAGTTCACCCCCGAGTTCGCCGCCGCCACCCCGTCCGGAGCCGGCGTGGAGGTGGTCCTCGACCGGCGCGGCTGTGTGCTGCGCACGTCGGCGCGGCGGGGCACGGAGCTGATGTCCGGCCAGACCTCGCTGCAGGCGACCGGTCAGGACACGGCGGCCCTGCTGCGGGTGGCGGACGGCGGATGCCTGCGGACCAGGTCCGTGCTGACCGACGAGAAGGGCGAGGAACTGCCCCTGCGGTCGGGCCTGTTCGGTGTGAACGGCCGTTACCGCCTGACCCGGGACGGCCGTGTCGTCGTCCCGGCGGGCACCGGCGGCTTCTTCGCCCGCAACCCCCGCACGATCGCCGGCACGACGAAGGACGGCAGGATCGTGCTCGCCACCGTCGACGGCCGCATGACCACCAGCGTCGGCACCACGATGGACGAGACCGCGGCCGTGGCCCGGGCGCTGGGCCTGCGGGACGCGGTCAACCTCGACGGCGGCGGCTCCACCGCGATGTCGGTCCGCGGACAGCTGGTCAACCGGCCGAGCGGGACGGCCGAGCGGGCCGTCGGCGACGCCCTCGTCTTCCTGGACCGCCCCTACCGCGGCGGCTGAGCGGCGGCCCTGGGCGGCCGGGCGGGCGGCGGACGGCCCCGCGCGGCCGGAAAGTGACCTGGCTCACATGGCATGCCGACGGTGCCCCCGCGACGATGGTGCAGTCATCGGCAGGCTGAAGGGAGCGGCGATGTTCCGCAAGGTACTGGTCGCCAACCGCGGTGAGATCGCGATCAGGGCATTCCGGGCCGGTTACGAGCTGGGAGCCCGGACCGTCGCCGTCTTCCCGCACGAGGACCGCAACTCGCTGCACCGGCTCAAGGCCGACGAGGCCTACGAGATCGGCCAGCCCGGGCACCCGGTGCGGGCCTACCTCTCCGTCGAGGAGATCGTCCGCGCCGCGCGGCGGGCGGGAGCGGACGCGGTGTACCCGGGGTACGGGTTCCTGTCCGAGAACCCCGAGCTGGCGCGCGCCTGCGAGGAGGCCGGCATCACCTTCGTCGGCCCCAGCGCCGGCACCCTCGAACTGACCGGCAACAAGGCGCGGGCGGTGGCCGCCGCCCGCGCGGCCGGCGTCCCCGTGCTCGGCTCCTCCGCACCCTCCACGGACGTGGACGAACTGGTCCGCGCCGCCGAGGAGATCGGCTTCCCCGTCTTCGTCAAGGCGGTCGCGGGCGGCGGCGGCCGCGGCATGCGGCGGGTGGCGGAGCCCGCCCAGCTGCGCGAGTCGATCGAGGCCGCGTCCCGGGAGGCGGCGTCCGCGTTCGGCGACCCCACCGTCTTCCTGGAGAAGGCCGTCGTCGACCCCCGCCACATCGAGGTGCAGATCCTCGCCGACGGCGAGGGCGACGTCATCCACCTCTTCGAGCGCGACTGCTCGCTCCAGCGCCGGCACCAGAAGGTGATCGAGCTGGCGCCCGCGCCCAACCTGGACCCGGAACTGCGCGACCGCATCTGCGCCGACGCGGTCCGTTTCGCCCGCGAGATCGGCTACCGCAACGCGGGCACCGTGGAGTTCCTGCTCGACCGCGACGGCAACCACGTCTTCATCGAGATGAACCCGCGCATCCAGGTCGAGCACACGGTCACCGAGGAGGTCACCGACGTCGACCTGGTCCAGGCCCAGCTGCGCATCGCCTCCGGCGAGACGCTCGCCGACCTCGGGCTCTCCCAGGACACGGTGAAGCTGCACGGCGCGGCCCTGCAGTGCCGTATCACCACCGAGGACCCCGCCAACGGCTTCCGCCCGGACACCGGCCGGATCAGCGCCTACCGCTCGCCAGGCGGCTCCGGCATCCGGCTGGACGGCGGCACCACGCACGCCGGCACCGAGATCAGCGCCCACTTCGACTCGATGCTGGTCAAGCTCACCTGCCGGGGACGCGACTTCCGGGCCGCGATCGGCCGGGCCCGGCGCGCGGTGGCCGAGTTCCGCATCCGGGGCGTGGCCACCAACGTCCCGTTCCTGCAGGCGGTCCTCGACGACCCGGACTTCCAGGCCGGCCGGGTGACGACGGCGTTCATCGAGGAGCGCCCGCACCTGCTGACCGCGCGCTCCTCGGCCGACCGCGGCACCAAGCTGCTCACCTACCTCGCCGACGTCACCGTGAACCGGCCGCACGGCGAGCGGCCCGACCTGATCGACCCGGTCACCAAGCTGCCCCCGCTCCCCGCCGGCGAGCCGCCCGCGGGCTCCCGGCAGCGGCTCGTCGAGCTGGGCCCCGAGGGCTTCGCCCGCCGGCTGCGCGAGTCGCCGACCATCGGCATCACCGACACCACCTTCCGCGACGCCCACCAGTCGCTGCTCGCCACCCGGGTGCGCACCAAGGACCTGCTCGCTGTCGCGCCCGTCGTCGCGCGGACCCTGCCCGAGCTGCTGTCCCTGGAGTGCTGGGGCGGCGCCACCTACGACGTCGCCCTGCGCTTCCTCGCCGAGGACCCGTGGGAGCGGCTGGCCGCGCTGCGCGAGGCCGTGCCCAACATCTGCCTGCAGATGCTGCTGCGCGGGCGCAACACCGTCGGCTACACCCCGTACCCGACCGAGGTGACGGACGCCTTCGTCGAGGAGGCGGCCGCCACCGGCATCGACATCTTCCGGATCTTCGACGCGCTCAACGACGTCGGCCAGATGCGCCCCGCCATCGACGCCGTACGGGCCACCGGCACGGCGGTCGCGGAGGTCGCCCTCTGCTACACCTCCGACCTGTCCGACCCGAACGAGCGCCTGTACACCCTCGACTACTACCTGCGCCTGGCCGAGCAGATCGTCGAGGCGGGCGCCCACGTCCTGGCGGTGAAGGACATGGCGGGCCTGCTGCGCGCGCCGGCCGCCGCGAAGCTCGTCTCCGCGCTGCGCCGCGAGTTCGACCTGCCGGTGCACCTGCACACCCACGACACCGCGGGCGGCCAGCTCGCCACCTACCTCGCCGCGGTCCAGGCCGGCGCCGACGCGGTCGACGGGGCGGTGGCGTCCATGGCGGGCACCACCTCGCAGCCCTCGCTGTCGGCGATCGTCGCCGCGACCGACCACTCCGAGCGTCCCACCGGGCTCGACCTGCAGGCCGTCGGCGACCTGGAGCCGTACTGGGAGAGCGTCCGCAGGATCTACGCCCCGTTCGAGGCGGGCCTCGCCTCCCCGACCGGGCGCGTCTACCACCACGAGATCCCCGGCGGCCAGCTCTCCAACCTGCGCACCCAGGCCGTCGCGCTCGGCCTCGGCGACCGCTTCGAGGAGATCGAGGCGATGTACGCCGCCGCCGACCGCATCCTCGGCCATCTGGTCAAGGTCACCCCGTCGTCCAAGGTGGTCGGCGACCTCGCCCTGCACCTCGTCGGCGCGGACGTGACACCGGAGGACTTCGAGGCGGAGCCGAACCGGTTCGACATCCCCGACTCCGTGATCGGCTTCCTGCGCGGCGAGCTGGGCACCCCGCCCGGCGGCTGGCCGGAGCCCTTCCGCAGCAAGGCGCTGCAGGGCCGCGCCGAGGCCAGGCCGGTGCGGGAGCTGACGGCGGACGACCGCACGGGCCTGGCCAAGGACCGGCGCGCCACGCTCAACCGGCTGCTGTTCCCCGGCCCCACCCGCGACTTCGAGACCCACCGGCAGGCCTTCGGCGACACCAGCGTCCTCGACAGCAAGGACTTCTTCTACGGGCTCCGCCCGGGCAAGGAGTACGCCGTCGACCTCGAGCCCGGTGTGCGGCTCCTCATCGAGCTGGAGGCGGTCGGCGAGGCCGACGAGCGCGGCATGCGCACGGTGATGTCCACGCTCAACGGCCAGCTGCGGCCCATCCAGGTCCGCGACCAGGCGGCGGCCTCCGACGTGCCGGTGACGGAGAAGGCCGACCGCGGCAACCCCGGCCACGTCGCCGCTCCGTTCGCCGGTGTGGTCACCCTCGCGGTCGCCGAGGGCGACGAGGTGGCGGCCGGGGCGACCGTCGCCACCATCGAGGCGATGAAGATGGAGGCCGCGATCACCGCGCCCAAGGCCGGCACGGTCGCCCGGCTGGCCATCAACCGCATCCAGCAGGTGGAGGGCGGTGACCTGCTCGTCGAGCTGGCCTGATCCCGTACGCCGTGATCGGCGGGCGGGTGACAATCGGTCCGGGCGGCGTCAGGCCGCCCGGCCGCTGTCGCCGCCGTCACGGGAACAGGCCCGTCACGGGAACAGGCCCGTCACGGGAACAGGCCCGTCACGGGAACAGGCCCGTCACGGGAACAGGCCGTCACGGGAACAGGCCCGTCACGGGAACAGAATGCCTCCGGAGCGTGTTGCCGTCAGCGGGTTAAGATACCCGCGGGGGTATATACGAGGAGGAAGTGTGCAACTCGACATGTCGGCCGACGAGCTGAAGTCGGCGCTCAACCGGCTGCGGCGCGCCCAGGGCCAGCTCGCCGGCGTCATCCGGATGATCGAGGAGGGGCGGGACTGCGAGGACGTGGTCACCCAGCTCGCGGCGGTCTCCCGGGCCCTGGACCGGGCCGGGTTCTCGATCATCGCGACCGGGCTGGAACAGTGCATGACCAGCGAGGACCCCGAGGTGCGCGACTCCGTCCAGATGCGCGCCCGCCTGGAGAAGCTCTTCCTGTCCCTGGCCTGACCCACGCCTCCGGCGCAGGTGTGGCCGTTGTCGCAGGGGGGAACCCGGGGCCGGCACCGGACGGGCAGTGTTCCAGGGAGGCCCCATGACGACGGACGCCGTGCGACGCTACGACGACGAGTCCGACGAGCCGCTGGCGGGTTACGCCGTGCTCAGCGGCGCCTTCGCGACGGGCCTCGCGGCGTTCACCGCGGTGGCGCGGCGCCGCGGCGTTCGACTGCCGCAGCGGGTGCCCCCGTGGGATGTGGCCCTGCTGGGAGCGGCGACGTACAAGGCGTCCAGGCTGCTGTCCAACGACAAGATCACCAGCTTCGTGCGGGCGCCGTTCACCCGCCGCACGGGGGAGGGTGAAGGCCCCGAGGTCATGGACGAACCGCGCGGAGGCGGCGTGCGCCGCGCCGTCGGCGACCTGGTGTCGTGCCCCTTCTGCACCTCCGTCTGGCTGGCCGGCGCCCTGGTCTGCGGCTACACCGCCGCGCCCCGCGCCACACGCCTGCTCTGCGCCGGCCTCGGCGCGGTCACCCTGTCGGACTGGCTGCAGTACGCCTGGACGTGGACCCAGCGGACCGCGCGGGAGTGACGGCGGCGGTCGGCGTGGGGGTGACGGCGGCGGTAGGCGTGGGGGCGACGGCGACGGCGACGGCGACGGCGGCGGTCGGCGCGGGTGGCATGCGGGCCGGAGGGGCGGCGACCGTCGCCCGTCCGGTGGGACCGGGGCCGGTCGGGTGAACCGGGGCCGCGCCGCCCGTCAGCCGGTGTGGCCGTGCCGACGCGGGGCACCCGGGGCCGAGGCGGGTCCGGCCGGACCCGCCGCGCGCAGGCAGGAGCAGGAGGTGGTGGACATGGGTCATGGTGGGAACGTCATCGACGAGCTGATGACCGATCATCGCGAGGTCGAGGAGATCTTCGGCCGCATCGAGGCGCTGCCGCCCGGTGCGAAGGACCGCAAGACCTACGCCGAGCAGGCCACGATGGAGCTGGTCCGGCACTCGGTGGCGGAGGAAGCCTATCTCTACCCCGCCGTCCGCAAGCACGTCGAAGGCGGCGACGCGCTGGCCGACCGGGAACTGCAGGACCACGCCCGGGCCGAGCAGATCATGAAGGACCTGGAGAGCCGCGAGCCGGGCGACGCCGAGTTCGACCGGCTCATCGGGATGCTGATGACCGAGATCCGCGAGCACGTCGCGGACGAGGAGCGGAACCTCTTCCCCCGGCTGCGGGCCTCGTGCCCCGCCGAAGCACTGGACGAGATCGGCGACAAGGTCCGGCAGGCGAAGAAGACGGCCCCGACCCGTCCCCACCCGTCCGCTCCGGACAAGCCGCCGGCCAACAAGCTCCTGGCGCCGGGCGCCGGACTGGTCGACCGGCTGCGCGACGCGCTCACCGGCCGCGGCAGGACGGGCGACTGACCCCCGACCCCACGCACCGACCCCGGGGCCCGGGTCCGCCGACACGGCGGACCCGGGCCCCTTATTGTCGGTTATCGTCAATTTTGCCCGATATTGCCGAGAGTCTGTGAGGAACCCCACTCCCCACGCCAATCAGGTACGGGCCCCGAAGAGTTGGGTCCCGGGCGGCACGGGCGGTACGGCCGGCCGCGGAGGACTCGCCGGTCCCGTCTGCCACCATGGCAGCGCGCCGTAACCGATCAGGTGGAGTGGCCGCGCAGCGCAGCCGGCGTCCCTCGGTTCCGCCGACCTTTCTGACGTCCGACTCACGCCCATCGGGTACCGCACTGTGTCTACCGTTCCCCCCGCACCCTCCCCTGCCCCGGCCGGCCCCCCGGCTCCGGCCGGCCGGTCGTCCCGCTCGCCGTGGCGGTCCCTGAGACACCGGAGCATGCGCTGGTGGTCCGTGGCCAACCTGGTGTCGAACGTCGGCACCTGGATGCAGCTCACCGTGCAGAACCTGCTCGTCCTGCAGATCACCGGGTCCGCCGCCGCCACCGGACTGTCCATGTCCGTGCAGGCCGCCCCCGCCCTCTTCGTCAGCCTGCTGGGCGGCGCCGCGGTCGACCGCTGGCCGCGCCGTCTGACGGTCGGTGTCAGCCAGGCCCTGCTCGGCGCCGTCGCCCTGGCGACCGCCCTGCTCGTCGCGCTGGACCGGCTCGACATGACGTCCCTGCTGGTGCTGGCCGCCGTCACCGGCACCATCGCCACGGTCGACGGACCGGCCTGCGCCCTGCTGGGCAACGACCTGGTCCCGGTCGAGGACGTGCCCTCCGCCATCGGCGTCGGCGCCCTGGTGCACAGCGCCGGCCGGCTGCTCGGAGCCGCCCTGGCCGGCGTCACCGTCGGCTTCCTGGGCACGGCCGCCGCCTACACGGCCAACGGGCTGTCGTTCCTGTTCGTGGCCGCGGTCGTGCCGTTCCTGCGTCCGGCGTCCGGAGCGGTTCCCGGCGGCGGCACGCACGCACCGCGGACCGCCTCCGGAGCCGATCTGACCGTCCGGGAGGGACTGCGCTTCTTCGTCCGACGGCCCCGCCTGGTCGCCCTCGCCGGGATCACCGGCGTCAGCGCGGTCTTCGGCCGCAACTACGGGCTGACCCTGGCCGTCCTCGTCACCGGCCCGCTCGCGGGCGGCGCGGGAGCGTTCGGCACCGTCTCCACCGTCCTCGCCGTCGGTGGCATCCTCGGCGCGGTCCTCGGCGCCCGGCTGCGGCGGCCCTCGGTCCGCCTGGTGGGCGCCCTGGCCGCGGCGGGCGGGCTGCTGCAACTGGTGGCGGGACTGTCGCCGTCGCTGGCCGTGCTGTTGGTGCTCGTCCTGCCCATGGCCGTGGTGGAGTCCGTCTCGGACACCGCGGGGACGGCCGTCCTGCAGACCGACCCGCCCGCCCACCTGCGCGGTCGCGTCCTCGGCGTGTGGAGCAGCGTCGGCACGGTGTGGAGCCTCGGCGGCCCGCCCGTCCTGGGCCTGCTGATGGAACTCGCGGGACCGCGCGGAGCCCTGGTGACCGGTGGCCTGCTCGTCGCCGGCACGATCGGCGCGGGCCTGCTGGCCCGGTCCCGCCGCGCCCTGCGGTCGGTGC
Organism: Streptomyces sp. H51; assembly: GCF_035656535.1. NCBI lineage: Bacteria > Bacillati > Actinomycetota > Actinomycetes > Kitasatosporales > Streptomycetaceae > Streptomyces > Streptomyces sp. H51. The sequence continues at coordinate 146,772 of NZ_JAYMHD010000034.1, forward strand.
CGCCGGCGCCGGAGGCGGCCGACCGGGCGGCCCGGGAGGCGCTGCGCACGGCGGCCTGACCGCCCGCCGCCCGCCGCCCGCCGCCAGCCGCCAGCCGCCCGTCCCCGGGCGGCGGGCTCCGGCCCGTCTGGCCCGTCCGGCCCGTCTCAGGCGATGAGTGCCTGGTCCGGCCCGAGCCGGTCCAGGAGCGGAGCGCGGTGGAGGCCCGCCACGGGGCCGAGCAGGTCGGGGTGGCGCAGCAGCGCCGCCGCCCGGCGGTCGCGGTCGTCCGGCCGGACCAGGCGCCGGAACTCCACCGGCACGCCCGCCGCGTGCTCGCCGTCGGCCAGCCCGGCCACCGCCGACGCGGCGAGCGCCGGATCGGTGAGCAGGCAGGCCGCCCAGCTCGCCACCACCTCGTCCACCCAGCTGCGCCAGGCCGAGTCCTGAACGTCCTCGGCGTCCCGCGCGTCCTGGCCGACGTCCGAACCGATGACCCAGTCGAGCCGGGCCGAGCCGCCCGGGCCCGTCATGCCGAGCAGCGCGGCGTCCATCGTCGTCGGATAGCGCAGCCACGCCGCCACGGTGACCGCCTGACGAGCCTGCACCTCGCACAGGGCGGAGGCCAGCGCCCCGCCGGACGCCGGATACGCGCGGATCAGCCATTGGGTGGTCGCGGCGATGACGGGGGAGAGGTCTGCGAGCACAGCGGGCCGTCCGAACTGCTTCCGGGGGGAACGGGGGTCTGCTGAAACGGTAGCTCTCGGCACCCGCCCCGGGACATGCCCGAGCCGCCCCCACCGGCGTGGGCTCGGCCACACCCGCCGTGAAGGGTCCTCACTGCTCCCGGAAGGCCGTGACGACCTGTCGGCGGCGCAGTTCCTCCAGCGCGTCCCGCTGGCGGCGGGCCCGTTCCAGCAGGCCGTCGAGGAGGTCCGCGTCCAGCCGCTCCTCACCGCCGTCGGCGAGTTCGCGCAGCGCCCGCCACGCGGCCACCTTGCCCTCGACCCCCAGCCGCAGCGCCTCCACCTCCACCAGCGGGGTCAGCGGAGAACGGCGTACGAGGCGGCCGTTGGCCTTGAACCGGCCCGCCCGCTCGGCCGCCCGCCCGGCGTACACCTTGTACTGCCGTACCGGGATGCCGAGCCGCCGCATGATGTCCAGCAGGGCTGCCCGGTCCTCGGCGAGGTCGGCGGCCAGCGGCTCCAGCGCGCCGGCGAGGGCCGAACCGCGGTACGACCGCACCATGTGCCGGGCCCGCCCGGCGCCGGCGGTGGCGGCCGCCAGGTGGTCGTTGAGGTAGATGCCCAGGAGAGGCGAGACGCCACCCGGCGACGAGCCCTGGTGGCCGGTGACGGGGAGCAGCCGGTTCATCATCTCGGTCCTTCGATCGCCTCGCCGCCCGCCCGCGCGGCCGGCGACGGCAGCCGTCGAGTACCCGTTCGCAGCGGCCGTACAGCTCAATCGCTCAGTCGATCAGGGCGTGGCGTCCGAAAACGCGAATGAATGGCGGCGCGGTACGACCAGAAGGAGGCGACCGGACGGCGCGACGCCTTCGACGCCCCGGGGCACTGAACCCGAGATCCCCGTCGAGGACAGCGGGCGAGGCGCCGGCGAGGACGATCGCGCCCGCCGCCGCAGGACCGCCCGTCACCGGGCCGACCAGCGCCGGCCGTGGCCGGACGAGGTGGCCGCGCCCGCTCGCGTCCACGACCCGCGCGGCGGGGAGCGGCCGGGCCGGCACCGGGGCGGAGGCCACGGATGTCGGCACGGCGGCGACGTCGTCGTCGGTTCCTGCCGGGGATCGGCTCTGGCCCAGGATCAGCCGGTCGTTGGCGTTCGACCGGAGCGGCCCGGTCTCCTCCCGGAAGCCGCCGAACCGGACGAGTGTGCTGTCAGCGGCGGGTGAACAGCAGGCGCCAGGTCTCCGGGCCGCGCTCCACGTACTCCACCCGGAAGACGCCGGGGTCGCGGGCCTCGACCTGGCGCAGCAGCGGCAGCGGGTCGTGCGGGGCGACGAGCACCATGGCCCGCCCCGGGGCGACGGCGTCGAGGGCGCCGAAGACGGTGGCGTGGCGCAGCGCGTGCGGGACGGCGCGGGCATCCAGTTCGGGCACGTCGGCCTCGTCCGAGCCGCCGCAGCCGCAACCGCCGCCGCAGCCACCGGACTTCTCGCCCTCGGCCTCGCTCTCGGCCTCGCTCTCGAGGTGGGCGTGGCCGCCCAGCAGTTCGTGCATCCCGCCGAGCAGCTCAGCCAGGGAGATGTCGGGAGAGGCCGCGATCAACGGCAGGACGAGTTCGTTCTCCTTGCTCAGGTGCTCCTCGAACAGCACCTGGAGCGCGCGGGCGTCGCTCGCCGCGCGGGCCGGGGACGGCGCGGTGCGCAGCGCGTCCACCAGTTCCGCGATCCTGCGGTGCTCGGCGAGCATGCCGTCGATCAGCAGCCGGGCCTCCACGGTGCCGTGTGCGGCGGGGTAGAGGGCGGACTCCTCGGCAAGGGCGTGCGGGACGAGTTCACGCTCGCAGAAGGTGACGAGACCGGCGCGGATGTCCTCCGCCGAGGCGGGATCGCGGTCCACGGCGTCGATCAGCAGGGTGACCCGTCCGCCCAGCTCGCCCGCCAGCCGGGCGTGGTGCGCTTCGACGGCTTCGACGGCCTGGGCGTCCTGGGGGTCCGACGCGAACGTGACAGTGCTCATGCTGAGTCTCCAGCGGTGGGTGGCGGCCGGATGGCCGGGTGCGGGACTGCACTTCGAATATACTACGGACATGTCCGTGGAAATTAAGGCTCCTTTCCCCGGGGGCGGTGACCGGCCGCCCGTCTCCCGGCAGCGCCACGCCGTCCTCCAGCACCTGCGCGGCCGGCCGCGGCCGGTCACGGCTGCCGCGCTCGCCGAGGAGTGCGGTCTGCACGTCAACACCGTCCGGGAGCACCTGGACGCGCTGGTGGACAGCGGCCTCGCGGTCCGCGAGCGCGGGGCGGCCGCCGGGCGCGGGCGACCCGCCTGGCGTTACCTCTCCCGGCCGCCGCAGCAGTCCGCCGTGCGGGAGTACGCCGGACTGGCCGCCGTGCTCGCCGGGCAGATCGCCAGGTCCAGCGCCGACCCGGAGGCGGAGGCCCGCGCCGCGGGGGAGGAGTGGGGCCGCGCCCTGGTCGCCGGCCAGGAACCGCCCGGGAACACCGCCCAGGCACGCGGACGGATCATCGCCCTGCTCGACGAGATCGGCTTCGCCCCGGAGACCGAGGGCGAGGGCGGGAGCGCGGGCGGGGGTGGGGGCGAGACCGAGAGCGCGGGCGACGGACGGGGGGAGTTGCGGGTGCGGCTGCCGCACTGCCCCTTCATCGAGATCGCCCGCGAGCACCCCGGCGTGATCTGCGGCGTCCACGCCGGGCTGGTCCGGGCGGGCTACGCCGCTCTCGGCGGCGCCCCGGACGAGGTCTCCCTGCGCCCCTTCGCCGAGCCCGGTGCCTGCCGGCTGAGTTTCGTCCCCGCCGGGTCGCGGGACCAGGACCGGAAGCCGGAACAGGGGCCGGAACAGGGGCCGGAACAGAGGCCGGACCAGAGGCCCGACCAGGGGCCCGACCGGAGGCTCCCGTGACGGCCGCCGCGGGACCCGCCCGGCGGACCGGCGCGGGGCGGGCGGTGCTGCTGGTGCCCGCCGGTATCGCGCTGCTGGCCGGGCTCGACGCCGCGCTGCTGCTGCTCGGGCTCCCCGCCCCGGTACGTGCCGACCGGCTGCCCCGGGTGCACGGAATGCTGATGGTCCTCGGCTTCGCCGGCACGCTGGTGGCGCTGGAACGCGCCGTCGCCCTGGGACGTCGCTGGGGACATCTCTCCCCGCTCTTCCTGGGTGCGGGCGGCCTGCTGCTGCTCACCCCGGCCGACCTGCGCGTCGGAAAATCGCTGCTGGTCCTCGGCACCGCGGTGCTCTGCGTGCTGTACCTCCGCTTCTGGCGCCGGCAGCCGGGCCCCGCCCTGCTGGCCCAGGCGGCCGGCGCGCTCGCCGGACTCGGCGCGGCACTGCTGTGGCTGGGCGGACTGGACGTGCCCCGTCTGCTGCCCTGGCTCGCCGCCTTCCTGGTCCTGACCATCGCGGGCGAGCGGCTGGAACTGGCCCGGGTCGCCCTCCTCGCCCCCCGCACCGAACAGGCATTCCTGGCCTGCGTGGGCGCCGTGCTGACCGGCACCGTCGCCACCCTGCTGTGGCCCGCGCCCGGCACCCTGCTGCTGGCCGCCGCGCTGCTCGCCCTGGTCGCCTGGCTCACCGCGCACGACGTCGCCCGCCGCACGCTCCGCGCCACGGGCCTGCCCCGCTTCTCGGCCGCCTGTCTGCTGGCCGGGTACGCCTGGCTGGCGCTGGCGGGCGCGCTGTGGCTGCTGGACGGCCCGATCACCGACGGCAGCCGCTACGACGCGGTGGTGCACTGCGTCTTCCTGGGCTTCGTCATCTCGATGATCATGGCCCACGCCCCGGTGATCCTGCCCGCCGTGCTGCGCCGCCCGCTGCCGTACCACCCCGTGCTCGCCGTACCCGCCTGGCTGCTGCACCTCTCGCTGGCGCTGCGCGTCCTGGTCGGAGACCTGCGGGACTCCACCCTGGCCTGGCGGACGGGCGGGGTGCTCGACATCGTCGCCGTGCTGCTGTTCGTGGCGACGGCGGCGACGCTGTCCGTGACCGACGGCGCGGCGCGACGCCCCCGGCCGCGGCTCCCGGAGACGACCCGGTGACCGGGCGGCCCTCCCTCGCGCCGGGGCCTTCGTCCGCGGACCCGCACGGCTCCGGGCCGGCGGGGCGCACGCCGCGAGCCGCCTGGCACCTGAGGGTGAACGCCGTGGTCGCGGTGTGGCTGCTGCTGTTCGCGGTCGCCGCGTCGGCGCACCCGTTCGTGCCGCAGGCCCGCTGGCTGCTCGTCCATCTGCTGCTGCTCGGGGCGGTGAGCAACGCCGTCGTGATCTGGTCGGGACACTTCGCCGCCTCAGTGCTGCGGCTGCCCGAGTCCGACCGCGGGGCCCCGGCGGCGTTCCGGCTGGCGGTCCTCAACGCCGGAGCCGTCGCCGTGATGGCCGGCATGGCCACCGGTTCCTGGCCCGCGGTGCTCGCGGGCGGCACCGCCGTCGGCGCCGCCGTCACGGTGCACGCAGTCCGGCTGGCCGGCCTGGCGCGCCGGGCCCTGCCCGGTCGCTTCGCGATGACCGTGCGCTACTACGTCGCGGCCGCCGCCCTGCTGCCGGTGGGCGCCGCGCTGGGCGTGATCATGGCGCGCGGCGGTCTCTCCGACGATCTCGCCGCCCGCCTGCTGACGGCGCACAAGGTCATCAACCTCTTCGGCTGGCTCGGCCTCACGGTGGCCGGAACACTGGTCACCCTCTGGCCGACGATGCTGCGCACCCGTGTGGCGGACGGTGCCGAGCGGGCGGCCCGCCGGGCCCTGCCCGTCCTGCTCGGCGGGCTGGGCGCGGCCGTCGCCGCGGTACTCGTGCTGCCGCCGCCCGCGGCCGCCGCCGGTGTCGCCGTCTTCGCGGGCGGGCTGGTCGTCGCTGGCGTCCCCTGGGTCCGCGAGGCACGGGCGAAGACGCCGTCCACCTTCGCCACCTGGTCGGTGGCCGCGGGCGGCGCCTGGCTGCTCGGCACGCTGGCGGCACTGGCGCTGACGCTGCTGACGTCGCCGTCCTGGCCCGCGGCGGCGGAGCGGACCTCGGCCCTGACCGCCCCGCTGGCCGCCGGGTGGATGGCGCAGGTGCTGCTGGGCGCGCTGAGCTTCCTGGTGCCGGTGGTGCTCGGCGGCGGGCCCGCTGCCGTACGGGCCACCACGGCGGAGCTGGAGCGTGGCGGCGCCGCCAGGCTGACCGCCGCCAACGCGGCACTGCTGCTGTGCGTGCTGCCGGTGCCCGGCACGGTGCGGGTGGCCTGCTCGGTGGTGCTGCTGGGCGTGCTGGTGGCGTTCCTGGCGCTGCTGGTCAGGGCCGTCCTGTGCCACCGTGCGCGGGGCCGGAGCACGACGTCCGGGGCCCGTGGCGTCCGTACCGCACCGGCGGCGGAGCCGCGGCGGCCGCACCGGGTGCTGGGCGGGGTGGCCGCCGGTGCCGCCGTCGTGGTGCTGGCCGTCGCCGCCGGCGGCGCGGTGGACGTACGGTCCCTGCCCTCCGCCGCGGCCGGCTCCGCCGCGGCGGCCACCGAGGACGGGCGGACGGTGATGCCCACCGGCCGCACCACCACCGTGGCGGTCACCGTCCGCGGAATGCGTTTCACCCCGGACAGCGTCCGGGTGCCGAGGGGCGACCGGCTGGTGATCAAGCTGCACAACCTGGGCACCGACCGGCATGACCTGGTGCTGGACACGGGTGCCCGTACCGGACGGATCGCACCGGGGGAGCGGGCCACCCTCGACGCGGGCACCGTGGGACACGACCTGGAGGGGTGGTGCTCCGTGGTGGGACACCGGCAGATGGGCATGGTCCTCACCGTCCACGCCACCGGTACGGCGCCCACGTCCGCCCCCGCCCACTCCATGGCGCGGGGAGGCGGCGGCCCGGCGGACTCCGGCAGCGGGGCGGCACGGGACTCCGCCGCGAAGGCGTTCGACCCCATGGCCGAACCGCCCGCCGGTTTCACCGGCCGCGACGCCCGGCTGCTTCCCGCCCCGGGCGGTGCCGGGCACACGGTGCACCGCGAGACCCTCACCGTGCGGGACGTCGTACGGGAGGTGGCGCCCGGCGTCCGGCAGCGGCTGTGGACCTTCGACGGGACCGCCCCCGGCCCCGTCCTGCGCGGCCGCGTCGGCGACACCTTCGAGATCACGCTGGTGAACCGGGGGACCACCGGCCACTCGGTGGACTTCCACGCCGGAGCCCTGGCCCCCGACCGGCCGATGCGCACCATCCAGCCCGGCCGGTCGCTGACGTACCGGTTCACCGCCACCCGCAGCGGGATGTGGATGTACCACTGCTCCACGATGCCCATGTCGCTGCACATCGCCAACGGCATGTACGGGGCCGTCGTCATCGATCCCCCGGACCTTCCGCACGTCGACCGGGAGTACGCGATCGTCCAGTCGGAGCTGTACCTCGGCGCCCAGGGCGGGACGGCCGACCCGGAGAAACTGTCGGCCGGGCGGCCCGACGCCGTCGTCTTCAACGGCTACGCCAACCAGTACACCCGCGACCGGCTGACCGCTCGCGTCGGCGAGCGGGTCCGGGTGTGGGTGCTGGACGCGGGACCCGACCGGGCCGGCGCCTTCCACGTCGTCGGCGGCCAGTTCGACACCGTCTACCAGGAGGGCGCCTACCGGCTCCGCCCGGACGACCCCGGACACGGAGGTGCGCAGATCCTCGATCTGGCCCCGGGATCGGGAGGGTTCGTCGAGCTCTCCTTCCCGCAGGCGGGCGACTACCCGTTCGTCTCGCACTTCATGAGCGACGCCGAGCGGGGAGCCCGCGGGGTATTCAGGGTCACGGCCCGGTGACGCGCCTGACAAGCCGGGGCCGACGAGGGAGGCGGGCGCAGTGCGGCTGCTCAGCCGCAGTCGAGCAGCCCGGCGGCGGCCTTCGCGGCGAGGACGCGGTGCACGCTGTCGGCGACGCCGGAGCGGAACGCGGCGTCGGTCTGCATGCGGGAGCCGACCGCCTGCGCCATCGCGGGCACGATGGACGGCTTCACGGTGAGGATCAGGTCGCCGCCCGCCGCGAGGAAGCCGGTCGCGCGCTGGGCCGGCGTGTAGGACCGGACGGCGACGGCCTGTCCGAGGTCGTCGGAGATGACGACGCCCTTGAAGCCGAGCTGGGTGCGCAGCAGCTTGCGGACGACGGTGGGGGAGAACGCCGCGATGTGGTGGGAGTCGATCTTGCTGTACGTGGCCAGGGAGACCATCACGAACGGCGAACCGGCCTGGATCCCGGACCTGAAGGGCGTGAGGTAGGAACTGGTCGTGGTCGTCACCGAGTCGACGACGTTCGCGGTGGTGTCGGTGTTGCCGATGACCCGGCCCAGCCCGGGGAAGTGCTTGAGCGTGGTCATCACACCAGCCCGCTCGGACCCGACCGCGAACGCCTTGCTGTGTGAGGCGACGACGTCGGGTGTGTGGCCGTACTCGCGGTAGTAGCGCCCGATGGGCTGGTTGCGCGTGCCGAGGTCGGCCGGTACCACGTCCGCGACGGGGGCCAGGTTGAGGTCCACCCCGGCCGACCTGAGCTCGCCCGCCCAGCCCGCGGCCCGGCTGCGCAGCGTGGACGTCGACCAGCCGCCCTGGGTCAGCGCGTTCGGCATGGTGGAGAAGCCGGGGCCGCTCAGCACCTGCACCTGGCCGCCCTCCTGGTCGGTGGCGACCAGGAGACCCACCCGCCTGCCGGAGACCGTGTCCGCCTGCCCGCGGATGCCGTCCACCACGTCGCGCGTGGCCGTGACGCCGGCGCTGCTGCGCCCGGTCAGCATGACCGAGCCCACGTGCTGGTCACGGAGCGTACCCAGGTCGGTGGCGCTGGGGCTGCTCGCGGACACCCCGCCCATGAACAACTGCCCGATGCGCTGCGCCTGGGTCATGCCGCTGTACACAGTGTCCGCGCAGGAGGCCACAGCGGCGGCCGGAGCGGATGTCGCCGACCCGGCCACCGGGTGCACGGCCCGCGCACGGGCGGCGGGTACGCCGCAGACGGTCGCGGCGAGCATCATGCTGACGAGCGGGACACCTGCGTGCAGGGCCGCCGAACGGCCCGCTCCGGATCGGCGAAGACGTCGCATGAAAGGCGCTCCTGTCTCGCGAAGGCACACGGCAGCCCTGTCGGCTGTCCTTCACACGGTACGCCGCACCGCCGGAGTGTCGAGTCGACCCGGTCCCGGCCCTGGTGACAGGCGCTCTACTTCACCGCGAGCGTGACGAACGCGGCCCACTCCGCACGGGCGATCCGCAACACCGGCCTGCCACCCGGGGCCTTGGAGTCCCGCACATACACAACGTCCAGGTCAGCGGCCACCTCGACGCAGTCGCCGCCGCTCGTCCCGCTGTAGCTGCTCTTGAACCACTCCAGTCCTGCGGTCTGAGCAGTGTGCTGGTCGGTGCTCATAGCTCCCCTGCCATGCGCTCGATGAGACGAGAGGACTCCTCGGTGTTGAGGGCCTGCGTGCGCAGCATCCCATACCGCAACCAGAACTCGCTGACCTCATCCTCACCGGACCTGACGGTCACCACGTCCTGAGCCTCGACGTAGACGTACCGCCTGCGGTCCTTCGACTCCAGCAACACCATGGGCCCGTTGAGCCCGCTGTGGGCCCCTCGGGAGGTCGGCATGACCTGGAGCTCGACGTTGCGCATCCGTGAGCATGCCAGCACGGTTTCCAACTGCACACGCATGACTGCCGTACCGCCCACCACTCGTCGGAAGGCGTCTTCCTCCACGATGAACACGAAGACCGCAGGCGGGTTCTTACGGGCCAGCAGGGCCTGCCGGGCCAGACGGGCTGCCACGCGCTGTTCGATGACCTCCTCGTCCAGCGGCGGGAAGTGCGCTTCGAGCAGTGCCTGCGCGTAAGCCTCCGTCTGCAAGAGCCCAGGTACGAGCAGGGGGTCGTACGAGAACCTGCTGAGTGCATCTGCCTCCAGCAGGGCGACGTTGCGGAAGAAGCGCGGCAACTTCGCCCGGTCCACCTCGTCCTGGAGGGCCAGCAGAACCCCGCCCGCCCCCAGCGCCCGTTCCGCCGCCGCGGTGAACGCCGCCTTCGCCGGCCGTCGTCCCTGTTCGACCGAGGCGACCTGCTCCAGGGAGTAGCCGATGGCGTCCCCGAGCTGCTGCTGGTTCAACCCGGTCCGCTTGCGCAGATACTGCAGGAGCACGCCGTACGCCGACCACACCCCCGGCAGGTCCGGCGCTTCCTCCCTGGCCTTCGGCGCCCGGCCGCTCCGCCCGTCCCGTACTGCCTTCACACGCTCACGCCCTTCCGTCCCGAACCGCACCCCGCACGCCACCGGGCCATGCTCAACCGGACCGGGAACAGAAGGGACACGAGCGCCACCCGTACAACACCCGTACAGCCAAAGCGATCACCTGCCGCACACGCCGTACGACATCGCGGCCGTACGGTCGTCGTACCTGGTCAGCGCAGTACTCACCCGCTCACCCTGATCTCGTGACACAACATCAGCTCACCGGCGGGACACGGACCCACCTGACCCTGCGCTTCAGCAGCACGAGGCGCGGAGCCCGCCTCGCCCGCCAACTCGCCGTCCAGCAGTTCACCGAGTGGACGGGCCTGCCGTACGACTCCGACCCCGCCCGAACCGTCGCCCTCGTCACCGCCGAACTCGCGGCGAACGCGATCCGCCACGGCAGCCTCCCCGGCCGCGACTTCCGCCTGACGCTGCTCGCCCTGCCGCACTGCCTCCGTATCGAGGTGACGGACACCCGCCCCGAACGCCTGCCGCCGCCCGTGACGCCGAAGCCCCCCGACGGGGCTTCGGGCCGCGGACTGCTCCTCGTCCGGTCCTACGCGGACCGCTGGGGCTGCACGGTCGACGACGCGTACACCAAGACCGTCTGGGCGGAGGTGTCGTGCCGCACCGAGGGTTCCTGACGCACTCGCAGCCACCCCTCGAAACGGACGGCCCCGAAATCCCGTCGAGTTCCGCCCGGGCCGCGTCTACCCTTCCGGCATGGCCCACGCGAAGACCTCGTACGTCTGCCTGCCCTGCCGGGCCGCGTACAAGCAGCCCTACGACCCCGAGGGCAGGGACGGGCAGCGGATCTGCCCCCGCTGCGCGCGGCCGCTGATCCACGTGGGCTCCGCCTTCGCCGCACCCCGCCGCCGGGACACCGCCGCCTGGCGGACGCTGTCCGTGCTGCTGCACGCGGGCATCCGCTTCCACAAGAGCTGCTGCGGCGGACCCGGTTACCGTCCCCGCACCTTGGCCGAGGTCCGCGAGCGGATGACGTACGCCCGCCGCAGCGGCGAGCCCTTGGCGACGGCCCTCGTACGGCACGAGGTGCCCTGACCCCGACGCGGCGGTGTCCCCGGCCCTGGCCGGCACCGGCCGGGCTCCCGCGGGTCACTCCTCCAGCCGGACCGGCATCAGGATCGAGAAGGTGTGCGCGTCGTCGGGGCGGCGGACGGCGATCGGCGCCGTGGGGGCGCTGAACTCCAGCAGGAGCTTCTCGCGGGCTCCGGAGGCGAGGGCGTCCAGCATGAAGTCCCGGTTGACGCCGACGTTGTCCTCGCTGTCGTCACCGTCCTGGCACACCGTCACCTCGCCGTCGTCCGCCACCCTGACCACGCTGACGTCGTACGACGGCTCGCCGTCCCGGTCGCGCGGCCCACTCGGGCGGACCGGGCCGGTGCGCAGGGCCTCGCGGAAGGCCGCCGTGTCGACGAGGGCCCGGCGGCCTTCCGGCAGGCGCACCAGGCGACGGTAGTCGGGGAAGTCGTGGTCGAGGCACTGGCCGGCCGCCCGACGGTCGCCCGACTCCAGCGACACCCGGTCACCGTCCACAGCGAGCCGAACCGGCTCCTCACCCCGCACCAGCGCCCGCATCGCGTCGACGAGGGGCAGCGGTACGACGGCCTGCACGCGGGGTCCGTCGTACCCGGTGGCGGCGGCCCGCGCGACGGCCATCCGGTAGCGGTCGGTGGCCACCAGGCTCAGTGCCCCGCCCTCGACGTCGAACAGGACACCGGCGAGCATCGGCAGATCCGGGTCCGAACCGGCCGCGAAACGGACCGCGTCCAGTGCGGCGGCCAGTTCCGGCGCGGGGACGGTCAGGCGGACGGTGGTGGTGCCGGGCGACGACGTCATGGGGTTCTCCCTGTGGTCGAGTTGGGCTCGGAGTGTGGAGAACTCGCCGCGGGCGTCGGCCAGACCCTGTTCCAGCCGGCGCAGGTGCGCCTGCAGGAGCCCGCGCACCAGGTCGGTGTCCGCGCTGGACCAGCCGGCCAGTACCAGCCGGATGTCCGCCAGGGGCATGCCGGCCCGGCGCAGCCGGGCCAGCAGCCGGGCCTCCTCCAGTTGCCCCGGCGCGTACCAGCGGTAGCCGCTGACCGGGTCCACCCGTGCGGGGACCAGCACGCCGGCCCGGTCGTAGAACCGCAGCGCGCTCACGCTCAGTCCGCTGTCCCGGGCCATCTCCCCGATGCTGCGCATCTCGCTCTCCACACCCCGAACCCTGAGCCCTCGACAAGGTCGAGGGTCAACCCGGGCTCGCTGCTGCTCCGGCGCGGGGGAGACGGCGAGGCGTCCCGGCCCCCCTCTCCCCCGCGCGGGTACGTCAGGCCCCGGGCGTGGTCCGCCGGACCTCGATCAGCGCGAGGCTCTCCGGGTGGAGGGTCGGCGCCTGGACGCCGAGCACGGACAGGACCCGGCCCGGCAGCTCGACACCCGTCGGCGTCCACCAGGGCAGCGGGCTGGTGACCGGGCCCCGGACCGCGTCCCCGGGCGGCAGCGGGGCGACGGTGTAGAGCGCGTCCTCCGCCAGACCGGGCAGGCGCACGCGGCCCGTCGGCACCTGCACGCTGGTGGCCTTCTGCACCACCGCGTACACGGCACGGGACCGGTCGGGGGCCACGACGCCGTGCACGAGCACGGCGGGGTCGTGGTGGTCGCCGTGGACGACCGTGCCGCCGTGCAGCAGCGGCCGGAGCCGCTTGTGGGTCTCGATCCACTCGGCCAGCCGGCGGCGTTCCCCGGGCGTCGCCCCGGTCAGGTCCCACTCGATGCCCAGGTGGCCGAAGAGCGCGGTGCCGGCGCGGAAGTCGAGACCCTGCGTGCGGCCCGTGGTGTGCGACGAGGGGGCGCCGACATGCGCGCCCATCAACTCGGGCGGCAGCAGCATCCCCGTCCAGAGCTGGATCTGCTGCCGCTCCAGGGCGTCGATGCAGTCGCTCGTCCACACCCGGTCGCTGCGTTCGAGGATGCCGAGGTCCACCCGGGCGCCGCCCGACGAGCAGGACTCGATCTCCAGCCCGGGGTGCCGTCGGCGCACCTCGTCCATCAGCGCGTACACCGCGGTGGTCTGGGCGTGCACCCCGCCGACACCGTACGGTCCGCTGCCCGCGTCGACGAGGTCGCGGTTGTGGTCCCACTTGAGATAGTCGATGGCGTACTCGCCGACCAGGGCGTCCAGGCGTTCGAGCAGGTACGCGTACGCCTCCGGCCGGCCCAGGTCCAGCACCTGCTGGTGCCGGGCCTCGGGGGGCATGCGCCCGGCGGCGGACAGGATCCACTCCGGGTGCGCCCTGGCCAGGTCCGAGTCCGGGTTGATCATCTCCGGCTCGACCCAGAGGCCGAACTGGAGCCCGAGGGAGCGGACGTGCTCGACGAGCGGGTGCAGCCCGTGCGGCCAGACCTCGGGGTCCACGTACCAGTCGCCGAGCCCGGCCCGGTCGTCGCGGCGCCCGCGGAACCAGCCGTCGTCCAGCACGAACCGCTCGGCTCCGACCTCGGCCGCCGCGTCCGCCAGGGCGGTGAGGGTGTCCAGGTCCTGCCGGAAGTACACGGCCTCCCAGGTGTTGAGCGTGACCGGCCGCGGCGTGGCCGGGTGGTGGGGGCGCTGCCGCAGGTAGGTGTGGAAGCGCGCCGCCATGTCGTCCAGGCCCCGGCCGTACGAGCCCAGCAGCCACGGCGTCGTGTACGTGGCACCGGGCCGCAGGCGCATCTCGCCCGGCAGCAGCAGCTCACCGCCGCCGAGGAGGGAGACCCCGGAGTTCGTGCGCTCGGCGAAGGTGCGGTGGTTGCCGCTCCATGCGACGTGCAGAGCCCACACCTCACCGCCGCGGAAGCCGAAGCCCCGCTCACCCACCGCGTGCAGCAGCGTGGCATCGACGCCGGTGCGCCCGCGGCGGTTCTCCCGCAGGTGCGTGCCGAGTGTGAACTCGTGCCGCTGCGGGGAACGTTCCCGCAGGTGACGGCCGGTCAGGTCGAGGACCTCGGTGGCGTGCGCCGGGACCGGGAGCGTGAGTTGCAGCGCGTCCACCGTGTAGGGGGCCGCGCCTTCGTTGGTGAGCTCCGCGCGCTGGCGCACCAGACCGGACCCGGTCAGCTCCAGCTCCCATCGCAGGGCGAGCCGGGCCTGGTCGTCCACGGCCTCGACCGTCAGAGTGCGGGGGGCCGGGACGCGCACCTCGCGGACGGTGAAGGCGCTGGAGAAGTCGGAGCCCTCGCGGTGGCCGGACAGCCCCGGAGTGCCCAGCCAGCCCGCCGACTGCTCGGGCAGCACGCTCACGGGGACCGGCACGTCGGGCACGCTGGTGCCCAGCTCGGTGCGGCTCGCCCTGGCGAGCGAGGCGAGGACGCCCGAGCCGCCGGCCGCATCGGCGCCCGAGCCGCCGGCCGCATCGGCGCCCGAGCCGCCGGCCGCATCGGCGCCCGGGCCGTCGTGGCCGCCCGGGTCGTCGTGGCCGACCTGGTCGCCCAGATCGCCCAGGTCGGCGCCCCAGTGCAGGATCCGGGGCAGCCGGGGGCCCGAACAGTCGAGGACGAGGCTCGTGCCGCCGGCTCGGAAGTGGATGAGGTGCTCGGTGGTCACGTGCGTACGCTTTCGGTCGGTCGGGCGGGCGGGTCCGGCTCGACGACGGTCAGCCGACCGACGCCGGCCTCCAGTGATTCTCGGGCCTGCGCGCCGATGCCCGAGTCGGTGATGAGCAGGTCGGCCGCGCCCAGCCCGGCGATGGCCGCCAGGCCGGGCGTGTCCCATTTGGTGTGGTCGGCGAGCACCACGACCCGGCGCGCCGAGCGGCACATCGCCCGGTTCGTCTCCGCCTCCTCGGGATTGGGCGTGCTGAAGCCGGTCCGGGCGTCCATGCCGTGGACCCCCATGAACAGCACGTCGACCCGGAGCGAGGCCAGCGCGGCGACCGCGACCGGCCCCACCAGGGCGTCGGAGGGGGTGCGGACGCCACCGGTGAGGACGACCGTCTGCTTGTGCCGCCGGTGGGCCTCCAGGGTCTGCGCGGCCCGGAGGCTGTTGGTGACCACGGTGATGTCCGGGATGTCGAGCAGGTGCCGGGCCAGGGTCCACGTGGTGGTCCCCGCGGTCAGCGCGACCGCGGAGCCCGGCGCCACCAGCCGGGCGGCCTCGGCCGCGATGGCCTCCTTGGCGGTGACCTCGCGGGACCGCTTCTCCCCGAACGCGGGTTCCGCGGTACTGCCGTGCTCCGGTGTGACCGCGCCTCCGTGGACCTTGTCGAGATGGCCCCGGCGCGCCAGGGACTCCAGATCGCGCCGGATCGTCATGTGGGACACGCCGAACCGCTCGGTCAGCGCGCCGACCCGGATCGAGCCGTGCTCCCGGACGAGTTCGGCGATCCGCTCCTGCCGTTGCCTCGCGAGCATGCCCTCACCGTTCCGACGAGGGCGTGCCGTCTTCCCGGATCACCACGACGTCGCCCGCGCGGACCACGGTCCTGCCGTCGGCGACGGCGCCGGTCAGCAGGTCGACGCCGCTCGCCGGGACGGGCACGTCGCGGGGGGTGTGGTTGATCAGGAAGAGGTAGGTGGCCTCCGGCCCGCGCCTGCGCACCGCCTCCACCCCGGCCGCAACCCCGGCCGCGGCCGTGACACCGGCCTCCCGGCAGACCCGGGCCAGCAGCCCGCGCAGGGCGTCCGCGTCCGGCCGCGTCGCCACGTACCAGGACACGCCCGCGCCGTGGGAGTTGCGGGTGACCGCGGGGTGGCCCGCGACGGGGCCGCCGCACGCCGGGTCCGAGGCGAAGGACACGATCGTCTCGGCACCGCGCGGCTCCACGAGCTCACTCCACACCGTGGCCCCCGAGCCGTCGGAGAGCCGGACGGTCTCCGCCTCGCGCAGCGGGAAGAACTCGTCGACGCGGACACCCAGCATGTCCCGGTACGCCCCCGGGTGGCCGCCGGGCCGCACGTGGTCGTTCTCGTCCACCACACCGCTGAAGAAGCCGACGGCCGCGTGCCCGCCGCCCCGTACGAAGGCGTCCAGCGACGACGCGTCCGCGTCGGACGTCAGGCACAGGCCGGGCACCAGCACCAGCCGGTGGCCGCTCAGGTCGCTCGCGGGATGCACCAGGTCGCAGGTGACACCCAGCGACCACAGCGCCTCGTACCAGGCGCGCACCAGGTCCAGGTAGCGCACGTCACGCGAGGGAGTGGCGTCCGTCTCCAGCGCCCACCAGGCGTTCCAGTCGAAGAGCAGGGCCACGTCCGACACGACGCGGCTGCCGCGCACCTCGGCGAGGGCCCGCAGGTCGCGCCCGAGAGCGGTGACCTCGCGCCAGACCTTGGTGTCGGTGCCGCCGTGCGGAAGCATCGCCGAATGCCACTTCTCGGCGCCGGCCCGCGACTGGCGCCACTGGAAGTACAGGACACCGTCCGCGCCGCGCGCCACGTGCGCGAGACTGTTGCGCCGCATCTGCCCCGGGGTCTTCGCCACGTTGCGCGGCTGCCAGTTCACCGCGGAGGTGGAGTGCTCCATCAGCAGCCACGGAGCGCCGCCGCCCATGCCGCGCGCCAGGTCGGCGTCGAGCGACAGCCCGATGTGCGCTTCGGGGTCCGCGGCCGTGAGGTACTGGTCCACGGAGACGAAGTCGCACTCACCGGCGAACGAGAAGCCGTCGACCTTCTTCTCCAGCGTGACCAGGAGGTTGGTGGTGAGCGGCACGCCGGGGGAGAGGCGGCGCACGATCTCCGCCTCGCGCCGGTGCAGCCTCAGCAGCGCGTCCGAGGAGAACCGCCAGAAGTCGAGCTGCTGGGTCGGATTCGGCACCGCGGCGGTGGCGCGCGGCGGCATGATCTCCGCCCAGTCGCCGTAGCGCTGGCTCCAGAACGCCGTCCCCCAGGCCCGGTTCAGGCCGTCGAGGTCGCCGTACCGCTCCCGCAGCCAGTCCCGGAAGGCCTCGGCGCTGCTGTCGCAGTAGCAGTGCGCGTTGTGGTTGCCCCACTCGTTGTGCAGGTGCCACAGCGCGAGCGCGGGATGGTCGCGGTACCGCTCCACGAGCCGTTCGACGAGCCGGCCGGCCGCGTCCGCGTACGCGGGACTGCTCGGGCAGAACGTCTGCCGCGAGCCGTGCGTGAGCCGGACACCGTCCGCGGTCACCGGCAGCGCCTCGGGGTGCCGCAGCGAGAACCACGGCGGCGGGGACGCGGTGGCCGTCGCCAGGTCGGCGGCGATGCCGTTCGCGTGCAGCAGGTCCAGCACCTCGTCGAGCAGGCCGAACTCGTACCGCCCGGGGCGCGGCTCCAGGAAGGCCCAGGAGAAGACACCGACGGTGACGAGGTTGACGCCGGCCTCCCGCATGAGACGTACGTCCTCGTCCCACACCTCGCGCGGCCACTGCTCCGGGTTGTAGTCGCCGCCGTAGGCGATGCCGCCGAGCCGGTCGGACAGTTGCCTGAGTGCGTCGGTCACGACTTCACCGCTCCCGCCGCGAGGCCCGCCTTCCAGTACCGCTGGAGCACCAGGAAGGCGATGACGATCGGGACGACCGAGACGAGCGACCCGGTGAGGCTGAGGATCTGCAGCGAGGGGTCGCGGCTGACCTGGGACTGCCAGGTGAACAGGCCGAGGGTGACCGGGTAGAGACGGTCGTTCTGGAGCATCACCAGCGGCAGCAGGAAGTTGTTCCAGATGACCACGAACTGGAAGAGGAAGATCGTGACCATGGCGGGTGACATCAGCCGCAGCGACATGGTGAAGAACGTCCGCAGCTCTCCGGAACCGTCGATCCGGGCCGCCTCCAGCAACTCGTCGGGCACGGACGCCGCCGCGAAGATGCGGGAGAGGTAGACGCCGAACGGGCTGACGATGCTGGGCAGGAAGACCGACCAGAAGGTGTCGGTGGCGTCCACCTCGGCGAACAGCAGGAACAGCGGCAGCGCCAGCGCCGTGGCGGGGACCAGGACACCGCCGAGCACGACGTTGAACAGCAACTCCCGTCCCCGGAAGCGGTACTTGGCCAGGGCGTAGCCGGCCATCGCGGACAGCAGCGTGCCGACGGCCGCGCCGGCCCCCGCGTAGAGGAGGCTGTTGAGGAGCCAGGGCAGGTACACCCCGTCCTGCTTGGCGAACAGCGCCCGCAGGTTGTCGAACAGGTGGAAGTCGGAGAACCACAGCCCGAACGAGTCGACCAGGTCGCCCTGGCTCTTGGTCGCGGAAACGATCAGCCAGAACACCGGCAGCAGCATGTAGACGGCGACGACGGCCAGGAAGCCGGTGGCCGCGATCACCGAGAGGCGGCTCTCCCGGGGGCCGCGCGGTGCGGTCTCGGAGGTCTTACGGGGCGCGTGCGCGCCCGCGGTGTCGGTGAGGAGGCTCATGACTCGGCCTTTCGCCCCGTGAGCTTGAGGAATCCGAACGACAGGACGAACGTGGCCAGCGCCAGCGTCACCGACATGGCCGCGGCCTCGCTGTAGTTGTTCGACGAGGCGAGCGAGTAGGCCGCCAGGTTGGGTGTGTAGGTGCTGGTGACGCTGGTGGAGATGGAACGCAGCACCTGCGGTTCGGTGAACAGCTGCAGCGTCCCGATGATGGAGAAGACGCCCGTCAGGATGAGCGCCGGACGCAGGATCGGCACCTTGATCCGCCAGGCGATCTTCGCCTCGCTCGCGCCGTCCATCCGGGCCGCCTCGTAGATGTCGGACGGGATGGCCTGCAGGGCGGCGTAGATGATCAGCATGTTGTACCCGGTGTACGTCCAGGTCACGATGTTGCCGATGGACCACAGCATCATCGACGAGCCGAGGAAGTCCGGCGCGGAGCCCGCCTTGTCGAGCAGGTCCACGACGGGCGACAGCCGCGGGTCGTAGAGGAAGGCCCACATGAGCGCCGCCACCACGCCGGGGATGCCGTACGGCACGAAGTAGGTGATCCGGAAGAAGCGCTTGAGGCGGGCCACCGTCGAGTCCAGCAGCAGCGCGAGCACCAGCGCCAGCAGCAGCATCACCGGGATCTGCACCAGCCCGAAGACCAGCACCCGGACGACGCTGCCGAGGAACTCGGAGTCGCCGAGCACTTCCTTGTACTGGTCGAGGCCCGCGAACACGGTCGTCTTGTGGCCGAAGGTGCCGCCGGTCCGCTCGGTCTTGAGCAGGCTCTGGTAGAAGGCGTAGCCGACCGGCACCAGGGTGAACAGGACGAACGGCACGAAGAACGGCAGGAGAAAGAAGACGGGCGCCCAGTTCCGTCTGCGGCGGGCGGGGACGCTGGCGGGGGCGGTCTGCGCCGGCGGCGGGGCGGTCGCCGCTATGGGGTCGGCGGTCATGTCGTGGTCTCTTCCTGGACTGTGCTGGCGAGCGGGAACGGGCCGGCGATCGGGGCCCGCCGATCGGGACCCCGGCGATCGGGACCCGGCGGGCGGGACCCCGGCGGGCGGGACCCCGGCGGGCGCGACCCGGCGGGCGGGACCCGCCGATCAGGCCGGCGGTCGGGCCGGCGGCCGGGACCGGCCGGCGGGCCGGCGGTACGGGGCACCCGCCCCGCCGGCCGGTGCCACCTACTTGGCGACCTCGAGGGACTGCTTCTCCAGGGAGTCCACCGTCTTGGTCCCGGTCGTCTTCAGCGCGTCCTTGAGCGTGCCCTGGCCGCCCAGCGCTCCGGCGATGCCGTCGCCCATGAAGCGGTAGGTGTCCGTCATCGTCGGGCCGAAGGTCCAGTCCGTGGTGACGTTCTTGGCGGCGTCCGCGAAGACGTCGAAGATCTTCTGGCCGCCGTAGAAGTCCACCGGCTTCTTCAGCGCCGCCAGATCGAGGCCCGCGGTGGCCGCGGGGTAGAGACCGCCCTCACGGTTGAGGATCTCCAGCGCCTTCGGGTCGGTGTTCAGCCACAGCGCGAACTTCGCGGCCTCGTAGGGGTGCTTGCTGTCGCCGAGGACCGCCGTCGTCGAGCCGCCCCAGTTACCGGCCTTGTTCTCGCCCGCGGACCACTGCGGCATCGGAGCCACGCCCCACTTGCCGGCGGTCGCCTTGGCGTTGTCACGGATGGTGCTGTAGCCCCAGGCGGCGCTGACCCAGGTCGCCACCTCGCCGTTGTTCCACGCCTTGTAGAGCGCCGGGGAGAAGCCCTGCAGGTCGGTCGCGACCAGCTTCTCGTCGATCATCTTCTGCCAGTAGTCCGCCACCTCGCCGGCGGCCGCGTTGTCGACGTCGACCTTCCACTTGTCGCCGTCCTGGCCGAACATGTTCGCGCCCTTCTGCCACAGCAGACCGCTGAACCAGTTCGGGTCCGTCTGCGAGAAGTGCGTCATGTACGCCTTCGGGTCGGCCTTCTTCAGCTTCCTGGCCGCCTCGTAGTACTCCTGCCAGGTCTTCGGGACCGATATGCCGTACTTCTCGAAAAGGTCCTTGCGGTAGAAGAGCGCCATCGGGCCGGTGTCCTGCGGCACGGCCCAGACGCCGTCCTTGCCGTCGGCGCCGAAGGTCACCTGGGACCAGGTCCAGTCGACGAAGTCGCCCTTGGCCTGCTTGACGCCCGCGCACGAGGCGATGTCGGTGAGGCCGTCCTGGAGGCGGAAGCTCGCCAGCGAGTCGTACTCGATCTGCCCGAGGTCGGGGGCCTTGCCGGCCTTCAGGGCGTTCGACATGTTCTGGTACGTGCCGGCGTTGCCGTTCGGGACCGACTTGACGGTCACCTGGATGTCGGGGTTCTGGCGGTTCCACTCGGCCACCGCCTTGTCCACGCCGGGGATCCAGGACCAGTACGTGAGCTTGACCTTGCCCTCGCTCTTCTCGCACTTGGCCTGCTCGCCCGACGCACTGTCCTTGGTGCCGGAGCCGCCGCACGCCGCGGTGGCGAGCAGGGGGAGTGCGGTAAGTGCCACCAGGGCGCGGCGAAGCGCAGGGCGATGGGTCCGCAGTGACATGGCGTCTCCTCGAGTGCGTGCCGCTCCGCTACGTTCCCGGAGTGGCGGGGTGCGGACACATTGACTGTTACCTCCTCGTAAAGTCAACACACTCGATCGCTGGATAACGGAATCAAACATGAACCGTTATCGGGTGAGAGGGCGCCTCGGGCGTTGCTCCCTGCCTGGGGGGATTGGCTTTGCCGATCACGGGACGGGATTGCCGAACGCTGTCCGGAAGCGATTCAGGGAATGTGCAGACGCGAACCGACGGGGTGGTCGGCGGTGTCTGTCCAGCCGTTCGACAGGTTCCGGTGCCTGACGGTGCGCCGTTCGCGGTGATGCCTCAACGCTGCTGTTCGACAGGCTGAACGAGAAGCCGGGCGGGCTTCGTCGCGTGGAGGGCCGGACGGGCCTCGGTCGACGTCCGGAGCCGGAAACGGAATATGCGGGCGCATACGCGTCGTCGGCCGCCGCTCGCGGGCCGACGGGTGTCGGGATGCCCGCGAGCGGCGGCCGACGACCTCCGGCGTGGATCGTTCGGTGTGACGCCGGTAACACCGAAAGTGGACGCTCTCGCGGGGTCGCGTGCGCTTCGCGGGCCGGGCCTTTGACGATCTGACATTCCACGCATAGATTGTCAGCATGTCCAAAGATGAGCGTGTCGAGGCCGTCCTCGACGCGGCCTACACCTGCTTCACCCGGCACGGCGTCCGCCGCACCACCATGGACGACATCGCCCGAGCCGCCGGGATGTCCCGGCCGGCCGTCTACCAGCACGTCCGCAACAAGGAGGACGCCTTCCACCGGCTCGTGGAA
Source organism: Streptomyces sp. H51 (assembly GCF_035656535.1). Lineage (NCBI taxonomy): Bacteria > Bacillati > Actinomycetota > Actinomycetes > Kitasatosporales > Streptomycetaceae > Streptomyces > Streptomyces sp. H51. The sequence continues at coordinate 168,351 of NZ_JAYMHD010000034.1, forward strand.
CGCATGCTCGACGATGCCCTGGAGGCCACCCGCCAGGCCCTCGCGCAGGGCGGCGAGCCGGCCCCCCGGATCCTGGGAGCGTTGCGGCCGAAGCTGGAGATGGTGATGCGGGTCTGGCACGACAGCCCGGCACACGCCGCGGAACTGCTCGCGGTGGACGCCCGGCTGTCCGGCGAACTCCTCGCGCACTACGACGAGACGATGCGCGGCCTGCTGCGCGACGCACTCCGGCATTCCGGCCTCGGCCCGGATTCCGCGGAGACCGCCGAACTCCTCCTGGCGCTCACCCGCGGACTGGAGGCGGACACCACCGACCCGCAAACCGCTTTCGGCCTCCTCCGTCGAGGCGTCGAACTCATGATCGCCGGCCTGACCGCAGACCGGGAGACCACACCATGACCACCGCTGTCCTGATCACCGGAGCCTCATCGGGCATCGGCCGCGCCACCGCACAGCGCCTCGCGCGCCGCGAGGAACTCACCGTCTACGCCACGGCACGCCGCCCGGCCGCACTCGCCGAACTGGCCGCGCAGGGCATCGGGACCCTCGCCCTCGACGTGACCGACGAGGAATCGATGGCTGCCGCCGTGCGCGCCGTCGAAGAACGGCACGGCTCGGTCGGCGCCCTGGTCAACAACGCCGGATACGGCCAGTACGGCACGATCGAGGAGACCGCTCTCGACGCGGTGCGCCGCCAGTTCGAGACCAACGTCTTCGGACTCGCCCGGCTCACCCAACTCGTCCTGCCGGGCATGCGCGCCGCCGGGCACGGCCGCGTCGTGAACATCGGGTCCATGGGCGGACGGATCGTCTTCCCGGTCGGAGGCTACTACCACGCCAGCAAGTACGCCGTGGAGGCGCTGAGCGACGCCCTGCGCTTCGAAGCGGCTCCCTTCGGCGTCAAGGTCAGTCTGATCGAGCCCGGCCTGATCCGCACCGGCTTCGAGGAGACGGCCTCCGGCACACTCGCCGAGTCCGAACCCGACGGCGGCGCCTATGCCGCGCTCAACAGGGCCGCCGACCGGCAGATGGCCCAGTCGTACCGCTCCAGGCTGCTCACCGCGGGACCGCAAGCGGTGGCCGCCGCCGTCGAGCGGGCTGTGACGGCGAAGCGTCCCCGGACCCGCTACCTGGTCACACCGGCCGCCGTCGCCCTGGTCCACACCCGCCGACTGCTCGGGGCGCGGGCCTTCGACGCCTACCTGCGCCTCCAGTTCAACGCCTGACCGCGCCCGGCTCCGCTCGCCTCCCGCCCGGGAGCGCCGCGCGGGATGCGCCGGGCCGGAGCTCCGGCACACCGGCGCGCATATTCGGCGGCGTCAGGCGTCAGGCGTCACGTGGTGGGCGATGACGTCGTGCATGCCCTGACCCGCCTGCCCGCCCGCCTGCCTGCCCGCCCGTCCGCCTGGCAGGTGCCGCCCGCGGCCCGTGCCAGGCGAGCCGGTTCAGCCCTTCAGGCCCGAGCGGGACACCCCCGGATGAGGCGCTCCACCGCCGTCTCCGGTGAACACCGTCTGCAGGCGCTCACCAGCAGGGACGGGCACCACTGGATCGCCGGCGGCACCTGGACGCTCCCTGCGGGCAGTGACCTGAGGATCGGCCTGGTCTCGATGGGCGGGTCCGGAGCCACGGCGGCGTTCGACTTCTTCCGCACCTACCGGCCCTGACACCGGCCGCTCGACCCCCACGGTCGGTCGGCGGCCGCCGCCAGGTCACCCTGTACGGGCGGAAAGGCCGGGCCGAGGGCCTGTCGCGCAGCCGGAGTTCGGCCAGTGACGGCAAGGCGGCCGCGGTCGAAGATCGCGGCGCGCGGGCCGGGCTCGTCGAAGTCGGGCTCGTCGAGGTCGGGCTCGTCGAGGTCGGGCTGCGGGAAAGGCGCCTGACGGGAGGCAACCCCGGGTCAGGCGCCGTTCCGTACGCGTCTAGAAGAAGCCCAGCCTCTTCGGCGAGTACGACACCAGGAGGTTCTTCGTCTGCTGGCGGTACACGGCCCAATCCGCCGCTGACCTGAGGGAATGAGGGAAATCGCCGAAGGAGAAGCGAAGTTGGTCCGCTCCTGGTCCGGATCGTGGTGGCGGGGGCCGCACTGGGCGTCGATGGGAGTGTCCCTGGGGCACCACATGGCTCCGCACAGGCGGGTCCGGCTGTCGTTCCTCGGCTGAGCGGTGCGGCTAGGGAGGCCCGGACGGCGTGCCCCGTGCTAGCATTGCGCTTTTGCTGTGTCGCTGTGTCGGTGCTCCGTTGGGTGTCTCTGGTCGGCGGCCGCGTCCCTGCCGCGCCTTCCTCGGTACGGTCCCTTCGGAGGAAGGCTCTCTGTGAGCGAATCAGCACGTGCCGATGCCCGGCGGCAGGACGATGTGTCCGAGGCGTCGGGCGCCACTTCGGCAGTGCCCAACGCGGCGTCCTTCGCCCAGTCGGGGTTGCCGGCCGAGGTGCTGCGGGCGCTCGATGAGCAGGGTGTGACTGTGCCCTTTCCTATCCAGGCGGCGGCGCTGCCGAACGCGCTCGCGGGACGGGACGTCCTGGGCCGGGGCCGCACAGGATCCGGCAAGACGCTCGCCTTCGGCCTGGGGATGCTCGCCCGGACGGCCGGGCAGCGCGCGCAGCCGAAAGAGCCGCTGGCGCTCGTTCTGGTGCCCACCAGGGAACTGGCGCAGCAGGTCGGTGAGGCGCTCACCCCGTACGCCGAGGCGCTGCGGCTGCGGCTCGCGACCGTGGTGGGCGGCGTGTCCATCGGACGGCAGGCCGCCGTGCTGCGGGATGGTGCCGAGATCGTCGTCGCCACGCCCGGTCGGCTGCACGACCTCGTCGAGCGCAAGGGCTGCCGACTGGGACGGGTGCGCATCACGGTCCTGGACGAGGCCGACCAGATGTGTGACATGGGGTTCCTGCCGCAGGTCACCGGGATCCTGGACCAGGTACGTCCCGACGGGCAGCGGATGCTGTTCTCCGCCACGCTCGACGGCGACGTCGACCGGCTGGTGCAGCGCTACCTGCGCGACCCCGCCGTCCACTCGGTGGATCCTTCGTCCAGCGCCGTCTGCGCGATCGAGCACCACGCCTTCGTCGTGCACGGCCCGGACCGGTACGCCGTGACCACGGAGATCGCCGCTCGGGACGGCCGCGTCCTGCTGTTCCTGGACACCAAGCACGGCGTCGACCAGCTCACGCGGCATCTGCGGGCCAGCGGCGTGGCCGCCGCCGCCCTGCACAGCGGGAAGTCCCAGCCGCAGCGCACCCGGACCCTGGCCCAGTTCAAGAACGGGCAGATCACCGCGCTGGTAGCGACGAACGTCGCCGCACGCGGCCTGCACGTCGACGACCTCGACCTCGTGGTCAACGTCGACCCGGCCACCGACCCGAAGGACTATCTGCACCGCGCGGGCCGCACGGCCCGGGCCGGCCGCTCCGGCACCGTCGTGACACTCGTCCTGCCGGGGCAGCGCCGCGAGACGAGCCAGGTCATGGCGGACGCCGACGTCGCCCCCAAGGTCACCAAAGTGCGGTCCGGCGAGGCGGAGCTGAGCCGGATCACCGGCGCCAAGGCCCCCTCCGGAAAGCCTCTCGACGACGGGCCGGCCGTACCGCGCCCCAAGAACCACAACGTCCCGTTCGGCGGCCTGGGCAGCACCAAGGACGCGAAGAGCGGTTCCGGTGGCAGGTCGTCGTCCCGCAAGAGCAGCGAGGCCCGCAAGCTCGCGGAGGCCCGCAAGGCGGCCCGGGTGCGGCGCGGCGGCTGAGACCGGCTTCCCGGACTGCCGGGCGGTGTCTTCGTCCACGCTGCTGGACGGATACGCGGGACCGGAGATCGGCCGGGGTGCATCGGACGGCGTCACGTACGGGTGACCGTGCACAGAGGAGGCGTGCAGGCGATGGAGAACGGCGCGGACCTGCCACGGCGGATCGGTGCCTACACCGTCGAGCGAGAACTGGGCACGGGCGGCATGGGAATGGTCCTGCAGGCCCAGCTGTCCCGCTCCAGGCCGATGTCCCGGACCCCGGGGACGGGTGAGGGCGTGGCTCCAGCCGCTGGGGCCGGCGAACAGGTCGAGGGTGATCCGCCTCATGAGGCCGGTTCGGAATTCTCCTGTACCGGCTCGGCTTCGCCACGGCAGGCCCAGGGAGAGCAGCCGTCGACCACACCGTTCTCCAGCTCCTCCGCACCGGTTCGGGCCTCCAGCGGCTGCTTGCGGGCGGCCGATTCGGCGGCAGTGACGTGGCCGATCGGGGCCTGGGCGAGCGGTTCCCGGGAGCGGTGCAGGAACGCCTGCCCGAGCAGCCGACCCGCCGTACGAAGGCATTCCCCGGTGCGAAATACTCTCCCGATGAGTTCACGCCCTTTTCCGATCAGTCAGCCGATCACGATACGGAGGGCCGTCGCGCGGGATGCCAAACGGCTCACGCGGCTCGTGCGTGGCTCAGGTGCCTACGAGGGTAAGTACGCAGCCGCAGTCGCGGGCTACCGGGTCGGTCCTGATTACATCGAGGAACACCGCGCCTTCGTGGCCGTCGGCGGCGACGAGCATGGAGGCCGGGTCCTCGGGTTCTACTCGCTCGTCCTCGCTCCACCGGAGCTCGACCTGCTGTTCGTCGCCGACGAAGTGCAAGGACGGGGTATTGGACGGATGCTTGTGGCGCACATGCAGTCCGAGGCCCGTGCCGCCGGGCTCGACCGTCTCAAGGTCGTGTCGCATCTTCCCGCCGAGGACTTCTACCACCGCGTCGGTGCGGTGCGGACCGGGACCGCGTTCGCGAACCCGCCCGCCGTGCCGTGGGACCGTCCCGAATTCGAGTTTCGCATTCCTTCGGAATGACGCGGTGTGCCGGCCCGCGGGGCACCGGCCTCGCCTGCACGGTGGTCGGCATGCAGGAGCCGCTGGACGCCGCGGCTCCGTGTGTGCCGTCGCCTCTGGCCTGGCGGGTTGATCGCTTGCGCCAACGGCCGCCCCCGGCCACTTCCTTGCCTCCGGCACTCCCAGAGCGTTGAGCTCGTCCACCAGCCTCTCCCGCTCAGGTGGCCGAAAACCCGCAACACGCGCACCGCGACCGAGGAAATCTTCGGCCCGGTGGTCACAGTCACCGCGTTCTCCTCAGAGAACGAGGCCGTCGAGATCGCCAACGGATCGGACTACGGACTTCCGCTTCCCCACGGGCCTTGCCGCTGTCCCGCAGTGGCGCGCCGTCACCGACATCTATTTCCCCGAGCTTGGAGGTCGGCGCGATGCCGCGTGCACTCCGCGAATTCTCGACGTCGCTGCGACTCGATCGCTGGGGGGGGGTGAATCCCTTGTGGCGGCCGCAGAAGTGGTGCGCGCGGTAAGCGAGCCTGCGCCGCGAGCCGGCTGTCACGGCCGATTCTTACCTGAGCAGTAGGCGCGGGCCGCTCGGCCGTGACGCTCGTTTGAGGCTCTGTGCGCCCGCACGCTGCGCGGCGAGCCGAGAAAGTGGTGCTGAGCTGCTCTTTTCCACGGTTCGCGCAGGCCGACACCCTTCTGGTGACGCATCATGTGGAGTGGGTTGCCACCCCGGCCTGCTGGGGTGGCTGCTTACTCCCGTGCCCGGCGTCGGTGCCGGCGAGGCCGCGGCCGGAACCGGGACCGTGCTGCCGGGCTGTGGTTCAGGCGTCGATGATGACGGGGATGATGAGGGGCTTGCGGCGGTGGGTGCGGAACGCCCAGTTCGCGACGGCGCGGGCGAGGAGTTGTTCGAGTTGGCGCGCGTCCCCGACGCCTTCCTCGGCCGCGGTGGCCAGGGTCTTCTCGATGACGGGGATGACCGGCTCGAAGGTGGCGTCGTCGTGGACGAAGCCGCGGGCCAGGAAGTCGGGGGCCTCGGCGAGGGCTCCGGTGTCTGCGTCGACGATCGCCACCACCGTGACCACGCCTTCGGCGGCGAGGGTGAGGCGGTCCTTGAGGGACGCTTCGGTGGCGCCGCCGACTTCCATGCCGTCCACGTAGACGTTGCCGGCGGGGACCTTGCCGGTGATGGAGGCGCGTCCGTCGACGAGGTCGACGACGACGCCGTCCTCGGCGATGACGACCCGTCCGGGGTCGACACCGGTACGGATGGCGAGGTCGGCGTTGGCCCGCAGGTGGCGCCATTCGCCGTGCACGGGCATGACGTTGCGGGGTTTGACGATGTTGTAGCAGTAGACGAGTTCGCCGGCGCTGGCGTGCCCGGAGACGTGCACCTTGGCGTTGCCCTTGTGGACCACGTGGGCGCCCCACCGGGTGAGTCCGTTGATCACCCGGTAGATGGCGTTCTCGTTGCCGGGGATGAGGGAGCTGGCGAGCAGGACGGTGTCGTCCTTGCCGATGCGGATCATGTGGTCGCGGTTGGCCATCCGTGACAGCGCGGCCATCGGTTCGCCCTGGGAGCCGGTGCACACCAGAGTGATCTTGTGGTCCGGGAGCTTCTCCAGCTCCTTCGTGCTCACGACCAGACCGGAGGGGACCTTCAGATAGCCCAGGTCACGGGCGATGCCCATGTTGCGGACCATCGACCGTCCGACGAAGGCGACCTTGCGGCCGTGCTGGTGGGCGGCGTCCAGGACCTGCTGGATGCGGTGCACGTGGCTGGCGAAGCTGGAGACGATGACCCGGCGCGGCGCGGTGCGCATCACCTGTTCGATCGCCGGATTCAGCTCACGCTCGGAGGTGGTGAAGCCCGGTACTTCGGCGTTGGTGGAGTCGGTGAGGAACAGGTCCACGCCCTCCTCGCCGAGGCGGGCGAAGGCGCGCAGATCGGTGATGCGGTCGTCGAGGGGGAACTGGTCCATCTTGAAGTCGCCGGTGTGCAGCACCATCCCGGCCCGGGTGCGGATCGCGACGGCGAGGCTGTCGGGGATGGAGTGGTTGACCGCCACGAACTCGCAGTCGAAGGGCCCGAAACCACGCCGGTCGCCCTCCCGCACCCGCACCGTGCGCGGCCGGATGCCGTGTTCCTTGAGCTTGGCCTCCAGGAACGCCAGCGTCAGCTTGGAGCCGACGACGGGAATGTCGGACCGCTCGCGCAGCAGGTACGGCACGCCGCCGATGTGGTCCTCGTGGCCGTGGGTGAGGACCACGGCCACGATGTCGTCCAGGCGGTCCCGGATCGAGGTGAAGTCCGGCAGGATCACGTCCACGCCGGGCTGGGTCTCCTCGGGGAACAGTACGCCGCAGTCGACGATGAGCAGCTTGCCCGCGTGCTCGAAGACGGTCATGTTGCGGCCGATCTCACCCAGGCCGCCCAGGGCGATGACCCGCAGCCCTCCTTCGGGAAGGGGTGGGGCGGCTTTCAGCTCGGGGTGCGGATGACTCATACCCTGACGGTACCCGGACAGCGGGGCGGGGTGATCCATTGCCTGTGCGATCTCCCTTTCCCGACGGAGCGGGATACCCGCACCGGGTGACTCGGCACGACCGGATCACGTCGGCGTCCGGAACAGGCAGGGGTGAAAGCCGTACCATCTTCCGTGGCCGAACCTTTCGCCCGGTGCCGGAGAAGATCTCGTGCACCCTGTCGTGTTTTCCGGCGTTCGCCACCTCCCGGTGGGCCTCGGCACTGGTCCACTCGAAGCGGTCGAGACACGGGTGCCTCGGCGCTCAGGAGCAAGTGGGCCGAGAGCGCCCCGAGGCAGCTTCTCTCGCCGGCCGGACCGTTGGCGGTGTTCCCGAAGCACTCGCCGCCCCCGTCAGCCATGCCGGAACCCGATGTGGTGCCCCATGAACTCGACGACGAGGTCGGGCGGGGTGGCTCGGCCGTGGTCTCGAGCCGGTCCCGGGAAGTCGAAGGTGACGTCCGTGACCGCGAGGAGCAGCCCCGCACGAGGTCCGGGTGGCGTGGGACTGCGGGCGGCGCAGCCGCAGCGATACGCGAAGCCCCCGCCCGTGATCAAACAGAAGAAACACGTCACCCGCTGAGAGCCGACTGCGACAGTCGGTGCGCGAGTGATGGGACGCACGCCCGGCATTCGATCTGATGCGGTGCCAGGAGGCGTTCTCATGGACTCGCGGCGCTCATGAACGGGCGGCTTGTGGGGTGATGTCGTTCGGCGCAGTTTGGTCCACGACTGGTCCGGGAGAGATTCCCTTGGGTGTGAGACAGTAGCGCGAAGGCTCCAGTCGATCACAGATTGCAGCCGTTATTTCGGGTTGCCTGGAGCGCAACGACGCCTCCAGGCAACCGAATTCAGGCTCTAGAAGAACCCGAGTTTCTTGGGGCTGTAGGAGCAAAGAACGTTCTTCGTCTGCTGGTAGTGCTCCAGCATCATCTTGTGCGTCTCGCGGCCGATGCCCGATCCCTTGTAGCCGCCGAACGCCGCGTGCGCCGGGTAGGCGTGGTAGCAGTTCGTCCAGACGCGGCCCGCCTGGATCGCGCGGCCCGCACGGTAGGCGGTGTTGATGTCCCGCGTCCACACGCCCGCACCGAGACCGTACAGCGTGTCGTTGGCGATCTTGATGGCGTCGTCGAAGTCGTCGAAGGAGGTCACCGAGACGACCGGGCCGAAGATCTCCTCCTGGAAGATCCGCATGCGGTTGTCGCCCTCGAAGATGGTCGGCTGGACGTAGAAGCCGCCCTTCAACTCGCCCTCGTGCTCGATCCGTTCACCGCCGGTGAGGACCTTGGCGCCCTCCTGGCGGCCGATGTCCAGGTAGGAGAGGATCTTCTCCAGCTGGTCGTTGGACGCCTGCGCGCCGATCATCGTGTCCGTGTCGAGGGGATGGCCGGTCGTGATCTGCCGGGTCCGCGCGACCGCCGCCTCCATGAACTCCGCGTAGTGGCCCCGCTGCACCAGGGCGCGCGAGGGACAGGTGCACACCTCGCCCTGGTTGAGGGCGAACATCGTGAAGCCCTCGAGAGCCTTGTCGCGGAAGTCGTCGTCCGCCGACCAGACGTCCTCGAAGAAGATGTTCGGGGACTTGCCGCCGAGTTCCAGGGTGACCGGGGTGATGTTCTCCGAGGCGTACTGCATGATCAGCCGGCCGGTGGTGGTCTCGCCGGTGAACGCCACCTTCGCCACCCGGGGACTGGACGCCAGCGGCTTGCCCGCCTCCACGCCGAAGCCGTTGACGATGTTGATGACGCCCGGCGGGAGCAGGTCGGAGACCAGGCTGAGCCAGTAGTGGATGGACGCCGGGGTCTGCTCGGCCGGCTTCAGCACCACCGCGTTGCCCGCGGCCAGCGCCGGGGCGAGCTTCCACGTGGCCATCAGGATCGGGAAGTTCCACGGGATGATCTGCGCGACCACCCCGAGCGGCTCGTGGAAGTGGTACGCCACCGTGTCGTCGTCGACCTCGCCGAGCGAACCCTCCTGCGCGCGGAGCGCCCCCGCGAAATAGCGGAAGTGGTCGATGGCCAGCGGAATGTCGGCCGCCAGCGTCTCCCGCACCGGCTTGCCGTTCTCCCAGCTCTCGGCGACCGCCAGCGGTTCGAGGTAGGCCTCCATCCGGTCGGCGATCTTCAGCAGGATGTCCGAGCGTTCGGTGACCGACGTGCGGCCCCAGCCCGGGGCGGCCGCGTGCGCCGCGTCGAGCGCCCGCTCCACGTCCTCCGCCGTACCGCGCGCTATCTCGGTGAACGGCTGCCCGTTCACCGGTGACGGGTTCTCGAAGTACTGCCCGCGCACCGGCGGCACGTACTCGCCCCCGATGAAGTGGTCGTAACGCGCCTGGTAGGAGACGATCGCGCCCTCGGTACCGGGCGCCGCGTAACGGGTCATGCCGGAGTGCCTCCTTCGACAGCGCCGCCCGCCGTTGGGCAGCGTCCGTCCGGAGGCTAGGGACGCGCACGTTGCAACCACGTTGCCGCGTCGGGCCCGATGACCGCCGCCCGGCGTCCGCCCCGCGGCGTCCGGAGCCCGCCCGCCGGCAGCGCCAGCTCCGCCTCCAGCGCCGCGAGGCGGGAGCGGACCGCCGGTGACGGCCGCACCGCGGCGAGCGACCGCCAGACGTCGAGGTCCTCCTCGCCCCACGGCGCGTGTGCCCAGTCGGCGAGCAGGTCGGGATCGCGGCGGGCGATCAGCGCCGTCCGCAGCTCGTCCGCCACGCGGTGCCTGAGACGTACGACCGCCGGGGCCCGGGAGCCGGGCAGCAACGGCCCGGTGTAGGCCGCCGCGGCCGAAGTGACCGCGCCGGTCCGCAGCCGCCGCTCGACGACGCCGACGTCGGACTCGACGGGCACGGTGAGCCGGTACGGCCGCGAGGCCAGCAGCCCCGGGCCGAGGATCCTGCGCAGCCGCGCCAGTTCGGCCCGCAGCGTCACCGGCGTCACCGACTCGTCCTCGTACAGCGCGCACAGCAACTCGTCACCGGTGAGCCCCTCCGGGTGGCGGGAGAGCAGGACCAGTATCTCGCTGTGCCGGCGGCTCAGCCTGATCCGGCGCCCGTCCGTGAGCAACTGCGCCTCGTCGCGGCCCAGCACGGTCAGCTCGGGCGGGCCGACGGCCGGCCGCGGCGGATCGAGCAGCGCCAGCTGTGACTCGGCGGCCCGCGCGACCGCCTGCACGAACGCCAGGCTGTGCGGATGCGCGAGTCCGTCCCCGCCGGTGACGTCCACCGCGCCGAGCACCCGGCCGGTACGCGGGTCGTGCACCGGAGCCGCGGCGCACGTCCAGGGCTGGACCCGCCGGATGAAGTGCTCGGCCGCGAAGACCTGGACCGGCCGGTCCACCGCGACCGCCGTACCCGGTGCGTTCGTCCCCATCGCCGTCTCCGACCAGCGGGCGCCCGGCACGAAGTTCATCCGCCCCGCCCTCCGCCGCGTCGTCGGGTGGCCCTCGACCCAGAGCAGCCTGCCGTGCGCGTCGCACACCGCGAGCAGATGCTCGCCGTCCGCGGCGAACGTCCCCACCAGCTCCCTGAACAGCGGCATCACCCGCGCCAGCGGATGCTCGGCACGGTAGGCGCCGAGGTCCCCGTCCTCGAGTTCCACGCTCGCCGTGCCGTCGGGCCCCACCCCGGCGCGCGCCGAACGCCGCCATGACTCGGCGACCACCGGCCGCACCGGTCTCGGCACGGTACCCGCCTCGGTGAACGTCTCATGCGCGCGGCGCAGTATCCGTGCGCGCTCGGCGGGGTCGGCCCCCGGCTCCAGGGCCACCCACGGCTCGGTCAACTCGGCCTCCCCGGATGCGATGCGGCTGGGGACATCGTCACGCCCGGCCTTCGCGGGGACAACCTTTTCGACCGCCGTCACCCGAACGTGGTGCCGCCCCTGGACATCAGGCGAAATTGACGAGTCTTATGTACCGTGTCCAGTCCCAGTTCGGGCCCGGGTCCGTGTGGTCCGTCCCCGGTACCTCGTAGTGCCCGATGATGTGTGCCCGGTCCTTGGGAATGCCGTACTTGGTGCAGATCGCGGCGGTGAGCGCGGCCGACCGCTCGTACAGGGCGTCGGTGAACCAGGCGGGCTGGTCGACCCAGCCCTCGTGCTCGATGCCGATGCTGCGTGTGTTGTAGTCCCAGTTCCCCGCGTGCCAGGCGATGTCGGCCTCGCGGACGCACTGGGCCACCTGCCCGTCGGCCGAGCGCACCACGTAGTGGGCGGACACCTTCTTGTCCGGGTTCTGGAAGATGGCCAGGGCGTCGGCGTAGGTCGTCTGTGTGACGTGGATGACGACGTAGTCGAGGGGGTGATCGGCCGGCCGGTTCGACACCGTGTAGTTGGAGGTGCTCGCCGGCTGCCATTCGGCGGGCGGGTAGTCGACGGCCTGGGGGGCGGCCCCGGCCCGCGTGCCGGGGAGTAACGCGTACGGGACGGCGGCCAGCGCGGCGCCCTTGAGGAACCGCCGCCTGGTGCCGTCAGGTCTGGTGCTTTCCATGGAGTCCTGCCTCTCGGTCCCTTGTCGTCCCTTGTCGTCTCTTGTCGTCTCTTGTCGTCTCTTGACGTCTCTTGCCGTGCACTGGTTGAGATGCGCGCGGTCCGCCGTCGGATGCGGCTCGCGTGCATCACGGTACGGCGCACACCGGTTGGGCAGAAGGATGATGCCTGGTTCGGTGGACAACGGCGCAATTGTGGATATCTCGGTCACCCGCGCGAGTGGCCGACGGCACGTCACAAGGGGCGGTGCGCGGGGAATCAGGCCCGTGCGGCCACGGACGCCGGGTCGTCCAGTACGGCCCGTACCACCGAGTGCGCGGCGCCGAGCAGCGGTCCCTCCGGGCCCAGCCGTGACACCGACACCGGGCAGGCCGGTCCCGCGGTCCGGCGGGCCAGCTCCGCCTCCAGGGACGGCAGCAGCCAGGGGGCCAGCGCGGCCAGCGCGCCGCCCAGGACCACGCTCTCGGGGTCGAGCAGATTGACCGCGCCGGTCAGGGCTATGCCGAGCGCCGTGCCGGCGTCGCGCAGCGCGCGCCGTACGGCCTCGTCGCCCTCCGCGGCCCGGTGCGCCAGCAGCCCCACCCGGTCCTCGCCCGGCTCCAGCCCGGCCGCGCGCAGCACCGCCTCCTCGCCGGCGTACTGCTCCAGGCACCCGCGCCCGCCGCACGGGCAGGCGGGTCCCTCCGGACGCACCGGTACATGGCCCAGCTCGCCCGCGAAGCCGCGCGTTCCGCGCAGCAGCCCCCCGGCCACGACGACCGCGGCACCGATGCCGATCTCCGCCGACACGTGCAGGAAATCGCGCGGAGTGCCCTCGCCCAGCCAGAGTTCCGCCAGGGCGCCGAAGTTGGCCTCGTTGTCGACCGTCAGCGGGATGTCGGCCGGCAACAGGGGCCCGAGGTCGGTGTCGTGCCACTCGAGGTTCGGGGCGCGGACGACGGTCCGGGCGTCGCGGGCCACCAGACCCGGCACGGCCACCGCGAGCCCGGCCGGCCACAGGCCCTCCCGCTCCGCCTCGGCGGCCACCCGGCGCACCAGACCGGTGAGCTCCGCGATCACCGGCTCGGGGGCGCGGCCGCGGTTCGCGCCGTGGCGCACGGCCCGGGACCGTACCCGACCGCGCAGGTCGACCGCGCAGACCGCCAGGTGGTCGACGCCGACCTCGGCGCCGATCCCGGCCGGGCCGCGTCCGCTGACGGCCAGTGCCGAACCGGGCCGGCCCACCCGGCCGGGCCGCTCGGGGCCCAGCTCCTCCAGCAGGCCGGTGCGTATCAGCTCGTCCACGAGGGTGGACACGGCCGCCCGGGTCAGCCCGATGCGCGAGGCGACGGCGGCACGGGAGAGCGGGCCCTCGGCGCTGACGGTGTGCATCACCCGGGCGAGGTTGCGGCGGCGCATGCCCTGCTGGGTGTCGGGCAGCGCCCGCCCCGGTCCGGCCGGGCGGGCCTCGTGCAGGGGTGCGTTCATGCCTCCGTGTCCTCAGTGAGCGCCGGTGCCCCGCTCCAGCAGCGGGGCCGCGTCGGAGAGTACCCCGGAGATCCTGGCCAGCGTCGTCTCGTCCCGCTCCACTGCGTCGAGCACGGGGCCCGCGGCCGTGTTCCAGCGCCGGGCGACGGCGGCCGGGTCCTCGCCGGTCAGCAGGCCCGCCGCCTGGGCGGCGGCGCCCAGCGCCACCAGCTCCTTGGCCTCGGGGACCTGGACCGGGCGACCCGAGAGGCGGCGTACCGTCCGCTGCCAGGCCGCACCCCGGGCGCCCCCGCCGATCAGCAGCAGCGGGGCCGAGCGGTCCGCGTCCTCGTCGAGGACCAGGTCGAGCGCCCCGAGCAGGGCGTGCACCGCGCCGTCGTAGGCGGCCTGCAGGAGCTGGCCGGCGGTCGTGTCGTGGCGCAGCCCGTGCAGCAGGCCGGAGGCGTTCGGCCGGTTCGGGGTGCGCTCGCCGTCCAGGTAGGGCAGGAGGGTGACGCCGGCGGAGGGCTCCACGGCCTCGCGGTCCAGGCCCAGCAGGGACGCGATCCGGTCGACGGCGAGCGTGCAGTTCAGCGTGCAGGCCAGCGGCAGCCAGTCGCCCCGGGCGTCGGCGAAGCCCGCCACGGTGCCCGTCTGGTCGGCGGGCCGGTTCGCCGACACCGCGTACACCGTGCCGGAGGTGCCGAGACTCATGACCGGCGTGCCGGGACGCAGTCCGAGGCCGAGCGCGGCGGCGGCGTTGTCGCCGGTGCCGGGGGCGACCAGGGTGCCCTTGGCGAACGGCAGATCGTGGCTGTCGCGCACGGTGCCCGCCACCTCGCCGGGCCGCACCACACGGGGCAGCAGCGCGGGATCGAGCCCCACGTGCGCGAGGGTCTCCTCGTCGTACGACTCCGTCCCCGAAGCCCACCAGCCGGTCCCGGACGCGTCGCCGCGGTCGGTCGTGCCCTGCCCGGTGAGGCGTTCGGTCAGGTAGTCGTGCGGCAGGCGGACCGCCCTGGTCGCCCGGACCGCCTCCGGTTCGTGCTCGGCGAGCCAGGCCCACTTCGTCACGGTGAAGGAGGCACCGGGCACGCTCCCCGTGCGCTCGGCCCAGGCCTTCGGCCCGCCCAGCTCCTCCACGAGCCGGCGGGCCTGCGGCGCGGAGCGCACGTCGTTCCACAGCAGGGCCGGGCGGACCGGCTCACCCCGGTCGTCCAGCGTGACCAGGCCGTGCTGCTGCCCGCCGATCGACACCGCGGCGGCCTCGTGCGCCGCGTCGCCGCACCGGCGCAGGGCCTCGCACAGCGCGTCCCACCACTGACGCGGGTCGCTCTCGCGGCCGGCGCCCGAGGACACGGTGTGCGGTGCCTGGCCGCTCGCGACGACCTGCCCGGTGGCCGCGTCGACGACGAGCGCCTTGGTGGACTGGGTGGACGAGTCCACGCCGACCACGAGCGGACCCTCGGCTGCTGGCATGCTCTCCCTCTTTCCGCGGCTCCGCGGCTCTGACCTGCTGCTCCGACCCGCTGTTTGGAGGGCGTCCGGGTGGTGATCACCCAGACATCACCTCTTCGGGTACCCCGTGTCCCTTCCCAGGGATGCGTCCGCATACTAATTTGTAAACCGCCATGACGAAATAGTCGCAAGCGAGCAAGGAGCCGCGGCATGAACTACCGGCCCACCCCCGAGGACAGGTTCACCTTCGGCCTGTGGACCGTCGGCTGGCAGGGAAGGGACCCGTTCGGCGACGCCACGCGGCGTGCCCTCGACCCCGTCGAGACGGTGCAGCGCCTGGCCGAGCTCGGCGCCTACGGCGTCACCTTCCACGACGACGACCTGATCCCCTTCGGGTCCTCCGACACCGAGCGCGAGTCGCACATCAAGCGCTTCCGCCAGGCTCTCGACACGACCGGCATGACCGTGCCGATGGCCACCACGAACCTCTTCACGCACCCCGTCTTCAAGGACGGCTCGTTCACCGCCAACGACCGTGACGTGCGCCGCTACGCGCTGCGCAAGACCATCCGCAACATCGACCTCGCGGTCGAGCTGGGCGCGAAGACGTACGTCGCCTGGGGCGGCCGCGAGGGCGCCGAGTCCGGTGGCGCCAAGGACGTGCGCGTCGCCCTGGACCGCATGAAGGAGGCCTTCGACCTCCTCGGCGAGTACGTCACGTCCCAGGGCTACGACCTGCGCTTCGCCATCGAGCCCAAGCCCAACGAGCCGCGCGGCGACATCCTGCTGCCCACCGTCGGCCACGCCCTCGCGTTCATCGAGCGCCTGGAGCGGCCGGAGCTGTACGGCGTCAACCCCGAGGTCGGCCACGAGCAGATGGCCGGGCTGAACTTCCCGCACGGCATCGCCCAGGCGCTGTGGGCCGGAAAGCTCTTCCACATCGACCTCAACGGTCAGTCCGGCATCAAGTACGACCAGGACCTCCGCTTCGGCGCCGGCGACCTGCGCGCCGCCTTCTGGCTCGTCGACCTCCTGGAGAGCGCCGGTTACGACGGTCCCCGCCACTTCGACTTCAAGCCGCCGCGGACCGAGGACTTCGACGGCGTGTGGGCATCGGCCGCGGGCTGCATGCGCAACTACCTCATCCTCAAGGAGCGTTCGGCCGCCTTCCGGGCCGACCCGGAGGTGCAGGAGGCGCTGCGCGCGTCGCGCCTGGACCAGCTCGCGCAGCCGACCGCGGCGGACGGGCTGCAGGCGCTGCTCGCGGACCGCGGCGCCTTCGAGGAGTTCGACGTGGAGGCGGCCGCCGCGCGCGGCATGGCCTTCGAGCAGCTCGACCAGCTGGCGATGGACCACCTGCTGGGGGCGCGCGGCTGAAGCACCCGCACGCGGGCGTGCGCGCCCCGAGCGGGCACGCGCGTGCTCGACCGCCGATGCGCACGGGCACAGACGCCGCGTACCCGGGATCACCGGTGCGCGCACGGGCACGCGTCGTGCCCGCCCGCCGCGCGGACAATGCCGCGGAATCGTGCCGTCCATGGCATGGGGCCGTACCGGCTTCCGCGCGGGGGCCGTCTCGTCGTCGGACGCGGGCGACGCTGGTCGGCATGGCCATCCCGCCCGTACCGCCTCAGCCGCCCGGCCCGCCCACGCCGTCCGGTCCGCCCGGCCCACCTACGCCGTCCGGTTCGCCCGGCCCACCTACGCCGTCCGGTTCGCCCGGCCCACCTACGCCGTCCGGTCCGTCAGCTCCCTTCGGCCCGCCCGCGCCCTCCGGGCCGGGGCGGCGCCCGAGGCCGGTCTTCGTGCTGCTCGTCGGCCTCGTGGCGGCGGTGGCCGTCGCCGTGGTCGTGCTGCTGTCGGTCTCCTCGGGCAGCGGCGACTCGCCTGGCGGGAAGCCCGCCGGGGACGGCGCGAGCGGCGGCCGCACGCCCTCGCCGTCCCTGAACGTCCCGTCGGGACTGCCGAGCGAGCTGCCCAGCGGGCTGCCGTCGCGGCTGCCCACCGCGCTGCCGTCCCGGCTGCCGAGCGGGCTGCCGAGCGGCATCCCGAGCGAACTGGAGTCGCTGATCCCCTCCCCGGCGGGCGGGGAACTTCCGTAGCCGCCCGTGGGGGCGCCGCGCGCGTGAGGCACGTCGCCCGTCGAACGCGCCCGCGCCGTCCGTCATCCCGAAGCCGTCGTCGACGAGCTCCTTGCCGGGCACCGGGACGCCCGCGGCGGCGACATCGCCCGGTGACCAGAGCGCTCCGACCGTCCGGTGAACTCGGGGCGTCGGGCACCCGAGCACGTCGCCGTCACCGGCGGAGCGGGGCGTCTTCCGGGTCTCAGGGATGCGTCGGGGTCGTGACTCAGGGACGTATCAGGGTCGCGATGCGGAACCGCGGGAAGCGCGGACCCGTTTTTACGACAGAGAGCGGCAGTGGCCGCGAAGGAGGCGACGCACATGTCGAAGAACGCGAAGATCGCCGCAGGAGGCGTGGCGGCAGGGCTGATCCTGCTGATCTGGCTGCCCTGGTGGGCCGCGCTTCTGATAGTCCTGGGAGTCCCGGCCGCCGCCTACCTCGCCCTGGACCCCTCGCAGCGGCGGCGGCTGCGCCGCGTCACCCGCAAGGAGGTCGGCCGCTGAGGCGCTAACGCGCGGAAGCGGCCCGGTCGGACAGGGCGCAGGAGCCGACCACGTCGCCGTCCGCGGGCCTGGCCACGGTGTGGTCCGCGGGCGGCTCCGTACCTCGTTCCACCCACGACACCAGCGCGTCGAAGGCCGACCGGTAGCAGGGCAGGATCGGCCGCAACCGGTCCGGGTAGGTGTCGTACAGGCCGTCGACGTGCGTGCCGCCCTGGATCGTGTAGTAGCGGTGCAGGAGGCCGCGTCCGTTCCCGTCGACCATGCGCGCGTACACGTCGGAGTCGGCGGCCGCGGGCAGCAGCGCGTCCAGGTCGCCGTGCAGCGTGATCAGCGGCTTGCCGATGCGCCCGGTCAGCGAAACCCGTGCCACGGCGCGATGGACGGACGCGGGCCGCGACACGAAGTCGTACGCCGTGTCGGAGGCGCACGGCGCCAGGATCTGCTCCGTGGTGGTCCCGGCCGAGGGGCCGGGGCATGCGGGGTCGTAGCCCGGGTCGAACTCCGCACGGTAGATCTTCTGCGTGAGCCCCCAGTAGGCCTTCTCGTGGTACGGCCACAGGAACTCGGAGCCGCGCGCGAATCCCACCGCGTAGAGGTCCTCGTCCCGGGCCGCTCCCAGCGTGCGCGCCACGGCGGCCGGCAGTGAGGTGAGCAGGCTGGGACCGTCCTCGGTCCACAGGGCGCCCTCCCAGTCCACGCCGCCGTCGTACAGCTCCGGGTGGTTCTCCAGCTGCCAGCGGGTGAGGTAGCCGCCGTTGGACATGCCGGTCATGTACGTACGGCGCGGGGCGTGGCCGTACCGCTGGGCCACGGCACGCTTGGCGGCCCGGGTGAGCTGGGTGGTCCGCGCGTTCCACTCGGCGACCGCGTCACCGGGCCGGGTGCCGTCGCGGTAGAAGTCGACCCCGTTGTTGCCCTTGTCGGTCGCCGCGTACGCGTACCCCTGGGCGAGGACCAGGTCGGAGATCGCGGTGTCGGTCGCGTACTGCTTGCGCGTGCCGGGCGCGCCGGTGACCACCAGACCGCCGTTCCAGTGGTCCGGCAGTCTGATGACGAACTGGGCGTCGTGGCGCCAGCCGTGAGTGGCGTTGAAGTGCGAGGAGTCCGGGAAGTAGCCGTCGATCTGCACCCCGGGCACCCCCGAGGGCTTGGGGGTCGCCTTGGCCGTCAGCCCGGCCTGGTCGGCCATGTCGGTGTACTGCGTGCCGGCGAGCCCGGCCGTCGTCAGGTCGGGCAGACAGGTGCTCTGCTGGAAGGCCGCACCCGGCACGTCGACCCGCGCCTGCCGTGCGCAGTGCCCCACGTCGTCGGCTCCCGCGGCCGAGGCGGAGAGCGGCCAGGTGAGGGTCGCCGCCGCGAGCGCGGCGACGACGGACGGGACATGACGGGACGGACGCATGGCAGCCTCCAGGCAGGTGGAAGGAAAGGCGACCGGTGGGAACAGGGCGCCGGGGGCTGCCTCATGGTGCTGTCAGGCGTAGGCGGCATCCATGGGCTGGGGCCACATGGAACGGCCTCGTCACATGGGGATCGAAGACAGGGGTGGAAGTGAGGGGTGAAAGTGAGGGTCGGGGGTGCGTCCGCGGACCGGCGCGGGGGTTCAGCTGGGACGGACTGCCATCTTGTCGAGTGCCTCCAGCAGACCCGGCAGTTCCGGCCCCCTGCCCACCGGCAGCACCTCACCCGGCTCCTCGTCGAGCAGCACGAACGCGATGTCGTCGGTCCTGGCGACGAGCGACCAGCCGGGACCGTCGGCGCGCAGGGTCCGCGCGTCGCCCGGGGCGAAGGACGACCGGACGCGGCCCAGCGGCGGGGGCGTGTCCAGGTACGCGCGTGCCTCCGCGAGGACGCGCCGGATCCTGCTGGAGCCCGCGCTCCCCTCCGCCTTCCTCACCCGCGCCGCACCCGCCGCCCCGCCGGCCCCCTCGGAGGACTCCTCGCCTCCGGAGGACTCCGAGCCCTCGGAGGGGTCCGCGTCTCCAGAGGGCTTCGAGCCCTCGGAGGGCTTCGAGGCGTCCGGCGCCGACGGGAACTCGGAGTCGTCGATCTGCTCCCGCCACAGCGCCCACTGCAGCGCGATCTCGTCGGCCCCGAGCCGGCGCTGGGCCGGTCCCCACGTGGAGGTGTCCGGCGGCGACAGCGGAGCCCGCTCGGCGACCTCCGGGTCCGGATCGTGCGGGTCGGGCACGCCGGGGGCCGCGACGGCGACCGCGAGCGGCCAGCCGGGCAGGGCGGCGACGACCGAGCGCTCGTCGGGCGACAGGTCGTACTCCATGCCGCAGTCCCAGGACGCGATGGCGACGGCGACCAGGGAGACGTCGTCGACGACGACGGTCCAGCGGGCGCCCGCGCCGTCCTGGCCGAGCACCAGACCGTATCCGTCGGCCAGCGGCGCAAGGCCGAGCGCCGCACAGGCCTCCGGG
This sequence comes from Streptomyces sp. H51, assembly GCF_035656535.1. Lineage (NCBI taxonomy): Bacteria > Bacillati > Actinomycetota > Actinomycetes > Kitasatosporales > Streptomycetaceae > Streptomyces > Streptomyces sp. H51. Next base: position 188,107 of record NZ_JAYMHD010000034.1, read on the forward strand.
TAGTCGTCGCCCAGCACGCTCGGGAACTTCGCCGGCGTCAGCAGCACCGCCGTGAGCACATAGAGCGCGTCGTCCGCGGCGGCGACGGCGTCCTCGTCCGTCCCGGCCATCCCAGCCTCCCCATCGGTTCGTCCAACGGCGCGCACCCTAATCCGAGCGGAAGGCGCTTGTCACGACTCCCCGGCCACCCGGAGCTGCAGTTTTCCGGCTGGACGGGGGCGAATCGACCACTCGTCGACCCATACGACGGGCCGCCGGGGCCCCGGGAACGCCCGGGCGACGGCGCCCGGCGACTCCTCGCGCTCCCGCGCGAGCGAGCCGGTGGCCCGGCCCGTCGGCTCGCTGACCCGGAAGGACAGCGCTTGCGGAGACAGGCTGCCGGCCGCCCGCCGCAGGGGCCCGGTCGTCCTCCGCGCGGGCCGCGGCACACCCGGCGGCGGCTTCGAGGAGATTGTGTGTACGTTTGGCCGGGCGGCGTTCGCACCCGCGCGGACCAGGCCGGGAAACCCGGCCCCGGAGCCGCGGCCGGGGAACCCGGCCCCGGAGCCGCGCACCCGCCGAACACGCCGACCGCCTTCTGCCCCGGCGCCGTCCCCTCGGATCGTCCACGTCCCTTGCCGCACCGTAGAGTTGGAGTCCCGGCGGCGGAAGAAGGAGCGCGCGGTGAAGCGGTTCGAGCGGCTGGAGCAGATCCGGCGGATGGACCCGTACGAAGACGCGTCCGAGATCTACCGGCTCAGTTCGGCGTACGAGTTCCCGTGGGACTTCACCCGCTCCCTCGAACTGGCCCTCTACCGCACGTACGCGGTCCCCAGCATCGGCCGGCTCCTCGCCGAGACGGCCGAACTCACGGATCGGGCGCAGAAGCGCTACGACGACACCAGCCTGCTCCTCGACGCCGTCGTCGAGCACGGATTCGGCAGCGGGGAGGGCCGCACCGCGATCCGCCGCATCAACCAGATGCACCGCAGCTACGACATCAGCAACGACGACATGCGGTACGTGCTGTCCACGTTCGTCGTCATGCCCAAGCGGTGGATCGACGCCTACGGCTGGCGCAGGTTCTCGCGCCACGAGACCGTCGCGGCGAGCGTCCACTACAACACCCTGGGCCGCCACATGGGCATCAAGGACATTCCGGGGTCCTACGAGGAGTTCGAGACCTGCCTGGACGCCTACGAGGAGGCGCACTTCGACTGGGACGAGGGCGCGCGGCGGGTCTCCGACGCCACGCTCGACCTGATGGCCTCCTGGTACCCGCGCCCGCTGGCGCCCGTGCTGCGCGCCTCGACGCTGGCTCTGCTCGACGAGTCGCTGCTGCGCGCCTTCCGCTACCCGGCCCCGCATCCGGTCACCCGCGCGCTGGTGCGGCGCGCGGTTCGCGCGCGTGGCCGCCTGGTGCGCCTGCTGCCGCCGCGCCGAGCACCGCACCACGCGCGCCAGAACCGGGAGGTCAAGGGCTACCCGAACGGCTACCGCCTGGACGAACTGGGCACCCGCCCGGTCCCCGGCGTGCGCGGGTGCCCCGTGCGGCACCTGGACTCATCGGCCGCCGAGTGACTCCGGTCGCACCAGCGAGGACCACGTCGGCCTCCGCCGCCCTGGACGCGGCGGAGGCCACCGGCGCCGAGGTGATCGAGCCCGACAGGGGCGGCGCCGTGGCCGTCGTGCTCGCGCCCCTCAGGCCGGGCGCGGGGCAGGACGTCAGGTTCGACAACCCCGGCGCCTTCGCGGCGGCGGTCGCCGCCCGCCGCTGAGCACCGGGGTCATCCTTCGCGTGCCGCCAGCGCCAGGAAGCGGGCGTCCTCGTCGACGTACGAGGTCAGGCGGAAGCCGGAACCGGCCAGCAGGGGACGGAGATTGTCCTCCGCGCGCAAGTCGTCCGGGGTGAGCCGGCGGCCCTGGCGCGCGGCGAGCGCCGCTCTGCCGATCGGGTGGAACAGCGCCAGCGTGCCGCCGGGCCGCAATACCCGGAACAGCTCCCGCAGGTTCCGCGCCGGGTCGGGCAGGTGCGCGATCAGGCCGGCCGCGAACACCGCGTCCAGCGACTCGGACCGCAACGGCAGCGCGGTGACGTCGGCCAGCAGCAACCGCCCGTCCCGGTCACGTCCGGCCCGTACGGCGGCCTGCAGCATGGCCGGGGTCAGGTCGGCCCCCACCACCACCCCCGATGGGCCCACGGCCGCCCGCAGCGGCGGCAGGGCGCGCCCCGTGCCGCAGCCCGCGTCCAGCACGCGGCACCCCTCGGGCAGTTCGAGGGCGGCCACCGCGGCCGCATAGGCCGGGCCGTCGTCCGGGAAACGGCTGTCCCAGTCGGCGGCGCGGGCGGTGAAGAACTCCTGGACGTGCGTGTGATCGTCGCTCATGCCGCGCATGATCCCGCACCCGCGGTCCGCCGCCGCTGCGCACACGCTCGGCAGCGGGGCGGCAGGCGTCCTCCCGGCTGCTCACCGGCGGCCGTCGGCCGGGCCGGAACTCAGTCGGCCAGATCCCGCACCGCCACCACCTTGTCGACGGTGACGCGGACGAGGAGTTCGCCGGGAACGCCGTTGCGGGCGCCGTACTCCCCGGCCCGCTCCTCACCCATGTACCGGGCCGCGATGCGGGTGGCCCACAGCCGCACCTCGTCGAGGTCCTCCGACAGCCGGGCGCGGCCGTTCAGCACGACGAAGTGGAAGGGCGGCCGGTCGTCGTCCACGCACAGCGCGACTCGCCCGTCACGGGCCAGATTGCGCCCCTTGACGGTCTCCTTGCCGGTGTTGAAGACCAGTTCGTCGCCGTCCAGCAGGAACCAGATCGGCGCCACGTGCGGGCTCCCATCGGCCCGTACGGTCGAGAGTTTGCCGGTGCGGGTGCCGTCCGAGACGAACGCCCGCCATTCCTCATCGGTCATCTTCTGTGCCATGCCCCCATCCTCCTTGCCCGGCGACCGGACGTGGGGAAGGCTGGCGAGCAGATCCTCCGGCCGGGGGGAGTCGTCACACGGGGAGACCGAAACATGGTGCAGAACCAGGGACTTGGCTGGCTCCTGGACGATCTGACCGAGCGCGTCGATCAGGTACGGCACGCCTTGGTCCTGTCCAACGACGGGCTGGTGACGGGAGCCAGCACCGGGCTGCGACGCGAGGACGCCGAGCATCTCGCGGCCGTCTCGTCCGGACTGCACAGCCTGGCCAAGGGCTCGGGACGGCACTTCGGCGCGGGCAGAGTCCGCCAGACGATGGTCGAGTTCGACGACGCGGTGCTGTTCGTCACCGCGGCCGGCACGGGAAGCTGCCTGTGCGTACTCAGCGCCGCGGACGCCGACATCGGCCAGATAGCCTACGAGATGACCCTCCTCGTCAACCGGGTCGGCGAGCACCTCGGCGTGGAGGCCCGGCAGCCGGGGCGGAACTCGCCCGAGGACATCTGACCGGAGGACTCCACAAGGGCACGAGGGTGTTCCCAGGTGTCCGACGTATGCGAAGGCCCGGAAACCACCCCCATATCTGTAGCGATCATGACAGAATTGAGGGTAGTCGTGCCGACATGCCTTTACATCGATCACGTTCGGGAACCAAACGCCTCGCCGCGCTTGTCGCCACCGTGGCGCTGATCCTGGTGGGCTGTGACAGCGGCGGCACACCGCACTCCGGTGGCGGCCGACCGCGGGTGACCGTGGCGGCACTGCCGCTCACCGACTCCGCCGCACTCTATCTGGCCCGGGACCGCGGGCTGTTCGCCGAAGCGGGCCTGGACGTGCGCATCCAGCCCGTGCAGCAGAGCATCCAGGCGCTGCCCGCGCTGCTCAAGGGCCAGGTGGACGTCATCGCGAGCGCGAACTACGTCACCTACTTCCAGGCGCACGAGAAGGGCACCCTGGACCTGCGCATCCTCGCCGAGGGCGTGCGCATCTCCCCGCACATGATGGACATCCTCGTGCCCGAGGGCTCCGCCCTGAAGTCGCCCGCGGACCTCGCCGGCAAGAAGGTCGCCGTCGCCGTGCTGAACAACATCCAGTCCCTGACCCTGAACGCGATCCTCGACGCCCGGCGCGCCGGGCGGCCCGTCTACCGGCAGATCCTGTTCCCGCAGATGGGCCCCGCTCTGCAGAGGGGCCGGGCGGACGCCGTGCACGCGGTCGAGCCGTTCGGCACGGCCGTCCAGGGCGAAATGGGCGCGAGGGTGCTGCTCGACGGCGGTTCGGGACCGGCGAGGGGCCTGCCCGCCAGCGGATACGTCACCACGGCCGACTTCTGACCGCGGACCAGGCCAAGTCGATCCATCTGCCGACCTATCCACGGACCGCCGATCCGTCCGTCCTGCGCCGGCTCATCCGGCTCATGCGCACCCAGGGACTGCTGAGCAAGGACATCGAACCGGCACCCCTGCTGGTGAAATGACAGGACGTCAGGAGTTCCTGCTGGCGGCATGCAGCAGCGCGTCGCCATCGCCCGTGCCCTCGTCTGCCGGCCCTCGCTGCTGCTCATGGACGAGCCGTTCGGCTCGCTGGACGCCGGCACCCGCGAGGATCTGGAGGACCTGCTGCTCGAGGTCCACCGCGCCGACGACACGACCATCGTGTTCGTCACCCACGACATCGACGAGAGCGTGTACGTGGGAGACCGTGGCGTGGTCCTCTCTCCCGGCCCCGGCCCCGGCCCCGGCCCCGGCTCCCGTGTCGTGCGGGACCTGCCGGTCGCCCTGCCGGGCGAGCGGGACCAGATCACCACGCGCAGCTCTCCCGGTTTCGTGGCGCTGCGCACGGAGGTGGGACGGGCGGTGCGAGGCGCTCCGCCGGGAGGGCCGAAATGAGCGACCGCCCCGTGGTCCGGCCCGTCGGCCACGGTCACGTGGTGCCGGCTGTCGTTCACGGCCCCGTGGTGCCGCCCCGCCGCCCCGCGGCCACGTGGGTCAGGTGGGTCAGGTGGCGCATCACGGCACCACCCGGCGCGGGCGCACGAAGCGGGCGCACGGCACGCAGCCGTCCACGAGGGCTACAGCGCCCTGAAGAGCCCTTCCTGCACCACGGACACCAGCAGCCGCCCCTCCACGTCGTAGATGCGCCCGCGGGCCAGGCCGCGTCCGCCTGTCGCGATCGGTGACTCCTGGTCGTACAGGAACCACTCGTCCGCGCGGAACGGCCGGTGGAACCACATGGCGTGGTCCAGCGACGCCATGTCGAAGTTGCGCCGACCCCACAGGGGTTCGACCGGGAGGCGGACGGCGTCCAGCAGGGTCATGTCGCTGGCGTAGGTCAGCGCGCAGGTGTGCACGAGCGGGTCGTCGCCCAGCGGTCCGACCGCGCGCATCCACACGGCACTGCGCGGCTCGGCGCCCTTGACCTCCTCAGCGCTCCAGCGCAGCCGGTCGGCGTAACGGATGTCGAAGGGCTGCCGGCGCGCCATCCGCTCCAACTGCTCCGGCAGCGCGCCCAGATGCGCCCGGACCTCTTCCATGACGGTCGGCAGGGACTCCGGATCGGGGACCTTCCGGGCCGGCGGCAACTGGTGCTCGAACGGACCTTCCTCCGGCCGGTGGAAGGAGGCGGTGAGAACGAAGATCGTGCGGCCCTGCTGCACGGCGGTGACCCGGCGGGTCGTGAACGACCTGCCGTCCCGGATCCGCTCGACCTGGTAGACGATCGGCACCCCCGGCCGGCCCGGGCGCAGGAAGTACGCGTGCAGCGAGTGCACCGGACGGTCGCCGTCCGTGGTGCGGCCCGCGGCGACCAGCGCCTGGCCCGCCACCTGGCCGCCGAAGACCCGCTGCAGGGACTCCTGGGGACTGCGGCCACGGAAGATGTCGACCTGGATCTGCTCCAGGTCGAGGAGGTCGACCAGTCTGTCGGCCGGGTTCGTCATGCGGGGGAGTCTCCTTGGTTCACAGCTGGCCGACGTCGGTGACGCGGACCACCGCGCGGCCCTCCGCGTCGGAGGCCGTGAGGTCGATCTCCGCGCTGATGCCCCAGTCGTGGTCGCCGTTCGGGTCGTCGAAGATCTGCCGGACGCGCCACAGGCGGTTGTCCGGTTCCTCCTGGATGACCAGCAGCTTGGGACCCCGGGCGTCGGGGCCGGTGCCGAGCTCCTCGTACTCGTCCCAGTACTTGTCCATCGCCTCGCCCCAGGCGTCGGCGTCCCAGCCGGCCTCGGCGTCCATCTCGCCCAGTTCCTCGACCTGGTCCAGGGCCGCGAGTTCCACCCGGCGGAACAGGGCGTTGCGGACCAGCACCCGGAAGGCACGCGCGTTGGTGGTGACCGGCTTGACCTCGTCGGCCTTCTCCTGGGCCTCCTCCGCCGTCATCTCCTCCGGATTGGCGAGCTGCTCCCACTCGTCCAGCAGGCTGGAGTCGACCTGGCGGACCGTCTCGCCGAGCCACTCGATCAGGTCCTGGAGATCCTCGGACTTCAGGTCGTCCGGGATGGTGTGGTCCAGTGCCTTGTAGGCGCCGGCGAGGTAGCGCAGCACGATGCCCTCGGTGCGGGCCAGCTCGTAGAGGGACACCAACTCGGTGAAGGAAAGCGCCCGTTCGTACATGTCGCGGACGACCGACTTCGGCGACAGCGGGTGATCGCCCACCCAGGGGTGGCTCTTGCGGTAGGTGTTGTAGGCGTGGAAGAGCAGCTCCTCCAGGGGCTTCGGGTAGGTGATGTCCTGGAGGCGCTCCATGCGCTCCTCGTACTCGACGCCGTCGGCCTTCATCGCGGCCACCGCCTCGCCGCGCGCCTTGTTCTGCTGGGCGGCCAGGATCTGCCGGGGGTCGTCCAGCGTCGATTCGACGACCGAGACCATGTCCAGGGCGTACGAAGGCGACTCCGGGTCCAGCAGCTCGAACGCGGCGAGCGCGAAGGTGGACAGCGGCTGGTTGAGCGCGAAGTCCTGCTGCAGGTCGACGGTGAGGCGCACGATGCGCCCCTCGGCGTCCGGCTCGTCCAGCTTCTCCACGATGCCGCCGTCGAGCAGCGAGCGGTAGATCGCGATCGCCCGCCGGATGTGCCGCAGCTGCTGCTTGCGCGGCTCGTGATTGTCCTCCAGCAGATGCCGCATCGCCTCGAAGGCGTTGCCCGGACGGGCGATCACCGACAGCAGCATCGTGTGCGTGACCCGGAACCGGGACGTCAGCGGCTCCGGATCGGAGTCGATGAGCTTGTCGAAGGTGTTCTCCGTCCACCCCACGAAACCCTCGGGCGCCTTCTTGCGGACGACCTTCCGGCGCTTCTTCGGATCGTCGCCGGCCTTGGCGAGCGCCTTCTCGTTCTCGATGACGTGCTCGGGCGCCTGCGCGACGACGAAGCCCGCCGTGTCGAAGCCCGCCCGTCCGGCGCGGCCCGCGATCTGGTGGAACTCACGGGCCCGCAGGGTGCGGACGCGGTTGCCGTCGTACTTGGTGAGCGCGGTGAACAGCACGGTGCGGATGGGTACGTTGACGCCCACGCCGAGGGTGTCCGTACCGCAGATCACCTTCAGCAGCCCGGCCTGCGCGAGCTTCTCCACCAGACGGCGGTACTTGGGCAGCATGCCGGCGTGGTGGACGCCGATGCCGTGCCGGACGTAACGGGAGAGGTTGCGGCCGAACTTGGTGGTGAAGCGGAAGTTGCCGATCAGATCGGCGATCTGGTCCTTCTCCTCGCGCGAGCACATGTTGATGCTCATCAGCGCCTGCGCCCGCTCGACGGCCTGCGCCTGGGTGAAGTGGACGATGTAGACCGGCGCCTGCCTGGTCTCCAGCAGCTCGGTCAGCGTCTCGGTGAGCGGGGTGAACCGGTACGCGTACGACAACGGCACGGGCCGGGTCGCCGAGCGGACCACCGACGTCGGCCGGCCGGTGCGCCGGGTGAGGTCCTTCTCGAACATCGAGACGTCGCCGAGCGTGGCGGACATCAGGATGAACTGCGCCTGCGGCAGCTCCAGCAGGGGGATCTGCCAGGCCCAGCCGCGGTCGGGCTCGGCGTAGAAATGGAACTCGTCCATGACGACCTGGCCGACGTCCGCGTCCTTGCCGTCGCGCAGCGCGATCGACGCGAGCACCTCCGCGGTGCAGCAGATCACGGGGGCGTCGGCGTTGACGGAGGCGTCACCGGTCAGCATGCCGACGTTCTCGGTGCCGAACAGCTTGCACAGCTCGAAGAACTTCTCCGACACGAGCGCCTTGATCGGAGCGGTGTAGAAGGTGACCTCGTCCCGGGCCAGCGCGGCGAAGTGCGCCCCCGCCGCGATCATGCTCTTGCCGGAGCCGGTGGGCGTCGACACGATCACATTGGCGCCGGAGACCGCCTCGATCAGCGCCTCCTCCTGGTGGGGGTAGAGCGTGAGACCGCGCTCCTGGGCCCACGCCTCGAAGGCTTCGTACAGGGCGTCGGGGTCGGCGGTCGGCGGCAGCTGGTCGATGAGGGTCACGCACCCATCTTGCCTGGCCTTCTGCCCCGGAGGGGAATCGGATGCCCTGATGAAGATCACGGCCGCTACGCTGTGTCGCCGACGGAGCGTCAGCGCACCGGGTCAACTGGACAGCGGCACAGGACGAATGGGGCGGGCAGCGGCGATGATGGGACCAGCACACTCACTGTCGGGGGCCGCCGCCTGGCTCGGCGTCGGTGCGGCCGCCGCCGCGGCCGGGCACGCCATGCCCTGGCCCGTCCTGCTGACCGGCGCCCTGATCTGCGCCGGAGCCGCGCTCGCTCCGGACCTCGACCACAAGGCGGCCACCATCTCGCGTGCCTTCGGGCCGCTGTCGCGGTGGCTGTGCGAGATAGTCGACAAGCTCTCCTACGCCGTCTACAAGGCGACGAGGAAGCAGGGCGACCCGCGCCGCTCGGGCGGCCACCGCACGCTCACGCACACCTGGCTGTGGGCTGCGCTGACCGGTGCGGGCGCCTCGGGCATCGCGATCACCGGCGGCCGCTGGGCGGTGCTGGCCATCCTCTTCGTCCACCTGGTGCTGGCGATCGAGGGGCTGCTGTGGCGGGCGGCCCGCGGCTCCAGCAGCGACGTCCTGGTCTGGCTGCTGGCCGCGGCCACCGCGTGGATCCTCGCCGGGATCCTGGACAAGCCGGGGAACGGGGCGAGCTGGCTGTTCACCGAGCCCGGCCAGGCGTATCTGTGGCTGGGACTGCCGATCGTGCTGGGGGCGCTGGTCCACGACATCGGGGACGCGCTGACGGTGTCCGGCTGCCCGATCCTGTGGCCGATCCCGGTGGGCCGCAAGCGCTGGTATCCGATCGGCCCGCCGAAGGCCATGCGGTTCCGGGCGGGCAGCTGGATCGAGCTGAAGGTGCTGATGCCGGTGTTCATGCTGCTCGGCGGGGTGGGCTGCGCGGCGGCGCTGAACTTCATCTGAGCCGGGCGGGCGGGCGGAGCCGGGCACCCGCGCGGGCCGTCCGCGCGCGCGACGCGGCGCGGCGGCTACGTGGCGGTCAACCGGACAGGCGGGGAGCGTGGCGGTCAACCGGACAGGCCGTCCTCGTCGACGATGTGCATGGCGGCCTCCTCGGCGGACGCCGCCGCGCCGTCGATGCCCACGTCGGTGGCGATCAGCGCGCTCTCCTCGTCCTCGTGCGCCCCTTCGTCGGGGGCCACCAGCCGGCCGGAACGGACGGCGCCGACCTCCTTGTCCAGGGGTTCCCCGTCGGTGCCGTCGCAGTCGCCGATCCCGTCGCCGTCGGGCGGCGCGGGGTCGGGCAGTTCCTCGGCGAGCCGCTGGTCCAGCGTCTCACCCTCCCGGCGTTCCGCCGCGGTCACCCCGACGTGGTTCACGGCCCATGGCCGCTCCGGCGGGGACCAGCCCCGGTCGAGGGGGTCGTCCACCCCGTCGTTGTCCAGGGTGTCCTCCGCATCCAGCACACCCGAGTCCTCCCGGATCTCGGACGCGTCTGGCTGGTAGACGTCGTCTCCCCATCCTTCGGCGCTGGTCACGGTACCTCCAGGTGCTGGGGACGGGCCCTTCTCACCGCGGTCGGCGGCCGGGCCGCCGGGACGCGGGGCACAGACCGCGCACGCGGAGGAACCGACGCTCCCCGGGGCGCTCCCCGAGCCGGTGCCAAGTCCAGCCTTCCACCCCGGTTCGGGGCTGCGCAACGCCACGGCGCGTGTGCCGGGGCGATCGGGAGCCCGGTGGGCCGGCGGTGCTCACCCACCGCGCCGTACGGCACCCCGGTCACCGCTCCCGGCACCCGCCTGCGGTCACCCGTGCCACGACCTCCACAGCGCCGCGTAGGCGCCGTCCGCCGCGACCAGTTCGTCGTGACTGCCCAGCTCACTGATGCGGCCGTTCTCGACGACGGCGATGACGTCGGCGTCGTGGGCGGTGTGCAGGCGGTGGGCGATGGCGACCACGGTGCGGCCGTCGAGGACCCGGGCCAGCGACCGTTCCAGGTGCCGGGCCGCCCGCGGGTCGAGGAGCGAGGTCGCCTCGTCCAGGACCAGCGTGTGCGGGTCGGCGAGCACCAGCCGGGCCAGCGCGATCTGCTGGGCCTGGGCGGGAGTGAGCGCGAGCCCTCCCGAGCCGACCTCGGTGTCCAGCCCCTCGTCGAAGGCGCGGGCCCAGCCGTCGGCGTCGACCGCGCCGAGCGCCGCCCACAGCTCCGCGTCCGTGGCGTCGGTGCGGGCCAGCAGCAGGTTGTCGCGCAGGGAACCCACGAAGACGTGGTGCTCCTGGTTGACGAGGGCCACGTGCGAACGCACCCGCTCGGCGGGCATCCGGGCCAGTTCGGCGCCGCCGAGCAGGACCCGGCCGCTCCCCGGCGCGTAGAGGCCCGCGAGCAGCCTGCCCAGGGTGGACTTGCCGGCGCCGGACGGGCCGACCAGCGCCAGCCTGGTGCCGGGGGCCACCTGGAGGGACACCTCGCGCAGGACGTCCACGCCCTCCAGGTAACCGAAGCGGACCCGGTCGGCGTGCACGTCCCGCCCGTCGGGGGCCACCGAGGCGTCACCGGCCTCCGGCTCGATGTCCCGCACGCCGACCAGGCGGGCCAGGGACACCTGCGCCACCTGTAGTTCGTCGTACCAGCGCAGGATCAGTCCCACGGGGTCGATGAGCATCTGCGCGATCAGCGCGCCGGTGGTCAGCTGCCCGACGTCGATCCAGCCGCGCAGGACGAACACACCGCCGATGATCAGGACCGAGGAGAGCACCGTCACGTGGGTGACGCTGATGACCGGGAACAGCACCGACCGCAGCCAGAGCGTGTAGCGCTCCCAGGCCGTCCACTCCTTGATCCGCCGTTCCGACAGCGCGGTGCGGCGCGGGCCGAGCCGGTGGGCCTCGACGGTGCGCCCGGCGTCCACGGTCTCGGCGAGCGCGGCGGCGACGGCCGCGTACCCGGCGGCCTCCGACCGGTAGGCGGCCGGCGCCCGCCGGAAGTACCAGCGGCAGCCGGTGATCAGCAGCGGCAGCGCCAGCAGGACGACGGGGGCCAGCGGCGGAGCGGTGACGACCAGCCCGCCCAGCAGCAGCGTGACCCACACCACGCTGATGGACAGCTGGGGCACGGCCTCGCGCATGGCGTTGGCCAGCCGGTCGATGTCGGTGGTGATCCGGGACAGCAGGTCGCCCGTCCCGGCTCGTTCCAGGACGCCCGGCGGCAGGGCGACCGACCGCACCAGAAAGTCCTCGCGCAGGTCGGCCAGCATCCGCTCGCCGAGCATCGCGCCACGCAGCCGCACCTGCCGCACGAACACGGCCTGCACGGCCAGCGCGAGCAGGAACAGCCCGACGGTGAGCTCCAGATGGAGTTCCCGCGCTCCGTCCGACACGCGCCGCACCAGGCCGCCCAGCAGCCAGGGGCCCACCATCGAGGCGCCGACGGCCACCGTGTTGACGGTGACGAGCAGGAGGAAGGCCCGGCGATGGCGCCGGAACAGTTCGGCCACGTAGGCGCGCACGGTCGCGGCGGCGCCGACCGGCAGGGTGCTCGCCGTCGTCGGGGCCGCCGGGTCGTACGCCGGTGGCGCCACGCCGATCATGCCGACTCCTCGATCTCTTCCAGGACGACCCGCAGCGCGTCGTCGTCGTTGCCGTCCGGTGTCCGCAGGGCGTCAGCGCCTGTGCCCGGTCCCCGCGGGGCGGTACGGGCGTCCACGTCCCGTGGGACTGCTCCGGAGGCCGTCGCGCGGGACACCACAGCCCCGTACCGGGGCTCGGTGCGGACGAGTTCCCGGTGCCGGCCGACCGCCGCGACCTCGCCCTCGTGCACCAGCACGACCCGGTCCGCACGATCCAGCAGCAGTGGCGACGAGGTGAACACCACCGTCGTGCGGCCTGCCCGCAGATCCCGTACGCCCTGCGCGATCCGCGCCTCCGTGTGCGAGTCGACGGCGGAGGTCGGCTCGTCCAGGACGAGCACCTCCGGGTCCGCGACCAGGGACCGGGCCAGTGCGAGTCGTTGGCGCTGGCCGCCGGAGAGCGACCGGCCGCGCTCGGTGATGCGGGCGTCCATCGGGTCCGCGGCGTCGAGCGACCCCTGCGTGAGCGACGCCAGTACGTCCGCGCACTGCGCGGCCGTCAGCGCCTCGGCAGCCGACACGTCACCGGAGGCGGGGACGTCGAACAGCTCACGCAGCGAGCCCGACAGCAGGACGGGGTCCTTGTCCTGGACCAGGACGGCCGTCCGGGCCGTGTCGAGCGGCAGATCGTCCAGCGGCACCCCGCCCAGCAGCACCGACGTGCCCTTCTCGGCGGCATGTGCGGGGTGCCCGCCCAGCCGTTCGGCCAGCCGCCCCGCCGCGTCCGGGTCGCCGCACACCACGGCGGTCAGCAGACCGGCGGGCGCGAGCAGACCGGTCTCCGGGTCGTACAGCTCCCCGGCGGGGAGGCCGGCGGCGCCCGAGCCCGCGGTGTCCGTGGCCCGCTCCAGCGACAGCACGTGCGCCGCCCGCCTGGCCGAGGGCCGCGAGAAGGAGTAGGCCATCGCGATCTCCTCGAAGTGGCGCAGCGAGTAGGTCAGGACCATCACCGAGCTGTAGACGGTGACCAGTTCGCCCACGGTGACCCGGCCCTCGCGGGCCAGACGGATGCCGTACCAGACGACCGCGACGAGCAGCAGCCCCGGCAGCAGTACCTGGATCGCCGAGATCAGCGACCACATGCGGGCGCTGCGCACCGCGGCCCGCCGCACCTCCTGGGAGGCACGGCGGTAGCGGTCGAGGAACAACTCCTCACCGCCGATGCCGCGCAGCACGCGCAGCCCGGCGACGGTGTCCGAGGCCAGTTCGGTGGCCCGGCCCGCCTTCTCGCGCTGCAGGTCGGCGCGCCGGGTCGCCCGCGGCAGCAGCGGGAGCACCGCCACCGCCGGCACCGGCAGCCCCACGGCGACGACGACACCGAGCGCCGGCTGGTAGACGACGAGGGCGACGCAGACCAGCACCACCGTGACCGCCGCCGCGGTGAACCGGGAGACGGCCTCGACGAACCAGCCGATCTTCTCGACGTCGCCCGTGGAGACGGCGACGACCTCACCGGCCGCGACGCGCCGGGTCAGCGCCGAGCCCAGCAGGGCCGCCTTGCGGGCGAGCAGTTGCTGCACGCGGGCGGCCGCCGTGATCCAGTTGGTGACCGCGGTCCGGTGCAGGAATATGTCGCCGACCGCGTTGCCGGCGCAGACGAGTGCCAACAGCCCGCCCGCGAGGGCCAGTCGGCCGCCGGAGCGGTCGACGACGGCCTGGACGGCGATGCCCACGCAGAACGGCAGCGCGGAGACCGAGGCGAAATGCAGCAGTCCCCAGGCGAACGACGCGAACTGGCCACCGAGTTGGTTCCGGGCCAGCCACCACAGGAATCGCGGCCCGGAGCGCGCGTCCGGTATGCCGGGGTCGGAGTACGGAAGGTCTTGGATCTGCATGACGGATGACGTCCCGGAAGCTCGTGTCAGGGACCCTGAGGCTCGGGTCGTGAAGGGGCGGGAAGGGGCGGGAAGGGGAGGCGGGGAGGGGCGGGAAGGGGAGGCGGGAAGGGGCGGGAAGGGGAGGCGGGGAGGGGCGGGAAGGGGAGGCGGGGAGGGCCGGGAAGGGAGCAGGGAGGAACCGTGCGGTGTGGCAGCAAACCGTGAAAGGCTCGCGTCACGAAGCGGTCGCAGGCAAACGGTTTTCGACGCCACCGCTCAGAACCGGCTGTCGTGTCCGGTTCGCCGCAACCGATGGTGCGACCATGGGCCGATGCACAGCGGCAGCGGTGTCCGGCACGCGATCGTCACCACAGCGGCCCTCGTCGGCCTCCTGGCCCCCCTGACCGCCCTGTCCGGATGCGCGGGCGCACACCACGCCGGAGGGGACGGCGGCGCGGACTCCCGGTCCGCCGGCCGCCCCGCCCCCGACCGCACCCGCGTTCCGGGCATCGGCGACCGCCTGCTGCGCGCGATCCCCGCCGGATCCCGCCAGGTCCTGGCCGTCTACGGCGAAGGCCGGGACTCCGCCGACTCCACCGCCGTTCTGTACACGAGGCACGGCACCTCCTGGCAGCGCGTCCGCGGCTGGCCCGCGCACAACGGCAAGAAGGGCTGGACCACCGACCATCACGAGGGCGACAACCGCAGCCCCGTGGGCGTGTTCACGCTCACCGACGCGGGCGGTGTCCTCCCGGACCCCGGATCGAGGCTGCCCTACACGCGCTCCGCCGCCTTCGCGGCCCCCCGCTGGTGGGCCAGGTCGCACTGGCACGACTTCGACTACGTCATCGCCATCGACTACAACCGCGTCGAGGGCAGGCCGCCCGACGACCCGGCACGACCGGAGGGCCGGGAGAAGGGCGGGGGCATCTGGCTGCACATGGACCACGGCAGCGGCACGTCGGCCTGCGTCAGCCTGTCGAAACCGGCGATGGAGTACCTGCTGCGCACGCTCGACCCGGACAGCCGCCCGGTGGTGGTGATGGGGGACAGGGCCCACCTGAAGGGCTGAACGCCGTCGTGCCCGGCCCGGCACGGCCCGGCAGGACGACGGGCGCGGGACGCGGGCGGCAGGACGACGGGCGGCACGGCGACAGGCGGCACGGCCACGGGCGGCATGACGGAAGGCGGCACGGCGACGGCCGGCGGGACGATCGGCAGTGCTCGCGACGGAGCGGCGTAACGGCCGCCGGCTCGCGCGGCAGCCGGGCGGGCCCTCCCGCGCGGTGACCGCGGCCCGCGCTCAGCAGGCGCCGCCCCGCTCGGGCGCCCCCTCCACCAGCGTGTCCAGCAGGTCGCCGAGCACCTCGCGCTGCTCGCCGGTGAGCGGCGCGAGGATCTCCTCGGCGGCCGACCTGCGGGCGCCGCGCAACTCCCGCAGCGCCTTGCGCCCGTCGTCCGTGAGTTCGATCCGGATCACCCGGCGGTTGGCCGGATCCGGCACCCGGCGCACCTTGCCGCTCGCCTCCAGCCCGTCCACCAGCGTCGTCACCGCGCGCGGGACCACCTCCAGGCGCTCGGCGAGGTCGGCCATGCGGGGCGGCGAGCCGAAGTGCGCCAGGGTGCGCAGCAGCCGTGACTGGGCCGGGGTGACGCCCAGGCCGCGCTGCTCGATGTGGCGCTTCTGGATGCGGTGCACGCGGCGCGTGAACCGCAGCAGCTGCTCGGCGAGCAGGCTGTCCGGATCGGGGGTCGTCATACGGGAACAATAACAGGACCAGGTTCATTGTGAGTATAGGTAACAATGAGCTAAGCTCCGTTCGTTCTCGTTCTCTCACTCCCCGTAGGAGCCCATGCATCCCGACCACGAACCCCGCTGGACACCGCCGGCCGACGCCGATGAGCAGCCCCGGCAGGTCCGCCGCATCCTGCGACTCTTCCGCCCCTACCGCGGGCGCCTCACCGTCGTCGGCCTGCTGGTCGGCGCCGCGTCCCTGGTCTCGGTCGCGACCCCCTTCCTGCTGAAGGCGATCCTCGACGTCGCCATCCCCGAGGGCCGCACCGGGCTGCTCAGCCTGCTCGCCCTCGGCATGATCGTCAGCGCCGTCCTCACCAGCGTCTTCGGCGTGCTGCAGACCCTGATCTCCACGACCGTCGGCCAGCGCGTCATGCACGACCTGCGCACCGCCGTCTACGGCCGTCTGCAGCGCATGTCGCTCGCGTTCTTCACGCGCACGCGTACCGGCGAGGTGCAGTCCCGCATCGCCAACGACATCGGGGGCATGCAGGCCACCGTCACCTCCACCGCCACCTCCCTGGTCTCCAACCTGACCAGCGTGGTCGCCACGATCGTCGCGATGGTCGCCCTCGACTGGCGGCTGACCGTCGTCTCCCTCCTGCTGCTGCCGGTCTTCGTGTGGATCAGCCGCCGCGTCGGCAACGAACGCAAGAGGATCACCACCCAGCGCCAGAAGCAGATGGCGGCGATGGCGGCCACGGTCACCGAGTCGCTCTCCGTCAGCGGCATCCTGCTGGGCCGCACCATGGGCCGCTCCGACTCCCTCACCCGGACCTTCTCCGACGAGTCCGAGCGCCTGGTCGACCTGGAGGTGCGGGCGAACATGGCCGGCCGCTGGCGCATGGCCGTGATCACCATCGTCATGGCCGCCATGCCGGCCGTCATCTACTGGACCGCGGGGATGGCCCTGCGGCTCGGCGGACCCGAGGTGTCGATCGGCACGATCGTCGCCTTCGTCTCGCTCCAGCAGGGCCTGTTCCGCCCGACGGTCGGCCTGCTGTCGACCGGCGTGCAGATCCAGACCTCCCTCGCGCTGTTCCAGCGCATCTTCGAGTACCTCGACCTGCCGATCGACATCACCGAGCGGGAGGACCCCGTCCGTCTCGACCGGATCAAGGGCGAGGTCCGCTTCGAAGGCGTCGAGTTTCGCTACGACGGCCACGACGGCGCGAGCGCCCCGATCCTCGACGGCATCGACATCGCCGTCCCCGCGGGCAGCAGCCTCGCGGTCGTCGGCCCGACCGGGGCCGGCAAGTCGACGCTGGGCTACCTGGTGCCGCGCCTGTACGACGTGACGGGCGGGCGGGTCACCCTCGACGGGGTCGACGTCCGCGACCTCGACTTCGACACCCTCGCCCGCGCGGTCGGCGTCGTCTCGCAGGAGACGTACCTCTTCCACGCCTCGGTCGCCGACAACCTCCGCTTCGCCAAGCCGGACGCCACCGACGAGGAACTGCGGGCGGCGGCCGAGGCGGCGCAGATCCACGAGCACATCGCGTCGCTGCCCGACGGCTACGACACGGTCGTCGGCGAGCGTGGCCACCGCTTCTCCGGCGGCGAGAAGCAGCGCCTGGCCATCGCCCGCACCATCCTGCGCGACCCGCCGGTGCTGATCCTGGACGAGGCCACCAGTGCCCTGGACACCCGTACCGAGCACGCCGTCCAGGATGCCATCGACGCACTGTCGGCCGACCGCACCACGATCACCATCGCGCACCGCCTGTCCACGATCCGCGGCGCGGACCAGATCGTGGTCCTCGACTCCGGGCACGTGGCCGAACGGGGCACGCACGAGGAACTGCTGGCGCAGGACGGGCGGTACGCCGCCCTCGTACGCCGGGATGCCCAACTGGAGCCGACAAGCTGAAAATATGCTGGGTTTGTGGTGATATGCGGGTTAACGTGCCCGCATGCAGACGAACACTCCGCCTCGGAACACGATCCGACTGACGCGCCGGGGCCGGCTCGTCCTCATCGCGACCGGAGCCGTCGTGGCCGGCACCGCCGTGGCGGTGCCGCTGCTGACCCGGGAGGGGAACGGCGACACCCGGCCCACCTCGCTGGTGATCCCGGAGGGCTGGCGGGCGAGCCAGATCTACACGGCCATCGACAAGGCCCTCGCCCTGCCCCCGGGCAGCACGCGGAAGTCGCTCCCGAAGGCGAACCTGAAGCTGCCGGACGACGCCCGGGGCAACCCCGAGGGATATCTCTTCCCGGCGACGTATCCACTGCCCGAGAAGGTGACTCCGGAGTCCCTGCTGTCGGCCATGACCGAGAACGCCGGGAGGAAGTTCAACGGCGCCCCGATCGCCGCCGGCGCGCAGCGCAACGCGATGAACGTCTACCAGGCGGTCACCATCGCCAGCCTCGTCCAGGCCGAGGCCGCCACCAAGGCCGACATGGGCAAGGTGGCGCGGGTCATCTTCAACCGGCTGGAGCGCGGCATGCCGCTGCAGATGGACTCCACCGTCAACTACGCGCTCAATCGCGCGAAGGAGCGGACGACCCAGAACGACACCCGGATCGACAGCCCCTACAACTCGTACCAGCGCATGGGCCTGCCGCCCACACCCATCGACAACCCGGGGGTGGACGCCATGCGCGCGGCGATCAGCCCGACGCCCGGCGACTGGCTGTACTTCGTCACCGTCAAGCCGGGCGACACCCGCTTCACCGCCAGCTACGCCGAGCACCGGCGCAACGTCGCCGAGTCCGACGCCCGCCGCCCCGGCGGAAAGCCGACGCGATGACCGGGAGGCCGCCTGCCTCGACAGCGTCGCCCGCGGGGCGTCAAGCGGCCGCGGCCGGTTCCCCGGCGAGCAGGCGCCTGATGTCACGGACGGCGGCCCGGCCGGCCCGGTTGGCGCCGACGGTGCTGGCCGACGGACCGTAGCCGACCAGGTGGACGCGGGGATCGGCGGCCGCGCGCGTCCCCTCCATCCGGATGCCGCCGCCCGGCTCACGCAGCCGCAGTGGCGCCAGATGGTCGATCGCCGCCCGGAACCCGGTGGCCCACAGGATGACGTCGGCGGCGACGTGCCGCCCGTCCTTCCACTCCACCCCGTCCGGTGCGATCCGGTCGAACATCGGCTGCCGGTCGAGCACCCCGTCCGCGATAGCCTGCCGGACCGCGTCGTTCAGGGCCAGTCCGGTCACCGACACCACGCTCCGCGGCGGCAGCCCCTGCCGGACCCGCTCCGCCACGAGCGCGACGGCCGCCCGGCCCACGTCCTCGGTGAACGGCCCCTCGCGGAAGACCGGCGGCCGGCGGGTCACCCAGGTGGTGGCGGCCGCGTACGGGGCGATCTCCATCAGATGCTGGGTGCCGGACGCGCCGCCGCCCACCACGACCACCCGCTGCCCCGAGAACTCCTCGGGCCCGGGGTACTGGGCGGTGTGCAACTGGCGTCCCGCGAACGTCTCCTGACCGGGGTAACGCGGCCAGAAGGGCCGCTCCCAGGTGCCGGTCGCGTTGATCAGCGCCCGCGTCGACCAGACGCCGGCCGAGGTCTCGACGAGCAGCCGTCCGCCCGCGCCCTCCCGCACGGCCCGCACGTCGACCGGCCGCCGCACCGGCAGGCCGAAGGCGCGCTCGTACGCGGCGAAGTACTCGGCGATCACCTCGGAGGACGGCCGCGCCGGATCGGCGTCCGTCAGCTCCATCCCCGGCAGCGAGTGCATGCCGTGCACCTTGCCGTACGTCAGCGACGGCCACCGGAACCGCCAGGCGCCGCCCGGACCGGGGGAGTGGTCCAGCACCACGAAGTCGCGCTCCGGCTCGAAACCGGTACGACGCAGGTGGTAGGCGCCGGACAGACCGGCCTGACCGGCGCCGACGACGACGACCTCGACCTCGACCTCGACCTCGCGCATGTCGTTCACGTTTCCACCAACCGTGCGGAGGTCACGGGTCTTCCCGTCACCCGGCGCCCGTGGCGGCCGGACAGGCGGAAGCGGCCGGACAGGTGGAAGCGGCCGGACAGGTGGCGACGGCCGGACAGGTGGAAGCGGCCGGGCAGGTGGCGACGGCCGGACAGGTGGAGGACCCGGAGCATGGGTCAGGATGGGGGCATGTCAGATGCCTTCACCACCCGAGTCCTGAACGTGGCCTCCGGCTCCCACGAGCGGGTCGTGGACCTCACGCGCGACTGCGAGGCCTTCCTGCGGGAGGCGGCGGCCGGCCGCGACGGCCTGCTGAACGTCTTCGTCCCCCACGCGACCGCCGGCATCGCGATCATCGAGACGGGGGCCGGCAGCGACGACGACCTCCTCGCCGCCCTGCACACCCTGCTGCCCGCCGACGACCGGTGGCAGCACCGGCACGGCAGCCCGGGCCACGGCCGCGACCACGTCCTGCCGGCGTTCGTGCCGCCGCACGCGACGCTGCCGGTGCTGGGCGGCCGACTGGAACTGGGCACCTGGCAATCGGTGTGCCTGGTCGACACGAACAGGGACAATACTCATCGAAAGGTGCGCCTGAGTTTCCTCGCGTGAAGAATCCGGCCCCCGCCGGCGACCCGGCCTCCCGAACACCGGCCGACCGCGAGATCATGTAGGTGACCCATACGAGTCCGGCCAAGGAGAGCGCGATGGGAACGTACGAAGATGTCTTCCGCGCCAGCCTCGAAGCCCCGGAGACCTTCTGGCTGAAGGCGGCGCAGGGCGTCGACTGGGAGGTGGCGCCGTCGCGGGCCCTGGACTCCACGGGCGCCCCCTTCCACCGCTGGTTCCCGGACGGGCGGCTGAACGTCTGCTTCAACGCGCTCGACCGGCACGTCGAGGCCGGCCGGGGCGAGCAGCCCGCGCTCGTCCACGACTCCCCGGTCACCGGCACCCGCCGCACCTACACCTACGCCGCTCTGCGGGACGAGGTGGCGGCCTTCGCCGGAGCGCTCACCCGGCTCGGCGTGGGACACGGCGACCGGGTGGTGATCTACATGCCGATGGTCCCCGAGGCGGCCGTGGCGATGCTGGCCTGCGCCCGCATCGGCGCCGTCCACTCGGTCGTCTTCGGCGGTTTCGCCCCGCCCGAGCTGGCGGTCCGCATCGACGACGCCACCCCCAAGGTGGTCGTCTCCGCCTCCTGCGGCATCGAGGGCAAGCGCGTCATTCCCTACAAGCCGCTGCTGGACCGGGCGATCGAACTCGCCGCCCACAAGCCGGAGAAGTGCGTCGTCCTGCAACGCCCGCAGGCGGAGGCCGAGCTGGGGCCGGACGATCTCGACTGGAACGAGGCGGTCGCAGGCGCCGAGCCGGCCGGCTGCGTCCCGGTGGCCGCGACGGATCCCCTCTACATCCTCTACACCTCCGGAACGACCGGGAAGCCCAAGGGAGTCGTCCGCGACTGCGGCGGCTACACCGTCGCGCTGCGCTGGTCGATGGACGCCGTGTACGACGTGGGACCGGGCGAGACCATGTTCACCGCCTCCGACGTGGGCTGGGTGGTCGGGCACTCGTACATCGTCTACGGGCCGCTGCTGGCGGGCGCCACCACGATCCTGTACGAGGGCAAGCCGGTCGGCACGCCGGACGCCGGCCAGTTCTGGCGGGTGGCCGCCGAGTACCGCGTCAAGTCCATGTTCACGGCGCCGACCGCCTTCCGTGCCATCCGCAAGCAGGACCCGGAGGGCGCCCTCGCCGCCCAGTACGACCTCTCCCACCTGCGCTACCTGTTCCTCGCCGGTGAGCGCCTCGACCCCGAGACCTACCGCTGGGCGAGCGAACTGCTGGACATCCCGGTGATCGACAACTGGTGGCAGACGGAGACCGGCTGGCCCATCGTCGCCAACCCGGTCGGCATCGAGGCGGCCCCCGTCAAACCCGGCTCGCCCACCTTCCCGCTGCCGGGCTGGGACGTCCGGGTCGTCGGGCCCTCGGGGCAGCCGCTCCCGGCGGGCACCGACGGCGCGATCGTCGTGAAGCTGCCCCTGCCGCCCGGCGCCCTGCCCACCCTCTGGAACGACGACGCGCGCTACGTCGCCTCCTACCTCTCCGCCTTCGACGGCTACTACCTCACCGGCGACAGCGGCCACATCGACGAGGACGGCTACGTCTTCGTCATGGGCCGCACCGACGACGTCATCAACGTCGCCGGGCACCGGCTGTCCACCGGCAGCATGGAGGAGGCCCTGGCCTCCCACCCCGACGTCGCCGAGTGCTGCGTCATCGGCGTCGCCGACGCCCTCAAGGGACAGGTGCCGCGCGGCTTCGTCGTGCTGAAGGCGGGCAGCGAGCGGGACGCCGAGGAGGTCGAGGCCGAACTCGTCCAGCTGGTGCGCGAGCGGATCGGCGCCGTCGCCTCCCTCAAGGACGTCGCCGTCGTGCCCGCGCTGCCCAAGACGCGCTCGGGCAAGATCCTGCGCAAGACGATGCGGGGCATCGCCGACGGACAGGAGGAACCCATCCCCTCCACGGTGGACGACCCGAGCGTCATCGAGACGCTCCGCCCGGTCCTGCGCCGCACCGACCAGCCGGGCTGAGCGGGACGCCGCGGCTGTCACGCCAGAAGGCGTTCGACAGCCGTGCGTCCCGCGTCGAGGGCCCCGTCAGCGTCTCTCCGTCACGGGTGAGGCGCCCGACCCGCGGTGAGTCCAGTGCCGGAGGGGCCGAGAGGACGGCCGGATCCGCCCGCTCCGCTCGCTCCGTCCGCTCCGTCCGCTCCGTCCGCGGCGCCGTGTCCGGCGGCGCCGCGGCGGGCAGCCCCGACCGGTCGTAGGCGGTGAGCAGGGCGTCGCCCCCAAGGAGGACGCACGGTCACCGCGGCGCCGGGTCCCGCCGCGGACGGGCGCGGTGCCGGGCGGGAGCGCGGCACGAGCACATGCGTCGCGTCCTGGGCCAGGGCGGTGCGACCCCGCTCCCGCGCAGTTCGTCGCAGGCGATGTCGGCGCCGGAGTCGCCGGCGCCGGCGACGAGCACCCGCTTGCCGCGGAACTCCAGGCCGTCCAGGAAGGTGACTCCGGGCATCCCGGTGGGGGGCTCTCCCGCGGTGTCGACGGCTTCCGCATCGACGCCGCCAAGCACATCGCCGAGGACGACCTCGCCGACATCAAGTCCCGTCTGACAACCCGGGCGTGTACTGGAAGCAGGAGACCATCGGCGCGTCCGGCGAGGCGGTCCAGCCGTCCGAGTACTACAACACCGGCGACGTCCAGGAGTTCCACTACGCCTACGACCTCAAGCGGGTCTTCGACAACGAGAAGCTCGCCGAGCTGAAGAACTTCGGCGAGGCCTGGGGCTACGTCCCCAGCGGCAAGGCGTCCGTCTTCGTCGCCAACCACGACACCGAACGCAACGGCGGCACCCTCACCTACAAGGACGGCGCCAACTACACCCTCGCCCACGTGTTCATGCTGGCCTGGCCCCACGGCTCGCCCCGACGTGCACTCCGGCTACGAGTTCAGCGACACCGACGCCGGCGGGCCGAACAACGGCCAGGTGAACGCCTGCTACACCTACGGCTGGAAGTGCCAGCACGCCTGGCGCGAGATCGCGAGCATGGTCAAGTTCCGCAACACGGCCGCCGGGACGGCGGTGACCGACTGGTGGGACAACGGCAACCAGATCGCCTTCGGCCGCGGCGACGAGGCGTACGTCGCCATCAACCACGAGGGCGCCACGCTGAGCCGTACCTTCCAGACCTCCCTGCCCGCAGGCAGCTACTGCGACGTGCAGAGCGGCAAGGGGGTGACGGTCGACTCCTCCGGGCAGTTCACCGCGGCGCTGGGCGCCAACACCGCGCTCGCGCTGCACGTGGGGGCGAAGAACTGCGACACCACCACCCCGCCCGACCCGGCCCCCACCGCCGGCGCCTCCTTCAACGTCGACGCCACCACCCAGTGGGGCGAGAACGTCTACGTCGTCGGCAACACCTCGGCGCTCGGCAACTGGAACACCTCCAGCGCCCTCAAGCATGGACCCGGCGGGCTACCCCGTCTGGAAGCTCGACGTGTCGATGCCCGCGGGAACGTCCTTCGAGTACAAGTACATCCGCAAGGACGCGAACGGCGCGGTCACCTGGGGGAGCGGCTCCAACCGCACGGCCACGGTCCCGTCCGGCTGCGTAATCACGCTGAACGACACCTGGCGAAGCTGACCGCCGCTCCGCCCGGCACGCCCGCGCCGGACCGCCCCGGCACCCGCACCGGACCGCCCCGGCACCCGCACCGGACCGCCCCGTGGTCTCGCCAGCGTCGTCCGCCAGTGACAGGAGCGTGCCTGCCGAGCCCGCCGTCGCGGACGGCGCATTGATTCCTCCGATGTATCTCGGGGTGTCCAGGGTGTTACGGCGGTCTTGCGGATGCCGGCAAGGGGAGCGTCGCGATGATTTCCGGCCGGTGGGCGGGGTTCGTCCACGCCGGGGCTTCCGAGCGAGCAACGCCCTTGGGGGTAACAGCTATGACGAGCCGTCACTATGCCCCGGCCGGGCTCGCAGGGCGCGTGCACCCGAGGGGTCCGTTGCCAGGCGGCCGTAGTGCGTCTACAGTCATGTTGCTGTCATTCCTCCGATGAATTCAGGATGAGGCGTTCAAGCGCGCTCTGGACCCCAGCCCGTGAGCCCATCACGCCTGCGCGAAAGGCACCTATGTGACCGCAACCTCCGCCCGGATCACCGCGGTCGACACCTACGACGTCCGTTTCCCCACCTCCCGGGAGCTGGACGGCTCCGACGCGGTGAACCCGGACCCCGACTACTCGGTCGCGTACGTGGTCCTGCGCACCGACGCCGGCGACGGCCTCGAAGGGCACGGCTTCACCTTCACCATCGGACGCGGCAACGACGTGCAGGTCGCCGCGATCGCGGCCCTCCGTCCCCATCTCGTCGGCCGTTCGGTGGACGAACTGTGCGCCGACCCCGGGACACTGAGCCGGGACCTGATCGGGGACAGCCAACTGCGGTGGCTGGGACCCGAGAAGGGCGTGATGCACATGGCGATCGGGGCTGTCGTCAACGCCGCCTGGGACCTCGCCGCCAAACGGGCCGGACAGCCGTTGTGGCGTCTGCTGGCCCACGCCGATCCGGAATGGCTGGTCTCGCAGGTCGACTTCCGCTACATCGCCGACGCCCTCACCCCCGAAGAGGCCCTCGCCCTGCTGCGCGAGGGCCGCACCGGACTGGCGGACCGGGAATCCGTCCTGCTGGAACGCGGCTACCCGGGCTACACCACGTCACCGGGCTGGCTCGGCTACCCGGACGAGAAGCTCACCCGGCTGGCCAAGCAGGCGGTCGCCGACGGCTTCACCCAGATCAAGCTGAAGGTCGGCGCCGATCTGGCCGACGACATCAGGCGCCTGCGCACCGCCCGGGCCGCCGTCGGCGACGGCGTACGCATCGCGATCGACGCGAACCAGCGCTGGAACGTCGCCGAGGCGGTCGAATGGACCACCGCGCTCGCCGGGTTCGATCCGTACTGGATCGAGGAGCCCACCAGCCCCGACGACGTCCTCGGACACGCCACGATCCGGGCGGCGGTCGCGCCGGTCAGGGTCGCCACCGGCGAGCACGTGCAGAACCGCATCGTCTTCAAGCAGTTGCTGCAGGCCGGGGCCGTCGACGTGCTCCAGATCGACGCGGCGCGGGTCGGCGGTGTCAACGAGAACCTGGCCGTCCTGCTGCTCGCCGCGAAGTTCGGGGTCCCGGTCTGCCCGCACGCCGGCGGGGTGGGCCTGTGCGAACTCGTGCAGCACCTGTCCATGTTCGACTACCTGGCGCTGACCGGCACCACCGAGCACCGGGCCATCGAGTACGTCGACCACCTCCACGAGCACTTCACCGCGCCGGTCGTCATGCGCGAAGGGCATTACACCGCCCCGCTCGCCCCTGGTTTCTCGGCCACCATGCGCCCCGGATCCATCACCGCATACCGTTACCCGGACGGCACGTTCTGGGCCGCCGACCTCGCCGAGCAGGAGGAGCGCGCATGACGGGTCTGACAGGCCTGAAGGCGATCGTCACGGGCGGCGCCTCCGGCATCGGTCTCGCCACCGCCCGGATGCTCGCCGGCCAGGGCGCCTCGGTCGCCGTGCTCGACCTGGACCCCTCCGGCGTGCCCGCGCCGTTGCTCGCCCTGAAGGCCGACGTCGCCGACGACGCCGCGGTGCGCGGCGCCGTCGCCGACGCGGCCGGGCGGCTCGGCGGCCTGGACATCGTCGTCAACAACGCCGGGATCGGCGCGCAGGGCACGGTCGAGGACAACCCCGACGAGCAGTGGCACCGCGTCCTGGACGTGAACGTCCTCGGCATGGTGCGCACCAGCCGGGCCGCCCTGCCGCACCTGCGGCGCTCGTCGAACGCGGCGATCGTCAACACCTGTTCCATCGCGGCCACCGCCGGACTGCCGCAGCGCGCCCTGTACTCCGCCAGCAAGGGCGCGGTCCTCGCACTCACCCTGGCCATGGCCGCGGACCACGTCCGCGAGGGCATCCGCGTCAACTGCGTCAACCCCGGCACCGCCGACACCCCCTGGATCGGGCGGCTGCTCGACGTCGCCGACGACCCCGAGGCCGAGCGCGCCGCCCTGAACGCGCGCCAGCCCATGGGACGCCTGGTCACCGCGGAGGAGGTGGCGGCGGCCGTCGTCTACCTGGCGAGCCCCGCCGCCGCGTCCGTCACCGGCACGGCCCTCGCGGTGGACGGCGGGATGCAGGGTCTCCGGCTGCGTCCGGCGGCCGGCTCGTGAGGACGACGGCGCTGGGCGGATCCGGAGTCCGGGTGACCGAGCTGGCGTTCGGGGCCGCCGGCATCGGAAACCTCTACCGCCCCGCCACCGACGAGGCGGCCGCCGCGACCCCGGAGGCCGCCTGGGACGCCGGCGTCCGGGCCTTCGACACCGCACCCCACTACGGGCTCGGCCTGTCCGAACGCCGCCTGGGCGCCGCCCTGCGCGGCCGGCCCCGGGCGGACTGCACCGTCTCCACCAAGGTCGGACGCCTGCTGGTGCCCGACGACGGCGGCGACGACCTGGCGAACGGCTTCGCGGTGCCGGCGACCCACCCCTGGGCGTGAGCCCCCGCACCACCCCACGCCTCACAGCGACGCCGCGCCGGCGGATCAGCCGGCGCGGCCGAGCCCGTTCTCGCAGCGGTGACCGCTCGGGTCCGGGGCGGACAAGGGGCGGCGGTCCCGGCGGGCGGTCCGGCCGGAAACATGCCGTCTCGGCCGCCCCACGGGGCATGATGCGGGGCCAGAGCCCGTGACGGTCCGACCCTGGGTGGAGCGATGTGCTGGAGTGCGACGGCCGACCTCGTGGCGGGGACCGGGATCGCCGCCGTGGGGGTGGCCTCGGCGGCGCGCTCGCACCGGGCCCGCGACCTGCCGCTGGCCGCGCTGCCGCTGCTGCTCGGCGCCCACCAGCTCGTCGAGGCGGCGGTCTGGCACGCGGGCGGGGGCACCGGC
Source organism: Streptomyces sp. H51 (assembly GCF_035656535.1). Lineage (NCBI taxonomy): Bacteria > Bacillati > Actinomycetota > Actinomycetes > Kitasatosporales > Streptomycetaceae > Streptomyces > Streptomyces sp. H51. The sequence continues at coordinate 215,093 of NZ_JAYMHD010000034.1, forward strand.
CCCGCCACCGTGGCCTGGGCGGTGATCGCCCTGCCCCTGCTGGCGGTGTGGGTGCCGGCCGGTGTGCTGTGCGCCGCGCCGCGCCGGGCCAAGCGCCGGCTGATCCTCCCGGCCGTGACCGGTGCCGTGACCGCCGCTGTCCTGGCGTACGCCCTCGCCACCCGTCCGGTCCGGGCCGAGATCCGCGGCCACACCGTCGGCTACGCCCTCGGCCTGCCGCACCCGCAGCTGCTCGTCGCGGGGTATCTCGTGGCGACCGTGGGCGCGCTGCTGCTGTCCGGCGACCGCCGCCTGCGCGTCCTCGGCGTCCTCGCGGGCGCCGGTGCGGCCGTCTGCTGGGCGCTGTGGCGACTGGAGTTCGTCTCGACCTGGTGCGCGTTCGCGGCGCTGTGCTCGGTGGTCCTGTGGGGATGGGCGGGCGGGCCGCGGCCGGCGCGCTGACCGGCGGTCCGCCGACGCGGCGGCCAGGACCCGGCGGGTGCCCGTCAGCCCTCGCTGCCGCTGCCCAGCAGCCCGACCCAGCTTTCGGCGAGCACCTCGATCAGCTGCTCGCGCTCCGTGCCCCAGCGCTCCCGCGTCCAGTTGCGTGCCGCGTGGTCGAGCTGGGCGATCGCGAGGACGCCCCGCGTGTGGCGGCTCTCCGGAGTGAAGCGCCCGGCCTGGTCGAGGCCGTCCTCGACGTCGCCGATGGCCTCCTCGATCCACGCGTCCACCAGCCCGCGCAGCTCCGGGTCGGCGGCGGCCGCCTCGAACGCGGCGTTGAGGTAGGGGCGGGCCGTGTCCCAGCGGCTGGAGATGTCGAGCAGCCACCGGGTGATCGCCTGACGGCTGCCGTCGGCGACGACCGCGACCAGATCGCGCGCGGTGGAGCCGTGGGTGGGGGAGGCGATGCGTTCCAGCAGCTCGTTCAGCTCGCCGATCAGCGCCCGCATCAGGTCACTGCGGGACGGGAAGTACGCGTAGAACGTCACCCGTGTGGTGCCCGCCGCGGCCGCGATGTCGTCGACCGTGGTGGCCGCGTACCCCTTCGTACGGAACAGCTCCAGCGCCGTGCTCAGCAGGAGCTTCCGCGTCATCTGCTTCTGGGCCTCACGCAGACCGGCCATCTCAGGCCACCCCCCGCCCGGACGGGGACGGTACGGCGGGGCGTGAGGGGACCGGTCGGTGCGTCATACCCAGATCCTAGCCCGGGGGACAAGAGACCTGGCGGCGCGACCGTTCTCCGTACGCATCGAACGGTTCGTTGCCGTGCCGTAAAGGCTTCCGGGGTGCGGCGGGCGGCCGCCGGCCGCCGTCCTACCGGCCCCGGTCGCGCTCGACGATCGCGGCGAGGTACCCCCGCAGCATGACCTTCGCCTCCTCCAGGATGCCCGCGTCGCCCTCGGCGTCCCGGCGGAAGGCCTCCTGGGAGAGCGCGTCGGCGGCGAGCACCGCGGCGTGGCAGGCGCGGGCGAGGGACTCGCCGTCGGCGACGCCCAGCGCGAGCAGCACCCGGCGGAGCCCGTCGGCCATGCGGCGTTTGTGCTCGCGGTCCGCCGCCCGGGTCCGCTCGGTCAGGCCGCTGCCGAACCACAGCGCCCGGAACCCGTGCTCCGAGCGGTAGAGCGCGGCGAAGGCGTCCACCAGCACCCCCACCGGGTCCTCCCACCGCTGCGCGGCCGCGGACTCGGCGAAGCCGTCCATGACCGACTCCAGCTTGGTGAAGTACCCGGCCGCGAGGGCGTCGATGATCGCGTCACGGTCGGGCAGGTACTGGTACAGCGACCCGATGGACACCTTCGCCTCCGCGGCCACCCGGGTCGTGGTGAGCGCCTCGACGCCCTCCTCGACCAGGACACGCTCCGCGGCCTGCAGAACCCGGGCCAACCGCGCCCTGCTGCGCGCCTGTTGGGGTCTGCGGCGCAGCGGAGCGCCCCCCTCGAGTCCGTCGAGACCCGCGGTCGGCTCTCCCACGAGAACAACCTCCGAACGTGAACATGACTTTGTTTCAGGTTTAGGCTACGGTCGCGCCCATGACCGACTCAAGCGCGGCCCCCGACCGGGAGCGGGCCGCCGTGGCGGGCGCCTGCCGCCGCCTCGGGGCCGAAGGTCTGCTCATCGGCACGGCCGGGAATGTCAGCGTAAGGGTGGGGGAGCGGGTCGCGGTCAGCGCGACCGGAGCGGTGCTGGCCGACCTCACCCCGGACCAGGTGACCGTGGTCGACCTGGACGGCAGGATCGTGGCCGGGCCCCTGGAGCCGACCTCGGAGCTGGACCTGCACCTCGGTGTCTACCGGTGCTACGGCGCCGGTGCGGTCGTCCACACCCACGCCCCGATGGCCACCGCCCTGTCCTGCGTCCTCGACGAACTGCCCTGTTTCCATTATCAGTTGCTCGCCCTCGGCGGCACCGTGCGGGTCGCGCCGTACGCCACCTTCGGCACCCCGGAGCTGGCCGCGTGCGTGGTCGCCGCCCTGGAGGGCCGCAGCGCCGCCCTCATGGCCAACCACGGCGCGCTCACCCACGCGCCGAGCCTCGACAAGGCGGTCGAGCACGCCCTGCTGCTGGAGTGGGCGTGCGGGGTCTACCAGCGCGCGGCCGCGCTCGGCCGGCCCCGCGTCCTCGACGAAGGTCAGCAGCTCGCGGTGATCGAGGCCGCGCTCGCCCGTGACTACGGCACCACCCACCCCGTACCGCCGGCGCAGGAGGGACAGCGATGAACGTCGTCACGATGGGCGTGCACGTACTGGACGTGCTGGTGCGGCCGGTGGAGGAGATACCCCGGGGGCAGGGCGCGACCCTCGTCGAGGACATCAGGCTGACCGCCGCCGGGACGGCCGCCGGGACCGCGCTCACCCTCGCCAAGCTGGGCGCCTCGGTGCGCACGGCCGGGGCGATCGGCGCCGATCCCACCGGCGACCTGCTGTCGCTGTTGCTGGAGCGGGCCGGCGTGGACACCGGCCTCCTGGTCCGCCGCGCCGGCACCTCCACCTCCGCGAGCGTGCTGCCCATCCGCCCCAACGGCGACCGCCCCTCCCTGCACCTCCTCGGCGCCAACATCACCTACGGCCTCGACGACGTGCCCTGGGACGCGGTCGCCGGAGCCGGCCACCTCCACCTGGGCGGACCCGAGCTGATCGGCGCCGACGTCGCCGCGCGCGTTCTGGCGCACGCCAAGGAGCACGGCGTGGTCACCTCCGTCGACCTCCTCGCGCCCGGCGAACTCGGCACCTTCGACCAGATCGAGGCGGTGCTGCCGTACGTCGACCACCTGCTGCCCAACGACGACCAGGTCCTCGGCTTCAGCGGGGAGACCGACGTCGTGACCGGCGCGAGGAAGTTCCTCGACGCGGGCGCGGGCGCCGTCGCGGTGACGTGCGGCGCGGACGGCGCGCTGCTGGTGACGGCGCGGGGCACGCGGCCCGTGCCGGCCTTCGACATCGACGTCGTCGACACCACCGGCTGCGGTGACGCGTTCTCGGCGGGCTACCTGCGCGGGGTGAGCCTGGGGCGCCCCCTGAGCGAGGCCGCCGTCCTCGGCAGCGCCGCCGCGGCCCTCGTCGCGCAGGGACTCGGCAGCGATCACGGCGACTTCGACCTGGCCGCCGCCGACGAGTTCGCCGCCACCCATGAGCGCCGCGCGTGAGCCGATCCCGCGCGTGAGCCGACTCCGGGCGTGAGCCGACTCCGGGCGTGAGCCGACGCCGCGAGGGCAGAAGCGGGGTGGGAGGCGGCGCGTCCGCCGTCCCTCACCGCGCACCGCCGACTTCCCTAAAGGAGGTGCTAGCCTGCCTAAAAATATTAGGCAGGCTGCCGTCGACCGAAGGGATGCCCATGGCCCGCGCGGGGCTGTCCGCGGAACGTCTGACGCAGGCCGGTGCCGAACTGGCCGACGAGGCCGGGTTCGACCAGGTGACCGTCTCGGCGCTCGCCCGCCGGTTCGACGTCAAGGTCGCCAGCCTGTACTCGCACGTGCGCAACTCCCAGGACCTCCGGACCCGGATCGCCCTGCTCGCGCTGGAGGAGATGGCCGACCGCGCGTCCGACGCGCTCGCCGGACGGGCCGGCAAGGACGCCCTGACGGCACTCGCCGACGTCTACCGCGACTACGCCCGGGAACACCCGGGCCGCTACGCGGCGGCCCAGCTCAGGCTCGACCCGTCGACGGCGGCCGCGAGCGCGGGCGTGCGGCACGCGCAGATGACGCGGGCCGTCCTGCGCGGCTACGACCTCGCCGAACCGGACCAGACCCACGCGGTCCGGCTCCTGGGCAGCGTCTTCCACGGCTACGTCAGCCTCGAACTGGGCGGCGGGTTCAGCCACAGCGCCCCCGACACCCAGGAGACCTGGACCCGGATCCTGGACGCCCTCGACACCGTGCTGCGCGACTGGCCGCCCGCCACCTGACCCGGGTCAGGACCAGGCACCCCTTTCCCGACGCGACCCACAGGCTGAGGCAATGGCGATGCACACCACTGACAACTGGACCACCACGCCCATCACGGCGGACCTCCTGCGCGGCGCCCTCGACCTGGAGCGCACCGAGCACGGCCTGCTGCCCCACCGGCTGCCCGCCCGGGCCCGCGCCCAGAACACCGACGCCCAGCTCGCCATGGCCGAGTCCCAGCCCTCCGGCGTCCGGCTGGCCTTCCGCACCCGGGCCACCGCCGTCGAGCTCGACGTCCTGCGCACCAAACGCGTCTACGTGGGCGCCCCGCCCCGCCCCGACGGCGTGTACGAACTGCTCGTCGACGGCCGACCGGCCGGCCGCGCCGAGTCGACGGGCGGCAACACCCTCACCGTCGACATGGTGACCGGCACCACCGAGCACCGGCCCGGGACGCCGGCCACCCTGGCCTTCACCGGCCTGCCCGGTCACGAAAAGGACGTCGAGATCTGGCTGCCGCACAACGAGACCACCGAACTCGTCGCCCTGCGCACCGACGCGCCCGCCGAACCCGTACCGGACCGCGGCCGTCGGGTGTGGCTGCACCACGGCAGCTCGATCAGCCACGGCTCCGACGCCGCCGGTCCCACCGGCATCTGGCCCGCGCACGCCGCCCGGCTGGCCGGTGTGGAACTGGTCAACCTGGGCCTGGGCGGCAGCGCCGTGCTCGACCCCTTCACCGCCCGCGCCATGCGCGACACCCCCGCCGACCTGATCAGCGTCAAGCTGGGGATCAACCTGGTCAACCTCGACCTGATGCGCCTGCGTGCCTTCGCCCCGGCCGTCCACGGCTTCCTCGACACCGTCCGGGAGGGACACCCCACCACCCCGCTGCTGGTCGTCTCGCCGATCCTGTGCCCCATGCACGAGGACACCCCCGGTCCCGCCGCGCCCGACCTCGCCGACGGCCGGCTGCGGTTCGTCGCCATGGGCGACCCGGCGGAGCGCGCGAGCGGGAAGCTGACCCTGAACGTCATCCGCGAGGAACTGGCCAGGATCGTCGCACAGCGGACGGCGGAGGACCCCCACCTGCACCACCTCGACGGCCGCGCACTCTACGGCGAGGCCGACGCGGCCGAACTCCCGCTGCCCGACCAGCTCCACCCGGACGCCGCCACCCACCGCCTGATCGGCGAACGCTTCGCCGCCCTGGCCTTCACCGCCGACGGCCCCTTCGGCACCCCCGACGCCTGAACCCGCCCGCCCGCCCGCCGCCCGGCAGCCGGGGCGGCCTTCCGCGGCAGCCGCCCTAGCGGGGCAGCGACGGCGCCGGGATCAGGCCGAGCCGCTGCGCGCGCAACACCGTGCTGATGCGGTCGCGGGTGCCGAGCTTGCGGTAGATGTTCTCCACGTGCTTGTGCACCGTCCGGTCCGAGATGCCGAGCCGTCGGCCGATCGCGGCGGCGGTCAGGGCGTCCGCGAGCAGCAGCAGGACGGTCGTCTCGCGGGGCGTCAGGGCACAGGACTCCGCCGCCTCCTGGGCGGAGCCCGCGGCGCCGCCCGGACGGGCCGACCGCTGCCAGTGTTCCAGCAGCTGCCGCTGCTGCTCGACGGCCGACAGCAGCGGCTGCATCTGACCGGCGATGCGCAGGTGGTCGTCGGTGAAGTCCGTGCCGGAGCGGTAGACCATGCAACCGGTGATCGGGTTCGACGTTCCGGGCAGCGGGATCGCCAGGACGTGGTCCATGTCCATGACGTCGTCGATGAGACGCGCGGTCCGGCTCGACGACCAGGCGCGGCCGGCCGCGCGGCGGGCGGTGAGCGGTGACCGGTCCGGACCGCTCGCGTAGTGGTGCGCGAACGGGAACCCCGCCCGCAGGATGCCCATGTCCTCCTCGCCGAGCCGGTCGAACTCGGCGGCGACCCCGGGCGACGTGCCGACCGTGCCCGCGCGCTCGCTCCAGTCGTCCAGCTTGTAGACCAGGGTCTCGCCGCCGCACAGGCCGGGCAGCGCGGCCGTCAGCAACGGCCACAGCCGTTCCGGCTGCCGCTCGTGCAGCGCGGCGACCGCCACCGACAGCATGCGCTCGTAGGCCCTGGCCTCGCCCAGCCCCTGTGCCACGTTCCCTCTCCGCTCGTCCGCCGCGTACGCAGTTGTACCCATACCGGCGTCGTCAAGCATTGCTCAGACTTCAACCGAGCAACAGCGACGTTCTCGGATGAACTCCAGCACATCGGCGCTGCGGCGGCCACGGTGGGGGAGGCCGGGCAGGAGGGGGCCCGGCCTCCGCCCCCGGATCCGACGGCCGGTGGGCGACGTCCGGAACGTGTCATCACGCCTCGCGGACATGGCCGCGGCGTGGGCGATCGCCGTCCGCGCGCGGCCGCGCGGATCCCGCGCGGGCCGCCGGCACGGGGGACCGGCGGCCCGCACGGCGCGGGAGGGCGCTACGCCGGGCGCACGGCGATGCGGATCGCCGACTCCCCTGCGTAGAAGACCGATTCCTCGCGCACGTAGGTGCCCGGACCCGGCGCGTGGATCATCGTGCCGCCGCCGGTGCAGAGGCCGACGTGGGTGAAGTGATCGTAGAAGAAGACCAGGTCACCGGGCCGGGCCTCGGCGAGCGGGACCACCGTGCCCGCGTTCGCCTGCTCGGACGCGGTACGCGGCAGGGCCACCCCGGCGGCCTTCCACGCGGCCTGGATGAGTCCGGCGTCGTCGTACGACCCCGGGCCGGCCGCTCCCCACAGGCACGGCCTGCCGATCTGCGCGCGGGCGAAGGCGACCGCCCGCTCGGCCTTCGTGACAGGACCGGCGTCCGGGGTGGCGGGGACGGGCAGGACACCCGTGTCCAGGACGCTCGGCTGCAGCAGCCGCCACTCCTCCTCCGCGCGGCGGGCCTGCTGCGCCGGGTCGGTCCACGGGGCCGCGGCGGGTTCGGCCGTGATCGCCGCGACGGGCGCGGCCTGCGGGACCGCGTACCGGGCCAGCGACTCGCGGGCGGCGGCGAGCTTGCGCCGGTTCCGCTCCTTGGCCACGCCCAGCCCGGCCTGCCTGACCCCGGCCGACGCGGCGCCCGTCCCGGCGTGCGGTGCCGCGGCCGCCGCGACTTCCGCACCTGCCACGGCGTGCGGTGCCGCGGCCGACGCGGTGGTCGGCCGACTCTGCTGCATGCCGGTTGTCGTGGTGCCGGCCATGGTCCGCTGCGCGCCTGCCGGAGTGGCGCCCAGCCGGCTCTGCTGCGTGCCGGTCGCCAGGACGCCGGCCCAGCTCTGCTGCGGTCCGGGCGCCGTGGTGTCGGCCCAGGTCTGGAGTGGTGCGGTCGCCGTGGTGTCGGCCCAGGTCTGGAGTGGTGCGGTCGCCGTGGTGTCGGCCCAGGTCTGGAGCGGTCCGGTCGGCGTTGGGTCCGGCGCGATCCCCAGTGGTCCGGTCGCCGTCGGGTCCGGCCAGTTCTGTTGCGGGGCAGGCCAGTCCTGTTGCGCGCCGCCCGTCGAGGGCAGGGCCACGGGCAGGGCGGGGGCGGTCTGTGCCCGGGGCTCGGGCACGGGCGGAGCGGCCTCCCGTCCGGCCGCGGGCCCCGCGGTCAGTTCCGCCGCCGGCCGGGAGGCCGGTCCGGCCGGGAGTTCCGGGACGGGCCGCTGCTCACGCCCGCGTTCCAGGGCGGCCTCCGCCGGTCGAGCGGGCCTCGACTGCGCCGGGCGGGCCGGTGCCCGGCCGGCCGGCAGCGCGGCCGGCACCGTCGGCCCCAGTGACGCACGCGCCACGTCGAACCACTTCCGCGCGACCTCGTCGAGAGCGGCATCGGTACGCCTGCGGCCCTCGCCGCCCGCCGAGGCGGCACGCCCGCGCCTCCGCGCCGTCATCGCCCGCGTCGCGTTGAAGGTTCCGGTGTCCCTCTCGGCCCGGTCGTACAGCATGCGTACCCGCTGCTGGACCTCTTCGAGGCTCGGGCCGTCGCCGTCCGCTCCGGGCGCGGCCGTTGCGACAGCGGAGTCGCGCATGCCGGGGAGGCCGAGGCCGTCCGCGCGCGGGGTGCGTTCCGGCGCCATGGGAGCCGTACTCCTTCCGTGCTCCGCCCACCGGGTCGGCGGCGGGGGTTCCCGGGCCGTCAGGCCCTGGCAGAGGGCTCGGGCGGTCGACGGAAGGCTTGCCCTACGACCCTGCCGCTACGGGCGGTCGGGCCGCCCCAGTCGTTCGGTCGGGTTCCCGGCTCCGGCTGCCACGCGGCGCACCGGACTCGGCGGAGGCCGCCCGACCCGGCGCGGTTCGCCGGAGGCAGTCGAGCAGCCCGGGCGTCAACTTAGCCAACTTGTGCACCTCGTGTGAAGATTGGCGCACGGAATGTCCGATACGCTTTTGTGACCTTTCCGTTGATGAACCGTCAGGTGAACGGGAGGTGCCCCGACGGTGACGGAACGTGGTGGCGGGGGATGTCAGGAACCGGCCGCGCGCTCGGCGTTCCGCTTCTTGATGCGGGCCGCCTCCTTGCGGACCTCGGCCTGGGTCGCCCGCTCCTTCTCCAGCCACTCCGGGCGTTCCCGCTTGAGTTCCTCGATCTGCTCGGTGGTGAGGGGCTCGGTGACACCGCCGCGGGCCAGCCCCGCGATGGACACGCCGAGCTTCGCCGCGACCACCGGACGGGGGTGCGGGCCCTTGGCCCGCAGCTCGCGCAGCCACTCGGGCGGATCGGCCTGCAACTCGTCGAGGCGGGCGCGCGAGACGGGCCCCTCCCGGAACTCGGCAGGGGTGGCCTCGAGGTACACACCCAGTTTCTTCGCCGCGGTGGCGGGCTTCATGGTCTGGGCGGTCTGGTGCGACTTCATGACGCCCAGGGTATCGATCGGGTGCGGGACCTCCGACCACGGCCGGTAACCTTGCCGACGTGACAGGCACCGAAGCACCCCCCGAGTTCCGGCTTGCGTACGTCCCGGGGGTGACGCCCGCCAAGTGGGTGCGGATCTGGAACGAGCGCCTGCCCGACGTCCCGCTCACCCTCGTCGCCGTGGCGGCCGCCGAGGCGGCCGGTGTCCTGCGCGCCGGTGAGGCCGACGCGGGATTCGTCCGACTGCCGGTCGACCGCACGTACTTCAGCGCGATTCCGCTCTACGCCGAGACGACGGTGGTCGTGGTCCCCAAGGACCATGTGATCACGGCGGCCGACGAGGTCAGCCTCGACGACCTGGCCGACGAGGTGGTTTTCCACCCGCTCGACGACGTCCTCGGCTGGGAGCGGCCGCCGGGGGAGCCCGCGTTCGAGCGCCCGGCCACCACCGCCGACGCCGTCGAGCTGGTCGCCGCGGGCGTGGGCCTGCTCGTCGTCCCCCAGTCTCTGGCCCGCCTGCACCACCGCAGGGACCTCACCTACCGGCCGGTCGTCGACGCGCCCCGCTCGGAGGTCGCCCTGTCCTGGCCGGAGGAGGCCACCACGGACCTGGTCGAGGACTTCATCGGCATCGTCCGCGGCCGTACGGTCAACAGCTCCCGGGGCCGCAGGGCCGCCGAGGAGCCGTCGAAGGACAAGCGCGCCGACAAGCCCGCGCCCCGCCGCAAGCCCGCGCCGGCGAAGGCCACCGGCAGGGCGACGGGCCGCAACCCCAGGACGGGCGCGGGAGGCGCGAAGACCCCGAAGCGCGGAAAGCCCCGCCGCCGCTCGTGACCCGCGCGACAGGCCCCGGCCCACGCACCGGCCGTCCTGCCGCCACACCCGCGCCGACGGGCCGCACCCGCGCCGACGGGCCGCACCCGCGCCGACGGGCCGCACCCGCGCCGACGGGCCGTGCGCGTCGCCGGCCCGGCGCGCGTCGCCGCGCTCGCCGTGCAGCGGGCGGCCCGGGCCGGCCGCGGCGCGCTGTCGAGGATCTCCTTCCGTACCCCGTCCGGCAGCGCGGGGGCCGGGGCGACCTCGATCAGCTGCGGGTGGTGGCGCTGGGCGGTGCAGTCCCGGTCCCACAGGTGGGTGACGGCGCCCGGAGCGTCGCCCGACGACCTGCACACCTCCACATGCCGGGCACACTCCAGCAGCCGCTCCAGGTACGGCTCCGCGCGCCCGAAACCCTGCGGGGCCTCCGAACGCACCGCTCCCAGGCCTCGTCCAGTTCCTCGGGCCGCGGCACGACGCGAAGGCCGCGGCCGCCGCCCCCGCCCACCGCTTTGATCATCACGGGCCCGCCCGCCAGCAGCCCCCGTGCCTCCTCGGGGCCCGCCGCACCCCGGCTGCCCGGCAGGACCGGCACGCCCGCCCGCACGGCGAGCGCCCAGGCCCGCACCTTGTCCCCGAAGACCTCCAGCACCTCCGGGGAGGGGCCGACGAAGGTGATCCCGGCCTCGGCGCACCGCCGCGCGAAACCGGCGTCCTCGCTCAGGAACCCGTAGCCCGGATGCAGGCGGTCGCAGCCCGTCTCCCGCGCGGCGGCGAGCAGCGCGTCCGCGTCCAGGCAACCGCTCGTCCGCACGGCCTCGTCGGCCGAACGCGTGTGCGCGTCGTCGCCGTCGGCGTGGACAGCGACGGTACGCAGTCGGCCTCCGCCGCGGCCCGGAGGACGCGCACGGCGACCTCCCCGTGGTTGGCGACGAGCAAGGCGGCAGAGCCCATGAGCGTCCTCCAGGACACGGAGAGCATCGACCGGCCCCGCCATGCTCAGTGACCCTGATGCCCACGCCAATGCGGTCCCGGGGCCCGAATACCGGGTCAGCGGGACGAAACGGACCGGGCCAGCCACTCGTACGCCCCCTGGGCCGTGAACTCCGACTGGCCGCCCCGCAGCAGCAGTCCCGCGGTGCCGAACTCGGGGGCGTCGGCCTGCGCGGCGAGGTAGGGCACCGCGATGCAGCGCATCCCGGCGGCGTGCGCGGCGGCGACACCGGGCGCCGCGTCCTCCACGACCACGCAGTCGGCCGGGGGCGCGCCCAGCCGTCGGGCCGCCTCCAGGAACACGTCCGGCGCGGGCTTGCCGCGGGCGACCTCGTCGGCCGACACGACGGTGCGCAGCCAGGCGTCCAGCCCGGTGCCGGCCAGGACCGCCTCGATCGCGCCGGGCGAGGACCCGGAGGCCACGGCCATCGGCACGCCCTCGTCGGCCAGCAGCTTCACGAACGTGCGCATCTCCGGGTAGGCGGGCGTGGAGATGCGGGCCAGCTCCAGGTAGCGGTCGTTCAGCTCGTCGAGCAGCTCGGCGAGGGGCGCGCGGATGCCGAAGCGCGTCCGCAGCAGCCCGAGCGTCTCCCACGTGCTGAGACCGACGTACCGCTCGTGGTCCTCCCAGGTGAAGCCGGGGACGCCGCGCGCGGCGAGCAGCCGGCGCGACGCCTCGTAGTAGTTCGGCTCGCTGTCCACCAGCGTTCCGTCGAGGTCGAAGATGACCGATACGCCGCCCAGGCCGCTCATGGGGCCAGGATGCCAGACCGTATGGTCTAGACCTGAAGTGATCGGGTGCTGCTACCGTCACCCCGGACGGCACAGGACCGAGAGGGGACACAGCGGTGGCGGACGGCAGCGCGCGGCGGGCGTTCATCGGGTCGTTCACGGCGGCCGGAGGCCCCGGGATCGTGACGGCGGCCGTGGCCCCGGACACCGGCGCGCTGACCTGCCTGAGCGGTACGGCCGGCCTGCCCGACCCCTCGTACCTGGCGGTGGCGCCCGACGGGGAGACGCTGTACGCCGTGAGCGAGACCGACCGCGGCGCGGTGGCCGCGTACCGCGTGAAGGGCGACCGGCTCGAACAGGCCGGGCCGCCGGTGTCCGTCGACGGGAGCGGGCCGACGCACCTCAGCCTCTTCGCCGGTCACGTCCTGACCGCCAACTACGGTTCCGGCAGCGTCACCGCCGTTCCGGTGCGCGCCGACGGCACCCTCGCGCCGGCGGCGTCCGGGGTGCTCCGGCACACCGGCTCGGGCCCGCACGTCCACCGTCAGCAGGGCCCGCACGCGCACCAGGTGCAGCCCGACCCGAGCGGGCGGTGGGCCGTCAGCGTCGACCTCGGCACGGACTCCGTCCGCGTGTGCGCCCTGCGCGACGGCCGCCTCGAACTGCACCGGGAGATCGCCCTGCGTCCCGGCTCCGGACCGCGCCACCTGGCCTTCCACCCGGACGGTGAGCACGCCTACGTCGTCAACGAACTCACGCCCACCGTCACCGCCTGCCGCTGGGACGCCGCCACCGGCTCGGTCCAGCCGCTGACCGAGACGCAGGTGCTGCCCGCCGCTCCCGCCGGGGACGCCTACCCGTCGGGCATCGCCGTCTCTCCCGACGGACGCTTCCTGTGGACCGCCACGCGCGGCGAGGACGTGCTGTCCACGTTCGCCGTCGACGGGGGGCGGCTGCGGCTGCTCGGGACGGTGCCCTGCGGGGGCCGCTGGCCGCGGGCGCTCACCGAGCACGCCGGATTCCTGTACGCCGCCAACGAGCACTCCGGGCGGGTCGTCTGGTTCGCCGTCGATCCGGACACCGGACTGCCGCACCGTCGGGGCTCGGTCGAGGTACCGGCCGTGTCCTGCGTCGCCTTCGGCTGAGCCACCCGCCGGGCGTCGGCCTTTCGTCGGGCGTCGGCCGACCGCCGGGTGGCCGGGTGTCAGCCGACCGTCCGGCCTCGCTCCTCCGTCCAGCCTCGCTCCTCCGCCGGGCCTCGCTCCTCCGCCGGGCCTCGCTCCTCCGCCGGGCCGCGCATCTCCGTCGGGCCTCGGCCGTTCACGGGGCTTTCGTCATCGCCGGGCTTCGGCCGGCCGTTGGAGGAGGCCGCGGTCTGCCGCTGCCGCCCTCCGCTGCCGCTCCCGCCCGGTGCGGGCCGCCGACGCCGAAGGGCCCGCTCCTGGCGCGGAGCGGGCCCTTCCGGTCTTTCCCACGGCCGTGGCGTGCGGGTCAGCGGACCGGCGCGCCCTGCGGCTGCTGCGGGGCGATGCCCAGCGCGGACGTGTACTTGGCGAGAGCCAGCTTGCCGATCGCCGGGTACGGGCCGAGCGCCTCGGCCGCGGAGCAGCCCACCTCCTTGGCCGCCTCCTCGATCAGGCCCGCGTCGATCTCCGGCCCGATCAGGTAGGGCGCGAGCGCCAGCTGCTGCGAGCCCGAGGACCGCAGCTGCTCGGCGACACCGGCGATCGAGCCGTCCTGGTCCAGGGCAGCCGCCATGACCGGCACGGCCAGGCGCGCGGCGAGCAGCATGCCGGTGATCCCGGCCGCCTGCACGGCCTCGTCGCCGCCCACGGACGCCAGGATGATGCCGTCCGCCGCGGTCGCCACGGTGAACAGGCGGGCGCGGTCGGCGCGTGCCAGGCCGGCCTCGGACAGGCGCACGTGCAGTCCTTCGGCCAGCAGCGGGTGCGGGCCCAGCACGTCGGTCAGGTCGGCCGCGACACGGCTGTCCATCACCGCCTGGCGGATCCGGCGCAGCAGCGCGCTGTCCGGTCCGGCGAGCAGCGGCACGACGACGGCGACCGGGCCGTCGGGCTCCTTGACGTCCTCACCGGCGGCCTTGGCCTGCTCGTAACGGGCCGTGCGCTCCTCGCCGGCGTGCGCGAGCACCGCCTTGAGCGTCGGGAAGTCCGCGTCGTCCCCGTCCAGGTAGCCGATCCTGGCGTCCAGGCCGGGCAGTTCGGAGCGGGCGATGCTCACGACCTCCTCGGCGAGGCCGCGGGTGGCGGTGCCGGGCGCGCCCGGCACCGCGAGGACGAGCGCGGGCGCGCCCTCGGGAGCCGCCACGGGTTCGGGGCGACGGTGCCGCCCGGGCTGGCGGGGGCGCGGCATTCGTACTGGCAGGCCGGCGGGCCCAGTGGGGGAGCTCATGGCGCCGCATGTTACTGGTTTCCTGGGCTCCTCTGTTCGGGGAGGGTGCAGGTGAGCGGTATCCGTCCGGTTTTGTCTGATGACTTACGTGCGGATCGCCACCGATCACCGTACGTACCGGGCGGATTGCGTACCACAGGGATCAGTCTCCCTTTGCGGTCACTACGGACAACAGTGCCTCGTCGCCCGGCAGGGGGAGCGCGCCGGCCGCCAGGTCCGTCGCCATCCGTACGCAACCGCTCAGCGGATCGCCCGCGGCGGGCACCTGGCGTGCGTGCGGCAGCAGTGTCGACAACTCCTCCCGCAGCGGCGCGAGCAGAGCGTCTCCGATGTTGAACAGGCCTCCGGTCAGGGCGACTCGGGGTTCGCCGTCGACCGGACAGACGGCTGCGGCCGAGTCCGCCATGTGCCGGGCCGCCGTGCGCAGCACATCCGCGGCGACCGGGTCGTCGTCCGCGCAGGCAGCCACCTGGGGTGCGAAGGAGGCCAGGACGGCGGGGCGGTCGGGGCGCGGATAGAGCTTGCCCGGCAGTTCCGGCACGGGGCCGAACGACTCCTCGGCGCGGGCCAGCAGCCGGGCGGACCCGCCGGGCCGGCCGTCGTACGCGCGCAGCGCCGCCTCCAGTCCGGCCCGCCCGATCCAGGCGCCGCTGCCGCAGTCGCCCAGCAGATGCCCCCAGCCGTCCGCGCGCCGCCAGCGCGTCAGGTCCGTGCCGACGGCGATCAGCCCCGTGCCGGCGGCGACCACGGCGCCGGGCCGGGGTCCGAGGGCGCCGACGTACGCGGTGACGGCGTCGGCGGCCAGTGCGAGCGTCCGCACGCCGAACTCCCGTCCCAGCGCGGCGGGCAGCTCCGCGCGCAGCCCGGCGCCCAGGGTGGCGAACCCGGCGGCGCCGACCACTGCCGTGGCCGGGGCGGCGATACCGGCCTCGGCGGTCAAGTCACGCACCATGGGTACCAGTTGTTCCATCAGGTGCCCCGGTTCGATGCCCCGGGCGCCGGTCCGCACCGGCTCGCGCGACTCCCGACGTCCGAGCTCCCCGCGGTCCACGGTCCCCACGACGACCCGCAGTCCCGAACCCCCGGAGTCGACGGCGAGGAAGCCGGCCGGACCGCGACCGCTCACGGCAGGCGCCAGTCCACCGGCTGTCCGCCCTGTCTGATCAGCAGATCGTTCGCCCGGCTGAAGGGCCGGGAGCCGAAGAAGCCGCGGTCGGCCGACATGGGGGAGGGGTGGGCGGACTCCACCGACGGGAGACTTCCGAGCAGTGGACGCAGGTTGCGGGCGTCGCGGCCCCACAGGATGGACACCAGCGGCTTGCCGCGCGCCGCCAGGGCGCGTATCGCCTGCTCGGTGACCTCCTCCCAGCCCTTGCCGCGGTGCGCGCCCGGCTTGCGCGGGGCGGTGGTGAGCGCCCTGTTGAGCAACAGCACACCCTGCCGCGTCCAGGGCGTCAGATCACCGTTGGAGGGTTGGGGCACTCCCAGGTCGGTGGTCAGCTCGCGGTAGATGTTGAGGAGACTGCCGGGCAGCGGACGCACCTCCGGCGCCACGGAGAACGACAGTCCCACCGCGTGTCCCGGTGTCGGATAGGGGTCCTGTCCGACGATCAGGACCCGGACCTCGTCGAACGGCTGCTGGAAAGCCCGCAGGACGTTCGGCCCGGCCGGGAGATAGGTGCGTCCGGCGGCGATCTCCGCGCGCAGGAAGTCGCCCATCTCGGCGATCCGTCCGGCGACGGGTTCGAGGGCGTTCGCCCAGCCCGGTTCGACGATTTCGTGCAACGGTCGTGGTGCCACGGGCGTCACCCTACTGCCGTACGGGCAGCGGCGATCAATCCTCGGCCGGGAACGCGTGCTCCCCCCGTGCGGCTCATCCCACCACCGCGGCCCGTACGCACAGCACGTCCGGCAGGTGGGACGCCAACTCCCGCCAGCTGTCGCCGTCGTCGGCCGACGCGAACACCTCGCCGTTGCGGTTGCCGAAATACACGCCCGCGGGGTCCGCGTCGTCGGTGCACATCGCGTCGCGCAGCACGGTGCCGTAGTGGTCCTCCTGCGGCAGGCCGGCCGACAGGGGCTCCCAGCTCCTGCCCGCGTCCGCGGTGCGGAAGACCCGGCACCGGCGGCCGGCGGGCACCCGGTCGGAGTCCGCGTTGATCGGGAACACGTACGCCGTGTCGCCTCGGCTCGGGTGGGCGGCGACCGTGAAACCGAAGGTGGACGGCAGACCCTCGCCGATGTCCGTCCACCGCCCGCCCGCGTCGTCACTGCGGTACACACCCCAGTGGTTCTGCAGATACAGGCGGTCCGGGGTCCTCGCGTCCCGCGCGACCTTGTGCACGCACTGGCCGAACTCCGGGTTCGGATCCGGCAGGAACACCGCCGACACACCGGAGTTGGACGGTGACCAGCTCGCGCCGCCGTCGCTGGTGCGGAACACGCCCGCCGCCGAGACGGCGACCGTCACCGACCGCGGGTCGCGCGGGTCGGTGAGCACGGTGTGCAGGCCCTCACCGCCCCCGCCGGGCACCCACCGCGACCGCGTGGGGTGCTCCCACAGCGGACGGACCAGTTCGAAGCTCTCCCCGCGGTCGTCCGAGCGGTACAGGGCGGCCGGTTCGGTGCCCGCGTACACCACGTCCGGCTCCGCGGCGGCCGGATGCAACTGCCAGACCCGCTCCAGCGAGGCGCCGGTGTCCTCGGGGAACTTCACGGCCGGCCGGGAGGGCTCGGTCCAGGTGCGGCCGAGGTCGTCGGAGCGGAAGACCGACGGACCCCAGTGCGAGCTGTCGCCGCCGACCAGCAGCCGCGGACGGTCGCCGCGCGTGTCGATGGCCACCGAGTACACGGCCTGCGCGTTGAAGTACGGGCTGTCGTCGAACGCCCAGGCGCCTCCCCGCCTGCGCGCGATGAACAGGCCTTTTCGTGTGCCCACAGCGAGCAATACCTCGGTCATGCCGATCACCTCCGGGACATCTTCGTCTCCATCGCGATCAGTCTGCACCCCGCCACTGACAGTCACCCCGCCGAACGGCGTCACCGCAGGTGGGGGCGGTGATTCCGGCGCGAGGCGACCGGCGGCGGGGGTTTCGGCGACGGCGCTCGCGCGGCGGCGGGCGGCGGGCGTGTGCGGCCCGCGAGCCGGGGGACTCGGCCTGAGCATCCGGGGAACCGCGCCCGTATGGGAAGGCGGTCGGGGGGAGGGTCGTGCGCTCATGAGGAGGGTGCCTTCGATGGCGTTGCGTGGTCCGAAGGTGTGGCTGTGGCGCTGGCGGCGCAACCCGCTCAGGCGCCGCGCCGACGTGGTGGAGGCCTGGGCGGTGCTCGGCACCTGGGCGCTCACCGTCCTGGCGGGGGTGCTCGCCGGTCTGACGGCGACCGGGTCCGTCGAGGACGGGCTGGCCCGGGAACGCGCGGAGTGGCGTCCGGTCGTGGCGCGGCTGGCGGAGAAGGCGCCCGGAGCGGCGCCCGCGCACCCCGGCGCGGCGAACCCCGAGCAGGTGTGGGGGAAGGCGCGCTGGACGGCTCCGGACGGCTCGGTGCACACCGGCCGGGTGCGGGTGCGGCCCGGCAGTGCGGCCGGCGGCACCGTCGGCGTGTGGACCGACGCGCAGGGCCGCCTGGTGGCCGAGCCCGCCACCGTCTCGCAGGCCAGGCTGCGGGCCTCGCTGATCGGCACCCTCGTGGGGGTGAGCGCCGCCATGGCGCCCCTGGCCTGCGGCCGCGTCCTGCGGGGCCGCCTGGAACGCCGCCGACTGGACCGGTGGGACGCCGAGTGGGCGCGCTTCGGACCCCTGTGGGGACGCAAGACCAGCTGACCGCGGCCCGCCGACCGCGCGCGGTGCGGGCCGGGTCGGCGGTGCTCTTCGGGCCGGGGCGACGGTGCTCTTCGGGCCGGGGCGGCGGCGCTCTTAAGGGTGGGTAGGCGGCGTAGCCCCGGCCCGAGCGGCACGGTGCGTCAGAAGGCCTGGGGCAGCGAGCGTTCCAGGATCGCGTCCAGGGCGGCCCCGTCGGGCAGCGTGCCGAAGGCGTGTCCCCAGTCGCCGCCCAGCCGGGTCGCGCAGAAGGCGTCGGCGACGGCGGGCGGCGCGTGCCGGACCAGGAGGGCGGCCTGCAGCGTCAGGGCCATGAGTTCCACCAGCCGGCGCGCGCCGGCCTCGGAGCCCGTGGCCAGCAGACCCTCGAGCCGGGTGACGGCGGCGTCCAGCCGGGCGTCCGCTCCCCGGGCCAGGGCCAGTTCGTCGAACAGGGCCTGGGCGGTGGCCGGTTCGCGCCGGAGCGCCCGCAGCACGTCGAGGGCGTTGACGTTGCCCGAGCCCTCCCAGATCGACAGCAGGGGGGCCTCGCGGTAGTGGCGGGGCATGCCCGACTCCTCCACGTAACCGTTGCCGCCCAGGCACTCCAGGGCCTCCGCCGTGAAGGCCGGTCCCCGCTTGGTGACCCAGTACTTGCCGACGGCCGTGGCGATCCTGCGGAACGCCGTCTCGGCCGCGTCCCCGCGCACCGCGCGGTCGGCCGCGCCGGCCAGCCGCAGCGCGAGCGTGGTGGCCGCCTCCGACTCCAGCGCCAGGTCGGCCAGCACGTTGCGCATCAGCGGCTGGTCGATCAGCCGCGCCCCGAAGGCGCTGCGGTGGCGCGTGTGGTGGCCGGCCTCGACCAGGGTCTTGCGCATCAGCGCGGCCGACATCATCACGCAGTCCAGGCGGGTGCAGTTGACCATCTCGATGATGGTCCTGACGCCGCGGCCCTCGGGCCCGACCAGCCAGGCGACGGTCCCGTCGAACTCGGGCTCGGAGGAGGCGTTGGACCGGTTGCCCAGCTTGTCCTTCAACCGCTGGATGCGGAAGGTGTTGCGGCTTCCGTCGGGCAGGACGCGCGGCACCAGGAAGCAGGACAGCCCCTGCGGGGCCTGCGCCAGCACCAGGAAGACGTCGCACATCGGCGCCGAGGTGAACCACTTGTGGCCGCGCAGCGTGTACACGCCCTCCTCGGCGGTCGGCGTCGCCGTGGTGGTGTTCGTACGGACGTCGGAGCCGCCCTGCTTCTCCGTCATCCCCATGCCCGCGAGCAGGCCCCGCTTCTCGGTCGGCACCTTCAGGCCGGGCTCGTACTCGCGGCCGGTCAGCAGGGGTTCGTAGACCTTCGCCAGGTCCGGCTGGGCGCGCAGCGCGGGCACGGCCGCGTACGTCATCGACGTCGGACAGCCGTGCCCGGCGTCGGTGTGCCCCCACACCAGGCCCCCGGCGGTGCGGGCGACATGGGCCCCGGGCCGGTCCTCGGCCCACGGCGTGCCCGCCAGGCCCTCGGCCACCGCGGCCCGCATCAGGTGGTGCCAGCTCGGATGGAAGTCGACCTCGTCGACGCGGTGGCCGTACCGGTCGTGCGTGCGCAGCACCGGCTCGTGGACGTTGGCCAGTTCGGCCCACTCCTGCACCTCGGCGCTGCCCGCCCGCAGCCCCAGCCGCCTGATGCCCTCCTCGGCCCAGCCCGCCCCCTCCCGGCGCAGCCCCTCCAGCAGGGCGGCGTCCTCGGCGGCGTCGTACGGGGTCAGGGGCGGCGGCTGGTTGGTGACGTCGTGGGTGGCGTACGGCGGCTGCGGCTGCGGTGGCGCGGGCATCGGGACCATGTCGCCATGTTGCATCTTTTCTGCGACTGTCGCAATAACGCAACAACACCCGGCGCGTACAGTACGTGCCCATGCGGATGAACGCGCCGGTGCCGCCCGGCGAGGTGGAACTGCGGCCGCTGTCCGCGCGCTCGGTCGTGCTCAGCCTGCTGCTGGGTGCGCATCCCCCTCAGCTCGCGGTCAAGGACCTCGTCCGCGCGGTGGAGCCCTTCGGGATCGGCGGCTCCACGCTCCGGGCCGCGCTCAGCCGGATGACGGCCGCAGGCGACCTGCGCCGCACCGATGGCGTCTACCGGCTCAGCGACCGCCTGCTGGAGCGCCGACGGCGCCAGGACGAGGCGGTGCGGCCGCGCACGCGCGCGTGGGACGGCGACTGGGAGACGGTGGTCGTCACCGCCACGGGCCGCGGCGCCGCCGAACGAGCCGACCTGCGCGCCCGCCTGGCCGAGCTGCGCCTGGCCGAGCTGCGGGAGGGCGTGTGGCTGCGCCCCGCCAACCTGAGCCGGCCCGTGCCGGACGACCTGGAGCCGGTGGCCCAGCGCTTCACCGCCCGCCCCGAAGGGGCCGCGGCCGCGCTCGCGGCCCGGCTGTGGCCGCTCGACGCCTGGGCGGCCACCGCCCGCGCTCTGCTCGCGCACCTGGCCGTGGCGCACGGCCCGGCCGACCGCTTCACCGCCTTCGCGGCGGTGGTGCGCCATCTGCTCGCCGACCCCGTCCTGCCCGCCGGACTCCTGCCCGCGGACTGGCCGGGCGCGGCCCTGCGCGCCGCCTACGCGGAGTACCGGCGCGAGATCGCCGGAACCCTGGGACGGTGAGGCCTCCGCGGGACGGCGGCCGCGCGGGGCGATGACAGGACGGCCGTACGAAGCGCCGTGCGGAGGCGCTTCGTACGGCCGGGATCACCGTGGCGGCGGGTGGGGCTGCTTGTAGCTGATGTCCGAGGGCGAGTACGTGCAGTACGTGCCGTCGGGGCCGCTGCCGTTGGTGGTCGCCTCCGCGCCCGTGCTGTTGCCGATGTACTTCTGGCAGGGCACGATCTTCTTGCTGCTGTCCCCGACGATCGTGATGTTCCTCAGCGTCACGCTGTCGCCGTAGTTGGTGTCGATCCCGACGAGGGCGCTGCTTTTTGCGTGGGGCGTGGGAGCGCTCCTCCGATCCCGGGCGGCCCGGCGCCGCGAGCGCTCCCGCAGCCGCCGTCCGGACGGGCGGCCGGCGACCGCGGCTTCACGGTCGCCAAGGGAATTCCGACCAGCGCGGATGGGGTCGCGCATCGCGGGAACTCGGCTGACCCACGATCCGGATCAGCTCGGGAGGCGACGACGTCATGGCAGGGGAGAAGTCGACGAGTGACCTGCCGGAGCCACTGCGCACCACCGTCTCGGCACTGCGCAGGGTGCCCGGCGTCGGGCTGCTGGAAAGGGCGGCTCAAGGAACGCTCGACAAGGTCGAGGCGATCACCCCCCGGGGCCGACGGCTGGCGGTGTACACCGGAGCCGGAGTCCTCGGCGTCGCGGGCGTGGTGGAGTGGCCCGTCGCGATCACCGGAGCGGCCGTGGCCTGGCTGACCCAGCCGCGCCCCCAGGAGGAGCACGGCCCTGAGGAGGGGGCGGCCCGGACGCCCGAACCGTCCACGACTTCTGAGGCGACGGGGGTGGCCGAGGTCCCGGAGACCCCCGAGGCAGAAGAGACCGCAGAGACTCCCGAGGCAGAAGAGACCCGCGAGGCAGAAGAGGCCGGCGAGCCGCAGAAGCCCCCCGAGGCCGCGGAGACCCCCCGAGGCTCCGAGCCGTCCGTGGCGGAGAGTGCCGCCGTGGCGCCCGCGCCGACCCCCGCGGTGCTGGCGGCCCATGCCTCCGCCCACCCCGAGGCGGCCCCGATGGCGTCCACGCCGTCCGACAAGTTGCCCACGCTGCCCGCCGAGACATCGGCTCCCAAGCCGTCCCAGACGCCGGCCGCGAAGACCCGCGCCAAGCGGGCGGGCGGGACCAAGACCAAGGCCAAGACCAAGGCCAAGACGGCCGCCGCCGAGACCGCCCCGACCGCGCGGCGCGGCCGCGGCAGGGACTGAGGTCCGCCATGGCGCTCGGACTGCTGAGGGTGCCCTCGGCCGCGGCCGGCCTGGCGCTGGCGGGCTCCCGGCTGCTGGCGCGGGGCACCGCGCCGGCCGCCGGGGCGGTGGCCGCGGCAGCGGCCGGGACGGCCAGGGCGGGCGTGCGCGGCGCGGACGCGACCGTCCGGGTCACGCGGGTGGCCCGCAACGCCCTGCCGGGCGGCCATCGCCACTGGCGCTCCGGGCGGCGTGCCCACCTCGCGCTGCGGCCCGCCGATCCGGACGTCGTGCGGCGTGCGGGCGGGACGGCGCAGGTGGCGCGGCGGGTGGCGAAGGCGCTGGCCGAACGGCCGGACGTCGTCTACGCCTACTGGGACGGCGGACTGGCCCGCCTGGTGGTGGCCACCGGCGAGGACGCCGTGACCGACCGGGTCCTCGAACGGGCCACCGACCTCGCGCGGCAGCACGGCCTGGGCGCGGACGACGAGGCGGTGGAGGAGTTCCCGCACCCGGGCGACCCGGCCGGAGTGCGCACCGCCGCGGCCGCCCTGCTGGCCGACACCGCCGGCATGGGAGCCGGGCTGGCCGGATACGCCCTGCGCCTGCCTGCCTCGCCCCGCCTGGTGACGGCACTGGTGACGCTGCTGCGCGAGAACCCGCGCTTCCGCCGCCTGCTGCGGGAACACTACGGCCGTTCCCGCATGGACCTGATGCTGGCCTCCGTGAACGCCGTCGTCCACGGAGCGGGCCAGACACCCACCGCCCTGGCGCTGGACGGCGCCCTGCGCGCCTGCCAGCTGGGCGAGACCATGGCGCGGGCCGCCGCGTTCGACGCGTTGCACGACCGGCTGTGCGCCCCCGACCGCCCCGGTGTGCCGGCCGGCGCCTGTCCGCGCCCGCCGCTGCGCGGCTCCCCGGCCCAGGAGTACGCCACCCACGCGGGCACCGGCAGCCTGCTGGGCGCCGCGGCGACGCTGCTGGTCAAGCACGACGTGACGGAATCCGCCGAGGCGGTGCTCGCGGGCTCGCCCAAGGCCGCGCGCTACGGCCCCTCCGCCTTCAACGCCGTCCTGGGCGGCATGCTCGCCCGCGCGGGCATCCTCGTACGGGACACCGAACGCCTGGGGCAGCTGGAGACGACCGAGTCGGTGCTGTTGCACCCCAGCGCGCTGCGCCGTCCGGGCGCGGGCGCCGACCCGTGGGTCGAGACGGTCCTCGACGCGGCCCGCACCGCCGGACTGCGCGTCGTGGTGGTGGACGACCCGGCGCTGGCCGACTTCACCACCCTCGCGGACCACCTGATCCCCGCCGACCGTCCGCTGCACGAGGCGGTGGACGCCCTGCGCCGGCGCGGCGGCGTGCTGACCGTCGCCCGGCCGGAGCGGGCGGAAGCCGCCGACGTGCTGTCCGGGCTGCTGGCCGGCGACGTGGCCGTCGCGCTCGCGGACGGGGACGCCCCCGTGGTGTGGGGCGCCGACGTGGTCGCCCCCGGCGGCCTGCCGGACGTGTGGCGGCTGCTGACCGCGGTGCCGGCCGCCCGCGCCGTCGGCCACAGGTCGCAGACCCTGGCCAAGTCCGGCGCGGCCCTGTCCGGGCTGCTGGTGGCCATCGGCGAGGCCCGCCGCGGTCGCCGCGGCCGCGCCATCCCCGGGCTGCGGCACATCCCCGTCGACGCGAGCGCCGGCGTGGCCCTGCTCGGCGGCGCCCGAGCCGCCCTCGGCGTGGCGGTGGCCCGCGCCCCGCATCCCCGGCCCCGGGTGGCGTGGCACGCCCTGGCCCCGGGGGACGTGGAGAGCAGGCTGGCGGACACCCGCGAGGAACCGCCGGGCACCTTCGAGAACGCGGCCTCCCGGGTGCGCCGCGCGGCCCGCGCCGCGGGCCGCGTCCCCGTGCTGGCGCCGGCGCGCTGGACGTTCCAGCTCGCCCGCGCGGTACGCAGCGAACTCCACGACCCGCTCACCCCCGTCCTCGCCGTCGGCTCCGCGGCCGAGGCGATCCTCGGCTCCGCCGCGGACGCCCTGCTGGTCGTCGGCGCGCTCGACCTGAACGCCCTGGTCGGTGGCGTCCAGCGGCTGCGCGCCGAGCGCGCGCTGGCCGGACTGCTCGCGGAACACAAACAGAAGGCCCGCATCGCCCCGGAGGACGAGGAAAGGGCGGCGCGCACCGTGGACGCCGCCAAGCTCCACCCCGGGGACGTCATCGCGCTGCAGGCGGACGACGTCGTGCCCGCCGACGCGCGGCTGCTGTGGGCGGACGCCCTGGAGGTCGACGAGTCGGCCCTCACCGGCGAGTCCCTGCCCGTCGACAAGCAGACCGAGCCGACCCCGCGCGCCGCGGTGGCCGACCGGCGGTGCATGGTCTTCGAGGGCACCACCGTCGTCGCCGGTCACGCCCGGGCCGTCGTGGTGGAGACCGGCGAGCGCACCGAGGCGGCCCGCGCCGTCCACCTCGCCGCCCGCACCCCGCCGGCGGCCGGGGTCCAGGCGCGCCTGCAGGAGATCACCCGCAAGGCACTGCCGCTGACCCTGGCCGGCGGCGCCGCGGTGACCGGGCTGTCGCTGCTGCGGGGCACGCCCATCCGCCGGGCCGTGAGCGGCGGTGTCGCGGTCGCCGTGGCCGCCGTCCCCGAGGGGCTGCCGCTGGTGGCGACCGTGGCGCAGCTGGCCGCCGCCCGCAGGCTCAGCCGGCGCGGCGTCCTGGTGCGGGCCCCGCGCACGCTGGAGGCGCTGGGCCGGATGGACACCGTCTGCTTCGACAAGACGGGCACCCTCACCGAGAACCAACTGCGCCTGGTCCGGGTGGCCGACGCCGACGGCACCGTCCGCTCCCCGCGGGAGGCGGCCGACAACACGGTGCTGCGGACCGCGGCACGCGCCTGCCCCCGCCTCGACGGCGGCTCCGGCCGGCCCGTGCACGCCACCGACGAGGCGGTCATGGAGGCGGCCGGCGAGGACCCGGAGTGGACGCAGACCGAGGGCCTGGCGTTCGAGGCCGGCCGGGGCTACGCCGCAGCGGTGGGGCACGCCGCGGACGACGCGCGCCGGCTGGTCGTCAAGGGCGCCCCGGAGACGGTCCTGCCGCTGTGCGCGGACCTGGCCGCCACGGCGTCCGACACCGCCCACGCGCTGGCCGGCGACGGGCTGCGCGTGCTGGCGGTCGCCGAACGCGTCCTCGACGACGCCGAGAAGGACGCGGACGTGCTCGGACAGCCGCTGGAGCGGCTACGGTTCACCGGGCTGGTGGCGCTGGCCGACGTGCCGCGGGCCACGGCCACCGAACTCGTGCGCGGGCTGCGCGAGGCGGACGTGCGGCCGGTGATGCTGACCGGCGACCATCCGCAGACCGCGCGGGCCATCGCCGTGCACCTGGGATGGCCGGAGGACACCGAGGTGGTCACCGGCGACGAACTGGCCGCCGCCGACCGGTCCGAGCGGGCCCGGATGCTGCGCGACACCGGCGTCGTGGCCCGGGTGGCGCCCGAGCAGAAGCTCCAGGTGGTGGAGGCCCTGCGGGACGGCGGCCGGGTGGTCGGGATGGTCGGTGACGGAGCGAACGACGCGGCCGCCATCCGCACCGCCGACATCGGCGTCGGCCTCAACACCCGTGGCTCCGCCGCCGCCCGCAACGCCGCCGACATCGTGCTGACCGAGGACGATCTCACGGTGCTCGTCGAGGCCGTCCGTGAGGGGCGCGCCCTGTGGTACAGCGTCGCCGACGCGATCGCGATCCTGATCGGCGGCAACGCCGGCGAGGTCGGGTTCGGCATCCTCGGCACCGTCCTCGGCGGTTCCGCCCCGCTGTCCACCCGGCAGATGCTGCTGGTGAACCTGTTCACGGACCTGTTCCCGGCGATGGCCGTGGCGGTCACCCCGCGCGAGGACCACGAGGACCCCGAGCATCCGCTCGGCACCTCCATGCTCGGCACCCCGCTGATGGAACAGATCCGGCACCGCGCCCTGACGACGGGTCTCGGGGCCACGGCCGCCTGGCTGTTCGGCCGCTTCACGCCGGGCACCGCGCGGCGTTCCACGACGATGGCGCTGTGCGCGCTGGTGGGCACCCAGCTCGCCCAGACCCTCGCCGACCGCCGCGACAGCCCGCTGGTGCGCGCCACCTCCCTCGGCTCGGCCGCCGCCCTGGTGGCGCTGGTGCAGGTCCCGGGAGCGAGCCACCTGTTCGGCTGCACGCCCCTCGGCCCGCTCGCCTGGGCCGGTGTGCTGTTGGCGATCGCGCTCGCCGTCACCGGTCAGCGCGCCCTGCCGCGACTGGAGGAGACGGTCCTGCGGCTGGCCCGGCGCACCGCCGCCACGACGCCCGCCGCCGGGTGACATCGGTGCCGGCCGCCGGCCGTCCGCACGTCCGACGGCCGGCCTCCGGCTGCGGTCCTACGGTTCGAGCAGGGTCAGGCCGTCCGCGGCGTCTCCGCCCCGACGACCTGCTCCGGCGACGTCCGGACCGGTTCCTCGCCGCCGCCGACCGGCAGGCCGACGGAGTCGGGGAGCGCCCCACCGGCGTTCGCAGGGAGGTGGTTGAAGAGCAGGTTCAGGACGATCGCGGTGAGGCAGCCGGCGCTGATCCCGCTGTTCATGACCGTCTGGAACCAGTCCGGGAACTTCGCGTAGGCGGTCGGCACCCCGACCGGCAGGATGCCCATGGCCACCGACACGGCCACCACCGTCAGGTTGTCGTTGCCCTTGAAGTCCACCTGGGACAGCGTCCGCAGGCCGCTCGCCGCGACCGTCCCGAACATCACCAGGCCCGCGCCGCCGAGCACCGGTGCGGGGATCGCCGCCACCACCGCGCCGAGCTTGGGCAGCAGGCCGAGCAGGACCAGGATGCCGCCCGCGGTGGCGACGACCCAGCGGCTGCGCACCCGGGTCATGCCGACCAGGCCCACGTTCTGTGCGTACGCCGTGTACGGGAAGGTGTTGAAGACGCCGCCGAGGACCGTGGACAGGCCGTCGGCGCGCAGCCCGTCGGACAGCGAACGCGGCCGCACCTTGCGCCCGGTCAGCTCGCCGACCGCGATGAGGTCCCCGGTCGTCTCGGTCATCGTCACCAGCGCCACCACCAGCATGGAGACGATCGCCGACGCCTCGAACGCGGGCGTGCCGAAGTGGAACGGCGTGCTGACGCCGACCCAGTCGGCGTCCGCGACCGCGCCGAAGTCCGTGAACTCGAGGGGCACGGCCACCACCAGACCCACCACGATGCCGGTCAGCACCGCGATCCGGCTCAGGAACACCGGCGCGAACCGCTGCACGCCCAGCACCACCAGCAGCACGAAGAGGGCCAGGGCGAGGTTCTTCGGCTCCCCGAAGTCCTTCGAGCCGACTCCGCCCGCGGCCCAGTTGCCCGCGACCGGCAGCAGTGAGATGCCGATGATCAGGATGACGGTGCCGGTGACCAGCGGCGGGAAGAAGCGCAGCAGCCTGCCGAAGACCGGCGCCAGCAGCATGATCGCCAGCCCCGCGACGATCACGGAGCCGTAGATCGCGGGCAGTCCGCCGCCCGTCGTGCCGATGAGCACCATCGGCGACACCGCCGCGAACGTGCACCCCTGCATGATCGGCAGCCGCACGCCGAACCGCCGGAACCCCACGCACTGGATGAGCGTGGCGATACCGCACACCAGCAGGTCGGCGGTGATCAGATACGCCAGGTCCGCGGGCGACAGCCTCATCGCGCTGCCGACGATCAGCGGAACCGCGACGGCGCCCGCGTACATCGCGAGCACGTGCTGCAGGCCGAAGGCGGCCAACTGCCGGGCGGGTGGGACTTCGTCGACGGGGTCGGCGGGACGGCGGGGAGCGGTCGTCGTCATGGGCACTCCAGAGCGGCGGCGGGGAGGGATCCGGACAGCACGAGACCGTATGCGGCTTGAACAGTTTGTTGATTTCCGGTCTGTTGCCGACCTGTGTCCCGCCCGCGGACCGCTCCCGGACCGCCTGTCGGGCCGCCTGCCGGATGGCCCCGGACCGCTCCCGGAGACCGGCGTCGGGCCGCCTGTCGGACCGCTCCCGGGCCGCCTCCGACCCGCCGGTGCTCCGCCGGCAGGGTGCCGTGCGCGGTGCGGCAGCGCGTGTTCGTTCGTCCGTTAAGTGATCATGCGGTTACTTTGCGTATGTGCTGAACGCATCATTTCTTGATCTCTCCGCTCGCCGCCCCACGGACGGCACGGTGTCCGTGCGGCCCGCCTGGAGGGTCCGGGAGAGCCAGGGACCGGTGACGACGGCCTGGTTCGACGTCCGGCTGGCGTTCGACGACGGCGCCCGGGTCGACGCCCTCGCCGTGGTCCGGGACGGAGGCGTGTGCATCGAGGACGTGAAGGCGCAGCCCGCGCTGTCCCTGGACGACCTCGCGGTGCTGGCCGACTGGCTGGAGGAGCCGCTGGCCGAGGCGTGCGGCGCGGACGGCGAGCCGCTCTGCGCCCCGGGTGAGTCCTCCGGGGCGCACCGGGCCCGCCCGGCGCCGCGCGGGATCGAGGAGCGTTGGCTGGTCGCCCGGGAGTACCGGGCGGCCCAGGAACGCGGCGCCGATCCGGTCCTGGCGGTGATGTGCGCGACCGGCCACAGCCGCCGCACCTCGCTCCGGTTGATCGGCCGGGCCCGCGACGCGGGCCTGCTGACGCCGCGCCACATGCGACGCTGAACCGCCCCGCCCCGCCCCTCCTGCGGCGCCGCGCGCGTCCGGCGCGACGCGTCCGGCCGGTCCCGCCGGTCCGCCCGGCGATCACGGCGTCGGCCGTCCCACCGCACCCGCGGGCCGGACCGGCCGGCCGAGTCCCAGGTCCGGGGCGCGGCCGGGTTACTCCCGCGGAGCCGGCTCGCCGTCGGACTGCCCGCCGGCCGGCCGCTCGTCGGCGGACTGCTCACCGTCCGGCCGCTCGCCGGTGGCGAAGTACCGGGACAGGTCCGTCTCGCACGGCGCGCCGCCGGGCGCCGCCCCGGCATCCGGCGGGAAGCCCATCTGCCAGTCGAGCCGGTAGCGCTTGAACAGCTCGGCGCGCAGGGTCGCCGACGGCATCGGCACGTTCGGCAGCACCATCGTGTAGACGGCGCCCATGAGCAGCGAGCGCAGCATCGGATAGTCCGCGTCGACGTCGCGCGATCCGTGCCGGGCCGCCGTGTCCCGCAGCAGCTCTGCCAGGCGTTGCTGCTCCGGGCACTGCACGAAGCCCTCCGCCTGCAACAGCCCCGCCATGTGCTGACGCATCAGCACCGGCCGGTCCCGGGCCAGGCCCAGGATCGCGTCGATGGCCCGCGCCATCCGCTCGCGGCCGTCCTCGGTGCGCGGCTCGCGCTCCAGCCCCTCCTCCAGCGTCCGGTGCATCAGCCGGTGCACGGCGGACTGCACCAACTGGCGCTTCCCCGGGAAGTAGTACGACACCAGGCCGCGCGCCGAGCCCGCCCGGTCCGCGATGTCGGCGAGCGTCGTGGCCTCGTAGCCACGCTCTCCGACCAGCTCGACGGCCGCCTGCAGGAGCCGCTCCCGGGAACGTCTCCGCAACTCTTCATTGACCGAGGCGCTGCGCGGGGACATGCTGTAACTCCTGCGTTGACTGGCTGCCAGCCAACTATACTCAGCTGGTCCGCAGCGGCCCCGAGAGGGCTGTTCAGGGCTGCCGTCCGTCTGGGGCGACGCGGGGGATCGTCTCAGACGGGCGGCTGTTTCGTCGGCAGCGGTCGGCCGGCCCCGAGGGCCCCGAGGGCCGCGCGGGCGCGAGGCACCGCCCGGAGCGCGGGCGGCCCCGGAGTCAGCCCACGAGGTCCAGCACCGGACGCAGTCCGTCCGGCCGCTGCCCGGCGGGCAGATGGTCCACGAAGTGCACCCGGCACCCCAGCGCCGCCGCTCCGCCGTCCGCCCGCCGGTCGTCGCCGACCATCAGCGTCGCGGCCGGCTCGGCGCCCAGTGCCTCGCAGGCGGTCGCGAACAGCCGGGGGTCGGGCTTCTGGACGCCGTGCTCGTACGACAGGACGTAGACGTCCACGTACCGGTCGAGGCCGTGCTCGCGGAAGACCGGGCGCAGGTCCCAGCCGATGTTGCTGACCACGCCCACGGCGATCCCGCGCTCGCGCAGCGTGCGCAGCACCTCGGGGGCGTCGGGGTAGCAGGTCCACGCCTGCGGCGTCATGTGCCGGTCGTAGAGGGCGTCGTAGAGCCCCGGCTCGGGGAGCGGGACCTGCCGGGCGAGTGCGGTGTAGGCGGCGCGGTGTTCCCCGGCGCTGCGGTCGCGCACCGTCCACAGTGCGGCCGCCTCCGCGGGCACCCGCACCGGCGCCGGCCCGCCCGGCAGCGCCCCCGCCGCCTCCAGGGCCCGCGCCGTCCGCGTCAGCTCCGCCTCCGCCGGCGCGATCCCGGCCTCGTCCAGGACCGCGCGCAGCCAGGACTCGGCGGACTCGATGCGGAACAGGGTGCCGGAGAAGTCGAACAGCACGGCGGTCATGAGCGGATCCTACGGCGCGCCGGGCCCGCCGCCGGGCCTCACGGCCGCCACCGCTGGTGAGCCGCCACCGCCAGCGCCACGAGCATCGCGCCCAGCAGCCAGCCGCCCAGCACGTCCGACGGCCAGTGCACACCCAGCCACACCCGGGTCAGGCCCACCCCGGCCACCGAGACCACGGCGACGGTCACCGCCGTACGCCACAGGGCGCGGCCCACGCCGTAGCGGTGGAGCAGCCACAACAGGAGGCCGCAGACGACGGTGGCGGTCAGGGCGTGGCCCGAGGGGAAGGCCGCGTAGTGGGCGGAGTCGACGGGGTCCCGCCACACCGGCCGCGGGCGGTCCACCGCGGCCTTGAGGGACTGCTGCAGCACGGTGCCCACCGCGCACACGGCCACCAGCCAGCCCGCCGTCCACCACGCCGAGCGCCGCCACACCAGCCACACCACGACGGCCGCGCACAGCAGGCGCATCGTCGTCGGGTCCCAGACCCAGTCCGTCAGGACGCGGCAGACGTGGGTCAGGCCGGGATCGGCGACCGCCCAGCGGTGGGTGGTGCGGGAGACGTCCCCGTCGAACCCGGTCAGCGGACGCCAGCGGGCCGCGACCAGGATCAGCAACAGCGCCGAGCACAGCGCGAGGACGGTCGCGGCGCGCAGGGCGGTACGCGGGGCCGCGGGACGGGGCGGGGAGTCGACGGACTGGGTGTGCATGGGCTGATCCTCGTCGACGTCCGGGGCGGGAGGCGAATGCCGCCCTGGGATTCCGGCTACCCCGCGGCCCGCGATGCAGGCCCGGACGCCCACGCGCCGGCGCCGCGGGCGGCACCGCGCCGCTCTGCCCCGAACGGCCCCGAACGGCCCCGAACGGCCCCGAACGGTGTCGGCGACGGCCGCGAAGGGCGGACCGTCACGGCCGGCCGGCACCGGATCACAGGGCGATCAGCATCGCCACCATCGCGATCCCCATCGACAGCCGGCACGCCCGCGACAGCTCCGGCCGGTCACCCCACCCCGCCGCGGCGCCGCCCGTGCCGGCGGGTACCAGCCGGACCCCGGAGAACAGGACGTAGCCCGTGAAGTACAGCAGCAGGGTGCCGGTCACGAGCGGTACCCCCGACGCGGCGCCGTGTTCCGCGTGGTGCCCGGGGGAGCCGGCCATCACGACCGCCATGTAGACCATGGCCGAGGTGCCGACCAGGTGGTGCAGATGGTGCGCGCCGGTCCGCGCCGCCCACAGGGCGCGCAGCGCGGCCGCGCCGAACACGCCCGCGTAGACCGGCCACGTCCACGCCGGCGGGCTGAACGCGGCCGCCGGCACGGCCATCGCCGCCATGCCGAAGCCCATCAGCGCCTCGCCGCCCGCGGCCCGGCGCTGTTCCTCGACGGCGCTGCGCATCCGCAACAGGCAGTAGGCGCCGGTCGCCGTACACAGCGCGACCAGCAGCCAGCCGTACGAAGCCGCTCCGTGCATCCGCGCCTCCCCGCTCGACGGTGTCGGTGTCGGTGTCGGACAGTGCGTCGATGCCCTCGCGACGCGGCGCGTACGCGAGCGCAAGGGTGTATACGGGGAGCGTCGGACGGAGCACGACAGGTCACAGCCCATGCTTTACAGGTAAAACACCTGCTAATCTCGTGTGTGTGATCAGTGCGCCTCCTGCCTCCGCGACCCCGCGCGTCCGCCGCCTCCCGCTCGCCGGCGTGCTGCGCGTGGGCCGGCCCTCGGACATCTGGTTCAAGCCCGCCCTGAGCGTGATCGCCTCCGTCGCGCCGCCCAACCTGCTCCTGCTGGCGCTGGGCCGGCTCGACCTGGCGGTGTACACGATGGCCGGATCCCTGTGCGCGCTCTACGGCCACAACCGCCCGTACGCCGCTCGGGCCCGGGCCCTGGCCTGGGTGGTCCTCGGCATGGTCGGCGGCCTCGCCGTCGCCCTGGTCACCGCCTCCGTCACGACCGGCGCCGTCGTCCCCGTGGCCGTCGGCGCGCTGCTGGCCGCGGCGCAGAAGGCGCTGTGCGACGCGACCCGCGTCGGCCCGCCCGGCAACGTGATCCTCACCTTCATCGCCTCCGCCGCCCTCTTCGCCCCGCAGACCCTCGGCCAGGTCCCCGCCCATCTCGCCCTGGCCCTCGCGGCGGGCGCCTGGGCGTGGACCGTCGGCATGGCGCCCGCCCTGGTGCGTCCGCACGGCCCGGAGCGCCGGGCCACCGCCCACGCCCTGAACGCCGCCGCCTCCTACGCCGAGAACCACCGCGCGGACCCGCACGGCCGGGCCCGCGCCGCCGCGGCCGCCGCGGTCCAGGGCGCCCGGCACACCCTCCTCGCCCTCGGCACCCGCTCCACCGGCACCCGGCACGCCCTCGAACGGCTCGTCGTCCGCGCCGAGGTCGCCCTCGCCGCACCCGCCGACACCGACCCGCGGAAGCTGCGCGACTGGGCCCGCGGCCTGCGCGGCACCGGCCGCATCCCGCAGCCCGGCGCGCCGCAGGCCGACGCCGACGAACTCCTCGGTACCGACGCCGAGCTGTCCGCACCGCACCGCGCCTGGTGGCACCGCCTCGGTCCGCTCGCCCCGATCGCCGTGCGCACCGCCCTGGGCTGCGCCCTCGCCGGCTACGCCTCCCTCGCCCTGGGCGTCGGCCGACCGTACTGGGCCCTGGTCACCGCCGCCTCGCTCTACCAGGCCAACCTCGCCCTCACCTTCAGCCGGGCCGTCCAGCGCGTCGTCGGCAACCTGGCCGGCGTCCTGCTGTTCGCCGCCGTCGTCCCGCTCGCCCACCTCGGGCAGGCGGCCCTGGTGCTGTGCTGCCTGGCCTTCAACTTCGGCGCCGAGGCGCTGATCGGCCGCAACTACTGGCTCGGCACCGTCTGTGTGACGCCGATGGCGCTGCTCATCACCGAGTTCGCGGGCTTCCAGCAGCCGGGGCGGTTGATCACCGAGCGGGTGGTGGACACCGTCGTCGGCGCGCTGGTCGGGCTCCTCGCCGGAGTGGCCGTCACCAACCGGCGTGCGGCCGACCGTGTCGAGCGGGCCCTGACCGCCGTCGAACGCTCCCGCGAGCGCACCGCCAGCCTCCTGGCGGAACCGGCGCCCGCCCCCGCGGCCCTGGAGGCGGCCCGCCGCGGCCTCGCCGCCGCGCTGAGCGACCTGCGCGCCACGGTCGACGCCGCGTCCGGCGAATGGTGGCAGCGCGCGCTGCCCCAGGAGAGGGTGATGCGCGCCGAACAGGCCGGACACCGTACGCTCGCCGCGACGGTACGACGCCAGGGACTGCACCTGGACGGGGACACGGCAACGAGCGCGGAGGACATTCGGCCATGACGGGGACCGCAGCGGGCGCACGGAACACGACCGGGGGCGACACCGTCTCGGCGGTGGTCCGGCAGTGGCGGGCCGTCCATCCCGAGCTCGACACCGGGCCGATGGAGATCATCGGCCGCATCAACCGCTGTTCCGCCCTCCTGCAGCAGGCCGAGGACGCCCCACTGCGCCGGGCCGGGCTCAGCCGGGCCGAGTTCGACCTGCTGGGCGCGCTGCGCCGCACCGGCCACGAACTGACCCCCAGCGAGCTGGCCCGCGAGACCTTCTCCTCCGGCGCCGCCGTCACCAAGCGCCTCAAGCAGCTGACCGAGCGCGAGCTGGTCGAGCGCCGCGGCGACACCCGCGACCGCCGCGTCGCCCACGTGCGCCTCACGGACGCCGGCCGCGACCTGGTCGACGGCATCCTCCCCGAACAGCTCGCCTACGAGACCGCCGTGCTGTCCGTGCTCGACCCGCGGGGCCGGGGCGAACTCGCCGGCCTCCTCGGCGAACTCCTCGGCCGTCTGGAGGGCCGCCTCGACGCCCTGCGCGCCTGAGCCGCCCCCGCCCTCACCCCCGCCCCCCTTCGCCGGGCGGCCCCGCTCGTCGCCCCGTCCGGAGGCTCGGCTCAGATGCCCGGCCGGTAGCGGATCGGGTGGTCGGCCGGCACCTCCACCAGGACGATGCGCGTTCCGTCCGGGTCCGCGATCCACATCTCGATCAGCCCCCACGGCTCCTTCACCGGACGCCGCACGATCTGCACGTCCTTGCCGCGCAGCTCCGTGTGCGCCGCGCCCATGTCCTCGACCTGGAGCCAGAGCCGCGGGGGCGGGGACGGCGGGGCCTCGGAGCGGCCCGAGACCTCCAGGAAGCCGCCGCCGAGGAAGTAGACGGTGCCACGGTCCGGGCCGGTGCCGAACTCGCGGTAGACGGCCAGGCCGAGCTGGTCGCCGTAGAAGGCGCGGGAGCGCTCGGGGTCGGTGGGACGCAGGAGGATCCGGCTGCTCAGTACGTGCACCATGCACCGGGAGCCTAGCGGCAGGGTTACCCTCATTCCTGCCCAGCCGTGCCCGAGAGTGGAGAAAGCACCCATGGAGACCGCTGAGACCGCTGAGACCGCCGCCGGACTGACCTTCCGTGATGCCACCGACGCTGATGTGGACACGCTCGTCGCGCTGATCGAGTCGGCGTACCGCGGGGACGCCAGCCGGGTCGGGTGGACCACCGAGGCGGACATCCTCCAGGGGCAGCGGACCGACCCCGAGGGTGTGCTCGAGGTCATCGAGTCGCCCGACAGCAGGCTGCTGACGGTGGAACGGGACGGCCGCGTCGTCGCCTGCTGCCAGCTCGAGCACCGCGGCGACCACGCCTACTTCGGGATGTTCGCGGTCAGCCCGCGAATGCAGGGCACCGGCCTCGGCAAGGTGATCATCGCGGAGGCGGAGCGCGCGGTCCGCGAGACCTGGGGCGTGCGGGAGATGCACATGACCGTCATCTCCGTACGCGAGGACCTGATCGCCTGGTACGAGCGGCGCGGCTACCGCCGTACGGGAAAGACGTCCCCCTTCCCGTACGGCGACGAGCGGTTCGGCATCCCGCTCCGCGACGACCTGGAGTTCGAGCTGCTGGTCAAGGAACTCGGCTGACTCCCAGGCCGTGAAGCCGGCCCCGCGGCAGTGAAGGCGGCCCTGCGGCCGTGAAGCCGGCCCCGCGGCAGTGAAGGCGGCCTCGCGGCCGTGAAACCGGCTCTCAGGCCGTGAAACCGGCTCTCAGGCCGTGAAGCGGCCGGTGCGTTTGATCTCCGGGAAGTCGGTGGTCACGCCGTCCAGCCCCAGGGCCCGTGCGAGCCGCAGGTGGTCCTGGGTGTTCACCACCCAGCCGATGATCCGCAGATCCGCCTTGCGGGCCGCCTCCACGATCTCCAGCGTCAGCCGGCGGATGTTGAGGCAGACGGTCGAGGCGCCGGCCTCGACGGCGCGCTCCACGATGTCGGTGTGGTACCGGCTGCCGATGAGAGCCGTCCGCACACCGGGCACCAGCCGGGCGATCTCGGCGACCGCCTCGTCGTGGAACGAGGACACCTCCACCCGTGGGACCAGGTCCCGGTCGAGCATGACCTGCGCCAGCGCCCGTGCCGCCCGTACGTCCTTGATCTCGGCCTGCAACGGCGCCGTCACCGCGTCCAGGACCTCCTCCAGGACCGGGACGCGCTCCCCGCGCCCCGCGTCCAGGAGGCGCAGTTCGGCGAGGGTCTTCCCGGCGATCGGGCCGCTGGCGTCGGTCGTGCGGTCCACGTCGGTGTCGTGCATGACGACGAGCGCGCCGTCCTTGCTCAGATGGAGGTCGAGTTCGATGACGTCGAGGCCGGCCTGCTCGGCGGCCACGAAGGACCGGAGGGTGTTCTCGGGCTCGACGCCCATCACTCCGCGGTGACCGATGGTGAGGAAGTTCAACGTTCGACTCGCTTCCCGTCGACGGCGGCTCGGCGCCCGCCCGGACCGGAGCGGGCGGCCGCGCGGGCAGATCCGCAGCCTAACCGCCCCGCCCCGCGTTGAACCCCGGTCGGCGAGCGGATCGGCGTCTCGTCCCGGCCGAGGGGTTCGGATACCCGGAATCGTCGCGTTCACCGTGACTGACAGGAAAAAGTTCGGTGACGACGGGGGGTGGGCAGGATAATTTGCTGAGGCTCCCCTTGCTGAGGGAAACCTCATGTGTATACGGTCTTCGTACGCGAGGTTCTCCCGTGGAGGATGAGACATGACGGAAATTCTTGTGCAGGCGGCTGTGGAGGAGCAGGTTCCTCCCACGACCAGGGTGGTCGAGCACCCGGCGTGGCCTGTGCTCAAGGATGCCGTGGAGCTGATCCGCCCATGGCAGTCCAAGGACGGGTCGATCGACTTCGATGCCGACGGCGCCCCCGGCCGCGCGGACGCCGAGGCCGCCGTACGGCGTGTCGCCGCGGCGGTGGAGGAGCTCTCCGCGCTGCTCCCGCACGACCGCGCCTACCACGAGGCGCTGGTCAAGGACCTGGAGCGGTGGATCGTCGACGGCTTCCAGGTGCCCGACTTCCTCGACTCGCTGCTGGCCTTCCAGCCCGCCGCCAACCGCGTCGACGGCCTGCAGCACCTGGTCGTCTTCCCGATGTACACGCAGAACGGCAACCCCGACCGCAACCTCGAGGCGGTCGTGCTGCGCATGGTGTGGCCGGACTGGCTGGCCGAGCTGGAGCGCACCCGCTACGACAACCCGCTGTTCTGCGGCATCACGTTCGAGGACTTCACCTCCGGCTACGACACCAACTCCGCCGTGCTCTTCCCGGAGACCATAGCCGTGCGTGAGGCGCCGGAGCGCTTCACCTGGGGCGCGATCTTCTGCGACCGCGAGGCCGCCCGCTTCCGCCGCGTCACCGCGGCCGCCGTCGACATCCTCGGTCTCGAGCTGCCTGAGGACATCGCCGCGATGGTCCACGACCAGAAGCGCAGCGAGGAGGCGTTCGTGCTGTGGGACATGATCCACGACCGCACCCACAGCCATGGCGACCTGCCCTTCGACCCGTTCATGATCAAGCAGCGCCAGCCGTTCTGGATGTACGGACTGGAGGAGCTGCGCTGCGACCTCACCTCCTTCAAGGAGGCCGTCGAGCTCCAGGCCGAGGGCGTCCCGCAGGCCCGTGACGTGCAGTACGCGGTGCTGTTCGACCGCATGTTCCGCTTCCCGGTCACCGGCGAGCGCGTCCGCAACTACGACGGCCTCGGCGGCCAGTTGCTCTTCGCCTACCTGCACCGGCACGACGTCGTCCGCTGGACCGACAACAGGCTGTCGATCGACTGGGAGCGCGCTCCGCAGGTCACCAACCAGCTGTGCGCCGAGATCGAGAAGCTGTACCGCGACGGCATCGACCGTCCCAAGCTCGTGCACTGGTTCGCCGGGTACGAGCTGGTCTCCACCTACCTCGCCCCGCACCCCGCCTCGCGCTGGGCCAAGGGCCCGGAGGCCTTGGACCTGAACCAGCCGCCGCGGAAACTCGTCGACGACGTGCTTCCGGACGAGTTTCCGCTGAGCATGTTCTATGAGGCCCTCTCCAAGAAGCTGAAGAATGTGATCTCCTCGACGAAGGGCATCACGGCGGAGAGTGCCGAACGGATCGCCGCGTGAGCGATCGCGCCGTCCGGAGTGAGCCGGAGGGGCGGGTCAGCAGCGGCCGGGGCGGGAGCACGCTCGCGCCCTCGCCGTCGGCTGCGGCGTCCCTCCGGCGGGCGGACAAGCAACAGCGGAACACTGCTCAGGAGGCGAAGGACATGGGGAACGGGGCTCTTGGCGGCGCGGTGATCGCGGTCGCCGGTGCGGGTGGACCCGCGGGGCGGGCGACGCTGCTGCGGCTGGCCGAGGCGGGCGCGACCGTCGTCGGCGCGGACAACGACCCGGAGCGGCTGGCGGAGGCCGTGGACGCCGCCCGGTACGCCTCCGGCGGCGCCACCGTCACCGGCGAGCCGGTCGATCTGCTGGATCTGGAGTCGACCCGGGAATGGGCCGCGCACATCGAGAAGGACTTCGGCCGCGTCGACGGCCTGGTCCACCTGGTCGGCGGCTGGCGCGGCAGCGAGACCTTCGTCAAGACCAGCCTGGACGACTGGGACTTCCTCGAACTGCTGCTCATCCGCACGGTGCAGCACACCTCCCTGGCCTTCTACGACGCGCTCCAGCGCAGTGACCGCGGGCGGTACCTGCTGATCAGCGCGGCCGGCGCCTCCAAGCCGACCGCGGGCAACGCCTCGTACGCCGCCGCGAAGGCCGCCGCCGAGGCGTGGACGCTGGCGCTGGCCGACGCCTTCCGCAAGGCCGCGGGCGCCGGGGGC
Organism: Streptomyces sp. H51; assembly: GCF_035656535.1. Lineage (NCBI taxonomy): Bacteria > Bacillati > Actinomycetota > Actinomycetes > Kitasatosporales > Streptomycetaceae > Streptomyces > Streptomyces sp. H51. The sequence continues at coordinate 253,512 of NZ_JAYMHD010000034.1, forward strand.
CCGACGTCGGCGGCTGCGATCCTGGTGGTGAAGGCGTTGGTGCACGACGCGATGCGCGCCGAGCGCCCCAACGCGAAGTTCGCGGGCTTCACGGACGTCAAGGACCTGGCCGAGGCCATCGTCGACGTCTGGAGCAAGCCCGCCGCGGAAGTGAACGGAAAGCGTCTGTGGCTGACCGAGCAGCCGTGAACCCCCGGAAGACCGACGCGCGCCGCCGGCACGACCCGGAGGTCCGCGGTTTCGCCAGTGACAACTACGCCGGCGCCCACCCCGAGGTGCTCGCCGCCCTGGCCCTGGCCAACGGCGGGCACCAGGTGGCGTACGGCGAGGACGTCTACACCGACAACCTCCAGGGGATCATCCGCAGCCATTTCGGCGCCACCGCCGAGGCGTTCCCGGTCTTCAACGGCACCGGTGCCAACGTCGTCGCGCTCCAGGCGGTCACCGACCGCTGGGGCGCGGTGATCTGCGCCGAGAGCGCGCACATCAACGTCGACGAGGGCGGCGCCCCCGAGCGGATGGGCGGCCTGAAGCTGCTCACCGTGCCCACGCCCGACGGCAAGCTCACGCCCGAGCTGATCGACCGGCAGGCGTACGGCTGGGAGGACGAGCACCGCGCCATGCCGCAGGTCGTCTCGATCACCCAGAGCACCGAACTCGGCACCCTCTACACGCCGCAGGAGATCCGCGCGATCTGCGAGCACGCCCACGCCCGCGGCATGCGGGTGCACCTGGACGGTTCCCGGATCGCCAACGCCGCGGCCAGTCTGGATGTGCCGTTGCGGACCTTCACCAACGCGGTCGGCGTCGACATCCTCTCCCTGGGCGGCACGAAGAACGGCGCGCTGTTCGGTGAGGCGGTCGTCGTCATCGAGCAGGACGCGGTGCGGCGGATGAAGCACCTGCGCAAGATGTCGATGCAGCTGGCGTCCAAGATGCGTTTCGTGTCGGTGCAGTTGGAGGCACTGTTCGCCAAGGACCTGTGGCTGCGCAACGCCCGCCACGCCAACGAGATGGCCCAGCGCCTGGCCGAGGGCGTGCGCGCGGTGCACGGCGTGGAGGTCCTTCATCCCGTGCAGGCCAACGGCGTCTTCGCCAGGCTCCCGCACGACGTGGCCGAGCGCCTGCAGCAGCGGTTCCGCTTCTACTTCTGGGACGAGGCGGCCGGCGTGGTGCGCTGGATGTGCGCGTTCGACACCACCGAGGAGGACGTGGACGCGTTCCTGGCGGCCCTCAAGGAGGAGATGGCGCACTAGCGCGCATGGATGCATAGATATGCGGTCACCTGAAAAGTCATTGACTCTCGGGTGATCGCATTCCTATGCTCTGCGGGCATGGAGCTGATCCAGAACACCCCTGACCTCTCCGCATATCTCGCCGCTGACGAGGTCATCGACCACCATCGTCCAGTGGTGCGGAACACGGCCGCACGGCTCGCCGGAGGCGTCGAGGATTCGTATGCCTATGCGCGGGCCGCCTACGAGTTCGTACGCGACGGCGTCCCGCACTCCGGCGACAGCGGCGATCCACGCGTCACCTGGCGCGCCTCCGACGTCCTGGAACAGCGCACCGGCATCTGCTACGCCAAGGCGCACGCCCTGGCCGCCCTGCTGCGGGCCGAGGACATCCCCACCGCGCTGTGCTACCAACGGCTGCGGCACGACGACGGCAGCGGGTACGCCGTCCACGGCCTGGTCGCCGTCCGCTTCCACGGCGCCTGGCACCGGCAGGACCCGCGCGGCAACAAGCCGGGCGTGGACGCCCGGTTCTCCCTGGAGGGTGAGCGTCTGGCCTGGGTCCCCGACCCGGAGTGCAGCGAGGTGGACTATCCGGTTCTGTATGCTGAACCGCACCCTGCTGTGCTCGGCGCGCTCCGAACCGCGCCGGACCGGCGCTCGCTGTGGCGGAACCTCCCCACCGAACTCTGAGGCAAGGCGGACCAGGAACCATGACCCTCACGCTGACCGTGTCCGACGAGGTGCGCGCCCTCGCACCCGGCTTCACCCACGTCGCGATCGAGGCGCACGGCCTGGTCAACGGCCCGAGCACGGAGGCCGGCGCGGCCCTCCTGGACGACGCGGCCCGGCGCCTGGCCGCGCGCCTGGACGGACGCCCGCCGCACGAGGACCCGCACATGGCCGCCTGGCGCGCCGTCTACACGGCGTTCGGCTCCAAGCCGTCACGCACCCGCAACTCCGCGGAGGCGCTGGCGAAGAGGGCCCTGTCCGAGGCCGGACTGCCCCGCATCAACCTGCTCGTCGACCTCTACAACGCCGTCAGCGTCGCCCACCTGATCCCCGTCGGCGGCGAGGACATCGACCGCGTCGAGGGCGGCATGCGCCTCGTGCGGGCCACGGGCGACGAGGACTTCGTGACCATGTCGGGCGGCGAGGAGGCCGTCGAGCACCCGGACGCGGGGGAGGTGGTGTGGCGCGACGACGCGGGAGTGACCTGCCGCCGCTGGAACTGGCGCCAGGGCCCGCGCACCCGGCTGACCGGGACCACCACCTCGGCGATCTTCCTCCTGGAGAGCCTGCCCCCGGTGCCGGTCGCCGACGTCGAGGCGGCGGCGCACGAACTCGCCGAACTGCTGGAGAAGTTCAGCCCGGGCGCGCGGATCGAGGTGCGCGCGCCGCGGGCCGCGGGCTGAACCGGCGTGCCTCAGCGCGACTCCGACTCCCGCACCTGCTCCGGGGTCGGGGCCGTGCCGCCCAGATGGGCCGGCATCCACCAGGTGTCGTCGGCGTCCTTGGGGCGCACCGGGTAGGCGCGCTGGGCGGCCTCCAGCAGCTCCTGGACCCGTTCGCGCAGGCGGCGGGTGATCGCCCCGGCGTACTGGTCGCGCGGGGCCTCCACCGGCTCGCCCACCCGGATCGTGATCGGGGTGTGGCTGCGCTTGAAGTTGCGCGGGTGGCCCTTGGTCCACAGCCGCTGGGTGCCCCACAGGGCCATCGGGATCAGCGGCACGCCCGCGTCCTGGGCGAGGCGGGCGGCTCCCGACTTGAAGCTCTTGAGTGTGAACGACTGCGAGATCGTGGCCTCGGGGAAGACCCCCACCACCTCACCGGACCGCAGCGAGTTCAGCGCGTGCTCGTAGGCCGCCTCGCCCTGCTTGCGGTCCACCGGGATGTGCCTCATCCCGCGCATCAGCGGGCCGGAGATCCGGTGGCGGAAGACGGACTCCTTGGCCATGAAGCGGACGAGGCGCTTCTGCGGGAGTGCCGCCAGTCCGTCGAAGATGAAGTCGAGGTAGCTGATGTGATTGCTCACCAGGACAGCGCCGCCCGAACGCGGGATGTTCTCCGACCCCTTGCAGTCGATCTTCAGGTCCCACGCCTTGAACAGGGTGAGCGCGAGGCCGATGACGGGACGGTAGACAAGCTCTGCCATGGACGGGGTGAGCCCTTCCTTCTCTGCCGGGCAGGGGATGTCCCGGCGGAAAGTTACGCTGCCGTAGGTTTACGGCCTGTGGCAGATCGTGCCCGAAGAACGGCCCGGGGGCCAGCCTAAGTGCCGGGGCGCGGCGAGATCCTCGTCACGCCCGCCCCAGTGGTCCACCTCGCGGTCCTTCCGGTCCTTCCCGCCCCCACGCGCGCACCGTCACCCGCGGCAGCGGGCGGCGGTACCTCGGACGCCGGCTCCGCCCGGTGCGCAGGACAGGACGACGGCAGACGGGAATGTCCGCGGTCTCGTGGACGCTTGTGCATTTCGTGACCGGTCCGGTGGTGTGCCTGCCGGACCGATGGTGTGCGTGGCGGTGCTCGCGGCGGTGAGCGGCTGCGGAGTGCCGCGTCGGCGGCGGAGCGGGAGGGTGCGTGTGCGAGGGCGCGACGACGGCAGGCGGCTGGGCCCCGCCGAACTGGGTGAGCGGCTCGGGGAGCGCGCCACCCTGGTGCAGTTCTCCAGCGCCTTCTGCGCGCCCTGCCGGGCCACCCGGCGGATCCTCGGCCAGGTGGCCGGGCTGGTCCCGGGCGTCACCCACGTCGAGATCGACGCCGAGGCCCATCTCGGCCTCGTCCGCGACCTCGGCATCCTCAAGACGCCGACCGTGCTGGTCCTCGACGCCGACGGCCGCGTCGTCCGGCGCGCCACCGGCCTGCCCCGCAAGGCCGACGTCATCGCCGCGCTGGGCGAGGCGGTCTGACGGGAGCGGCCGTGTGGTGAGGCTCCCACATGACGGGACGTACTTGACTGCGCGCACCACCTATCGTCAGTCTGACTGTATGCCGTCAGAACTGCTTCTCCACGGGCGGGTCCACGTCGACCTCGTCCGCACCGCGAGCGCGCGCTGTCCGGGCTGTTGAGCAGCCACGGACCCCGACGGCACTTACCGCAGAAGGACAGCCCCTTGACGGCCATACCCGATCTCACCGCCCCCCAGCTCGCCTCTCCCGAACTGCTGCGCTCCGCCTTCCGGCGGCACGCGGCCGGAGTGGCGGTGATCACCGCACGCGGTGCCGCGGGCCCGGTCGGCTTCACCGCGACCTCCCTCACCTCCGTCTCCGCGGAGCCCCCGCTGCTGTCCTTCGGCGTCAGCACCGGCGGCTCGAGCTGGCCGGCGATCTCCCGGACCGAACATCTCGGGGTCCACGTACTCGGCGAGCACCAGCAGGAGCTCGCGGCCACCTTCGCCCGCAGCGGAGCCGACCGCTTCGGTCCGTCCACCGCCTGGCGCGACGGGCCCGAGGGCGTCCCGGTCCTCGACGACGTCCTCGCCTGGCTGGTGTGCCGGGTCGTCGCGCGGGTGCCCGCGGGTGACCACCGCATCGTCGTGGCCGAGGTCGTCCTGGGTGATCCCACCGGCCCCGGACGGCCGCTCCTCTACCACCAGGGGCGCTTCAGCGGCCTGCGCGACTGACCGGCCGCTCACTCGTCTCGCAAGGCTCCGCGGTTCCGATTACGCTGCGTTGCACAGGTCACAGTTCAAAGCGCTTGCTTAGCGGGAACCATCTGGGTGTACTGGCGAGTAATATTTCGCTCGGAGCGCGGATCGCCCCGATCGGGATCGGCCGCTTGTGGCGCCTATGCTGCCTTGCAAGCAGGCAGCACTGAAAAGACGATGCAGTAGGAGAGCCGGCGTGAGCTTGAGGATCGTTGTCACTGTGAAGTACGTGCCCGACGCCACTGGCGACCGGCACTTCGCCGATGACCTGACCGTCGACCGGGACGACGTGGACGGTCTGCTCTCCGAGCTGGACGAGTACGCGGTCGAGCAGGCGCTGCAGATCAAGGAGAATGCGGACGATGATGTCGAGGTCACCGTTCTGACGGTGGGTCCGGAGGACGCCAGGGACGCGCTGCGCAAGGCGCTGTC